>DATBLY010000159.1:0-10014 GCA_036555125.1 Actinomycetota bacterium | reverse complement strand
CCCTCGCCGGCGGGAACGGCACGGACACGTGCGTCTCGGGAGAGACGCTCGAGGCCTGCGAGGCCTAGCCGCGGGGCGCGCCGCCCGCGACTCAGGGGCCGGGTCGCGGGTTCCCGAGCGGGTCGAGCACCGCGCCGAGCTCCCGGATCGACCGCTCGTCGATCGGCGTGACGACCAGGATCACTTCGTCGGCTCCCGCCTCGCCGATCGCTCGGAGGCCGTCCACGATCCGCTCGGAGGACCCCTCGAGCGGGGGACACGCCGGATCGATCGGGCGTTCGTCGACCGAGCGATCCAGCACCACGCGGACGCATGCGCTCCGCGTGATGTCGCGTGGGTCACGTCCCGCGCGAGCCGCCGCGTCGTCGATGCGTCCGTTGAGCGCCGCGAACCCCTCCGGCGTGTTCCCGTAGCGGTCGTACCACGTGTTCCAGGCATCGACGTGGGGGAGCGCGATGCGCAGGACCCGCTCGCCGTCGCTTCCGATCATCAGCGTCGGCCGTCGCGCGGGCTCGGGGAGCAGCACGGCGTCGTCGACCCGATGGAAGCGTCCGTCGAGCGTGACGCGCTCGCCGTGGAGCAGCCCGCGGACGATCGCGAAGGCTTCCTCGAACCGGGAGACGCGGTGGTCGAACGGGATCCCGAAGGCGTCGAACTCGGTCCGGTTCCACCCCGCTCCCAGCCCGAGGACGAACCGGCCCCCGCTCAGCTCGTCGATCGTGGCCGCCATCTTGGCGAGCAGGCCCGGAGGATGGAAGGCGGCGCACGCGACGAGCGGGCCGAGCCGCACCCGCTCGGTGGCCGCGGCGAGCGCCGCGAGCAGCGTCCACGCCTCCCACGGACCGCGCTCGGGGCGCCCGTCGTCCCGGTAGAGCAGGTGATCGCCCACCCAGATCGAGTCGAACCCCACCTCCTCTGCGGCGCGCGCCATCGCGACGTACTCGGGCCAGCGCACGTCGCGCTCGACCTCGGGGAGCTGCACACCCACGCGTAGCGGCATCAGCGCGCTCGACGCGCGGCCTCGAGCGCGCGCGACAACCCACCATCGAAGAGCTGGAGGTCGCTCGTGACCGCGACGCACCGGAAGCCTCGCTCGACGAGCGAGCCCGCGTGTGCGGGATCGCTGGCGAGCATGCCGGCCGCGCGCCCGTGATCGCGGCAGGCAGCGACCACCCGTTCGTCCGCGTCGCGCATCCGCTCGTGGTCGAAGTCGCCGGGGATGCCCATCGAAGCGGAGAGGTCGTACTGCCCGATCCAGACGACGTCCACACCCGGGGTCCGGGCGATCGCCTCGACCCGATCGAGGGCGTCGACCGTCTCGATCTGGACGATCACCATGGTCTCGTCGTTCGCCGAACGCGTCGTGGCGCCCATCCCGTCCGGATGCGCCTGGTCGCGGTAGAGGAGTCCGTATCCGCGTGATCCCTCCGGCGGGAACCGCGCGGCCCGGACGGCCGCCGCGGCCTGCCCCTCGTCGGCGACCATCGGCAGCATCACGCCGAGCGCTCCCGCGTCGAGGCTGCCGGCGATCAGGTGCGGGAGGATGGCCGGGACCCGCACGAGCGGCGTCACGTCGTCGGCGCGCATGGACCCGAGCACGGGCCCGACCCGGTCGAGCGACCACCCCGTGTGCTCCATGTCGAGCAGGACGAAGTCGGCGCCGGCACCGGCAGCCATGCGGCCGACGCCGGTCGTCGCCATCTCGAAGATCATCACTCCGAGGGCGACGCCGCCGTCCTGGAGGATCCGCTTCGTCCGGTTCGTCGGCACGGGGGCCTACGTAGAGGCCCGCCGCCGCCGTTGTCAAGCGCGCGGAAGGTCGCACGCGGTGGGGGAACCGTCGGTATCCTGCTGGCCACAGGGCGATCGGGGAGGGCTGGGCCGTCGACTACCTGGTTCCGGACGACCTCGCGGCCGCCGTCGAGATGCGAGCCGGGGGGGTCTCGGTGCTGGCCGGCGGCACCGACATCTATGCGCAACACGTGGGGCGTCCGCTGCCCGATCCGCTGCTCGACATCGGCGGGCTCACCGAGCTCCGAGGCATCGCTCGCGACGGCGACGCGTTCCGGATCGGCGCCCTCACCCGCTGGGCGGACCTCGCGGCCGCGGACCTCCCATCCTGCTTCGACGGCCTCCGTGCGGCCGCTCGCGAGGTGGGCGGGATCCAGATCCAGCACGCTGCGACGGTCGGCGGCAACCTGTGCAACGCGTCGCCCGCGGCCGACGGGGTCCCGCCGCTCCTGACGCTCGAGGCATCGGTGGAGCTGACCTCGCGCGCGGGCGTTCGGGTCCTGCCGCTCGAGGCGTTCCTGACCGGCTACCGCGAGACGGCGCTGCGGTCCGACGAGCTGCTGACCGCGGTGGTGGTCCCGACGCTCGAGGGGACGCGCTCGGCGTTCCGCAAGCTCGGCCTCCGGAGCTTCCTCGTGATCTCGGTGGTGATGGTGGCCGCCGCGGTCGGGATCGGTCCGGATGGCCGCGTGGAGGTGGCGCGGATCGCGGTGGGCGCCTGCTCCCCGGTGGCGCGGCGGATCCGAGCGCTGGAGGACGAGCTCCTGGACCGTCCGGCCGTGGCGGTCGAGGAGATCTCGAACGCGACGATCCGCGAACACCTGTCGGTCCTCGAGCCGATCGACGACGTGCGGGCGACCGCCGCGTACCGTCTGGATGCCGCCTCGATCCTGGTGACCCGGGCGCTGGCGGCGTGCGGAGGGGAGCCCGGGTGAGCGCGTCGGTCGTGTTCGACGTGAACGGTGCACGGGTCGAGGCGCCGCGATCGGCGATGCGCCTGACCGACTTCCTGCGCGATCGGCTCTCGCTCACGGCCACGAAGGTCGGATGTGAGTCGGGGGACTGCGGGGCCTGCACGGTCCTGCTCGACGGCGAGCCGATCTGCGCCTGCATGGTGCCGGTCGGCCGTCTGGGCGGGCGACGCGTGGAGACCCTCGAGGGGCTCCACGCGTCGGGAGAGGTCGCGGCGCTGCAGGCGTCGTTCCTGCGCGCCGGCGCCGCGCAGTGCGGGATCTGCACGCCGGGGATGCTCGTGTCGGCTGCGGCGCTGCTGCGGAACGAACCGCGTCCCACGGAGACCCAGGTGAAGGACGCGTTGGGCGGCGTGCTCTGCCGGTGCACCGGCTACCGGTCGATCCTCGCGGCGGTGATGACCGTCGATCCGTCGGACGAGGAGGGCGAGGCGCCGCCGCCGGCCGGGAAGGCGGTCGGTCATCGCCTCGCGCGCGTCGATGGACCACGGAAGGTCGACGGGTCGGAGGCGTTCGGGGCCGACGAGCCGCCCGAGGCGGCGCTCGAGATCCGGATCGTTCGCTCCCCGTACCACCGTGCCGCGTTCGAGCTCGGGGACCTCGGCGCCTTCGTCGCGTCGCACCCGGGGGTCGTCGCCGCCTACGCCGCCGCGGACGTCCCCGGACGCAACCGGTTCGGCGTGATCCCCTCGTTCGCCGACCAGCCGGTGTTCGCCGAGGGCGAGGTGCGCTTCCGCGGCGAGGCGGTGGCGATGATCGTGGGCGACGCCGACGCGATGGCGTCGCTCGATCCGTCGGACCTCCCCATCGCTTGGACCGAGCTGCCAGCCGCGCTGTCGATCGACGACGCGGGTACCGACGGGGCACCGCTGATCCACCCCGGCCGGGAAGGCAACGTCCTGATCCGGGGTCTCGTCCAACGGGGCGATCTGGGGCCGGCGTTCGACGGGGCCGTGGTCGAGGTGGAGGGCCGCTTCGAGACGGTGTTCGTCGAGCACGCCTACATCGAGCCCGAGGCCGGGTCCGCCCTGCGCGTGGGGGATCGGGTCGAGGTCCGGGTGACCACCCAGTCCCCACACATGGATCGGGTCGAGCTCGAGGCGATCCTGGGGCTGCCCGACGGTGCGGTGCGGATCGAGCCGACCGCGGTGGGGGGTGGGTTCGGGAGCAAGCTCGATCTCTCCGTGCAGCCGTACCTGGCGCTCGCGGCCTGGAAGCTCGAGCGCCCGGTGCGGCTCACGTACACGCGACCCGAGTCGATGGCCTCGACGACGAAGCGGCATCCGGCGCGGATGCACGCGCGGATCGGGGCGACCCGTGACGGTCGTCTGGTGGCGATGGACTTCCTCGGCGAGTTCGACACCGGGGCGTACGCATCGTGGGGGCCGACGGTCGCGAACCGCGTCCCGGTGCACGCGGGCGGGCCGTACCGCTACGACGCGTACCGCGCGCGGACCGTCGCCGTGCATACGAACGGGCCGCCGGCCGGAGCGTTCCGCGGGTTCGGCGTCCCCCAGTCCACGATCGCCCAGGAGTGCCTGTTCGACGAGCTCGCCGACGCCGTCGGGATGGATCGCCTGGAGTTCCGCTACAAGAACGCCCTGGTCGCGGGGCAGCCGACGGTGACCGGCCAGGTGTTCGAGGCCGGGGTCGGGTTCCGCGATTGCCTCGACGCGCTGCGACCCCACTGGGCGCGGGCACGCGAGGCGGCCGTGGAGGCGAACGCGATCCGAGGTCCGGCGCGCCGCCGTGGGTTCGGCCTGGCCGGCATGTGGTACGGGTGTGGGAACACCGCGCTCCCGAACCCCTCGACGATCCGGGTCGGTCTGCGGGACGACGGCCGGATCATCCTGTTCCAGGGAGCGGTCGACATGGGCCAGGGCGCGAACACCGTGCTGGCACAGATCTGCGCGGACGCGATCGGGGTCGAGGTGGCTTGCATCGACCTGGTCGGCGCCGACACCGACGTCACGCCCGACGCCGGCAAGAGCTCGGCATCGCGCCAGACGTTCGTCTCCGGCAACGCCGCGTTCCTGGCGGGGAGCCGGCTGCGCAGCCGGCTGCTGGTGCTCGCCGATGCGTCGGAGGCCGCCCATCTCGAGCTCGACGGGCCCCGCCTGATCACCCGCGACCGCGGCACGACGCGGTCGTTGGACCTGCGGACGCTGTTCACGGGCGACGACGGCATGGTGGCCACGAGCAGCGCGACCTACGATCCTCCGACGGTGGCGCTCGACGCGAACGGCCAGGGCGAGCCGTACGCGCAGTTCGGGTTCGGGGCGCATCTCGCCGAGGTGCAGGTCGACCTCGAGCTCGGGCTCGTGCACCTCCTGCGCGTCACGGCGGCGCACGACGTGGGCCGCGCCGTGAACCCGACGCTGATCGAGGGCCAGATCGCGGGGGGCGTCGCGCAGGGGATCGGCATGGCGCTGATGGAGGAGTTCGTCCCGGGGCGGAACGAGAACCTGCACGACTACCTGATCCCGACGATCGGCGACGTCCCCGAGGTCGTCTGCATCCTCGTCGAGTCGGGCGACCCCGTTGGGCCGTACGGCGCGAAGGGGATCGGGGAGCACGCCCTCGTCCCCACCGCGCCGGCGATCCTGAACGCGATCCGCGACGCCGTCGGCTCGGGGGTCCGTCGGCTCCCGGCCACGCCCGACCGGGTGTTGGCGGCGATCGCCGCGGGGGCCGCTCGATGAGCCAGGACACCGTCACGTGCGACGCGTGCCCGATCCGGTGCGTGATCAAGCCCGGCCGGACGGGGTCCTGCGACCGGTACGGCAACGTCGACGGGCTGCTCGTGCGCGTCGACCCGCTGCTCGTGCTGGAGCGGACGCGGGAGCAGGGCGGCGCCGTGGTCCCGTTCGCCGCACGCGAGGGGGATTGGGAGGGCGAGCTCGTACCCGCGGGAGACGTGTTCGTCACCGGCGCCGGTTCGGGGACGACGTACCCCGACTACAAGCCGGCGCCCTTCATCGTCTCGGCCAGGATCGACGGGGTCGACACCGTGACCGTGGTGACTGAGGCGATCTTCAGCTACTGCGGCGTGGACGTGAAGATCGACACGGACCGCCACGTCGGCGCGGAGCGGCAGGTCGTGCGCGCCCGCGGCGAGCCGGTCGGACACGTCACGACGGGACAGTACGGGTCGCAGATGCTGTCGCTCGGAGGCGTGAACCACCTGACCGGCGGCTCGAAGCGCGAGGGCGTCGTCACGATGGAGGCGCTGCTGGCGCTGTGCAACGTGGAACCGGTGGAGCTGTCGGTCGAAGACGGCGCCGACCTGGTGCTGCAGGCCGGGCAGCCGCCGCGCATCAACGGCGTGGTCGAGGAGCGCATGCGCGTCGGATGCGGTTCGGCCACGATCGGGATGTTCGCGAAGCAGTGGTTCGGGCACGTGGACGAGGTCGTCGTCGTCGACGATCACATCACCGGGGTCCTGTCCGAGCATCAGGCGGGGCGCTACCTGGAGATCCCGGCGACGGGGATCCGCGTGAAGGGCCGTCGGTCGACCCCGGGTCGGTACTTCAACGTGGCGAACCCGGGGACCGGCTGGGGTGGGACCGACATCGAGGACCCGTTGTCGATCCTGGACGCCTTCGACCCCGCGGTGGCGCGTCCTGGCCTGACGCTGTTGATGATCGGGACGACCGGCGAGCACCACGCGTACTTCGTGCTCGACGACGAGCTCCGGCCCGTGCCGCGTCCGCTCCCCGACGACCTGCGCCTGTCGGTCGAGCGGATCGCCGAGAACTGCGAGCCGGCGATGACCTCGGTGCTGTTCATGGCCGGCGCGGGCGGCTCCCTCCGGGCGGGCGCGACCGTCAACCCCGTGGCGCTCACGCGATCGGTGAACCGGACGCTCACGCGGGTGACCTGCGGCGGCGCTCCCGTCTACGTCTGGCCGGGCGGCGGCATCACGTTCATGGTCGACGTGACGCGCGTCCCGCCGGGCGCCTTCGGCTACGTGCCGACGCCCGCGCTCGTGGCGCCGCTCGAGTTCACGATGCGGCTGGACGACTACGCGGCGCTCGGCGGGCACATGGACGCCGTCGTCCCGATCGGCGACGTCCTCGCCAGGCCCGACGTGCGGCGCGGATGAGCGGCGCCGCGCGTCGCGACGGGCCGATCGCGGCCACCACGCCCGACGGGAGCCGCCTGCACCTGCAGCACGGACCGATCGACCTCGTGATCGAGGCGTTCGGCGAGCCGGCTGCCGTGGCGGCGGGCTACCGCCGGGCGTGGGACCGGTTCCAGCCGCTGCTCGACGAGCTCGTCGCCGAGCTGCCGGCCCTGCGTCGCCCGCTGCCCGAGCAGCGCGCCGCCGAGCCCACCGGTCCGGTGGCGCGGCGGATGGCCGACGCCGTCCGGCCCTTCTCGGCGGACATCTTCATCACGCCGATGGCGGCGGTCGCCGGGGCGGTCGCCGACGAGATCTGCGCCGCGCTCGCCGCGGGCGGCGAGCTGCGACGCGCCTACGTCAACGACGGGGGCGACATCGCCCTGCTGCTGCAGCCGGGGGAGCGGCTCGACGTCGGTCTCGTGGCGGTGCCTCGGCGGCCCGTGCTGGCGGGCAAGACGACGATCGTCGCGAGCGATCCGGTCCGGGGGGTGGCGACGAGCGGTCGCCACGGCCGGAGCTTCTCGCTCGGGATCGCCGACGCGGTGACGGTCCTCGCCGCGGACGCGGCGCGGGCGGACGCGGCCGCGACCGTGATCGCGAACGCCGTCGACCTGCCCGGCCATCCGGCGATCCGCCGGGTGCCGGCCGCGGAGCTCGAGCCCGACTCCGATCTGGGCGGGCGGGAGGTGACCGCGGAGGTCGGGCCGCTAGGCCCCGACGAGGTCGACCGGGCCCTCGCGCACGGCGTCGCGCAGGCGGAGCGGATGCGGTCGCGTGGGCTGATCGTCGCGGCGGTCCTGTGCCTGGACGAGCGGATCCGCACGGTGGGCCTGCCCGACGGGAGCGCGGGTCGCGGGCCATCGGAGCCCGTGCTAGCGTCCGGCGGGTTCGGGTCGCGCGCGCCTCGGTAGGGGGTGAGATCCACGGACATCCGCAAGATCGTCACGACGTTCGAGGAGATCCGACTCGAGGCGGCGCAGGTCGTCGAGCCGCCGATCCGCCGCGTGATCGCGGCCGCGGTGCTGCGCAACCCGTTCGCCGGACGCTACGTGGAGGACCTGAGCGAGCTCGTCGGCGCGAGCGTCGAGCTCTCGGAGACGCTGGGCGCGGTCGCGGTCGCCCAGCTCGGCGGCAAGCCGGTGCACAGCTACGGCAAAGGCGGCATCGTGGGGACCGCGGGCGAGCTGGAGCACGTCGCGGCGATGCTCCACCCGGAGTTCGGGGCACCGCTGCGGGCGGCGGTCGGCGGCGGGACCGCGATCATCCCGTCGGCGAAGAAGCGCGGCGGTCCCGGCGCGACGCTCGACATCCCGCTCCACTACAAGGATGCGGCGTTCGTCCGGAGCCACTTCGACGCGGTCGAGCTCCACATCGCCGACGCGCCCGCCGCCGACGAGCTGGTGATCGCGGTCGCGGTCACCGACGGCGGCCGTCCGCTCCCGCGCGTGGGCGGGCTCCAGGTGTCCGAGGCCGTCGGCGAGGACGGCCTGCGCTGAGCATGAGCGACCTCCTGATCCGCAACCTCGGCGCGATCGTCACGGGCGACGTCGACCAGCCCACCGTCGAAGGCGACGCGATCGTCGTGCGGGACGGGACGGTCGTGGGCGTCGGGGCCGAGGGAGACCTGGATGCTGCGGACCTGACGACCGTCGTGGATGCGGCGGGCGCGACCGCCATGCCCGGCTTCTGCGACGACCACACGCACCCGGTGCTCGGCGACTTCACGCCGCGCCAGCTCCAGGTGAACTTCATCGACTCGTACCTGCACGGGGGGACGACCACGATGATCTCGGCGGGTGAGCCGCACACCCCCGGCCGTCCCACCGACCCCGCGGGCGTGAAGGCGCTCGCGATCCTGGCCGCCCGATCGTTCGCGAACCTGCGTCCGTCGGGCGTCAAGGTGCACGCCGGCGCCGTGTTGCTGGAGCCGGGGCTGACCGAGGCGGACTTCGCCGAGATGGCCGCGTCCGGCGTCGAGCTCGTCGGCGAGATCGGGATCTCGGGCGTGAAGGACCCCGAGACCGCCGCGGAGATGACCCGGTGGGCGCACGCGAACGGCATGCGCGTGATGGTCCACACGGGTGGAGCGTCGATCCCCGGGAGCGGGATCGTCGGTGCGGACTTCGTCGTGACGGTCCGGCCGGACGTCGCCGGCCACGTGAACGGGGGCCCGACGGCGCTCCCGATCGACCACGTCGAGCGGATCCTCGACGAGACGGACGCGCGGGTCGAGATCGTCCACAACGGCAACGTGAAGGCGGCAGCCGAGGTGGCCGCCCTGGCCGATCGCCGGCACGAGTGGCACCGGCTCGTGATCGGCACCGACAGCCCCGCCGGCTCTGGTGCCCAGCCGCTCGGCATGCTCCGCACGATGTCGTGGATCGCCTCGCTGGCGGACGTCGACCCGGCGCTCGCCGTCGCGGCCGCGACCGGCAACGTCGCGGCCCTGCACCGGCTGGGCACGGGCGTGATCGCGCCCGGTCGGGAGGCGGACCTGCTGGTGGTCGACGCGCCGCTCGGCTCGCAGGCCGCCGACGCGCTCGGTGCGCTGGCGATCGGCGACACGCCGGCGGTGGCCGTCGCCGCGATCGACGGCACGGTGCGGTTCACGAAGAGCCGGAACACCCCGCCACCCGTGCGCCCGGTCGCGGTGTCCGGCTAGGCGCGCTGCGCGGAGACCCGCTGGGCCTCCCGCATCACCCGGAGCGTGTTCCGGCCGGCGATCGCCCGGAGCTCGTCGTCCGTGTATCCGCGGGCCGCGAGCTCCGTGAACAGCGCCGGGTAGCCGGAGACGTCCTCGAGCCCTTCCGGCATCGCGCCGGCCCCGTCGTAGTCGCCCCCGATCCCGACGTGGTCGACGCCCGCGACCGCCCGGACGTGGTCGACGTGGTCGGCGACCTGCTGCACGGTGGCGGGCACCTCCTCGAGCCCCTCCCACCAGACGGCCATCGCGTCCCGGAGCGCCACCGGATCCTCAGCGTGCTCGCGCTTGATGCGGGTGGCCTCCGCGAGCTGCCGCCGGTTCGCCTCCGCGCCCTCCGGCGCCACGAAGGTCGGCACGAACGTCACCATGATGACGCCGCCGGTCCGCCCGACCAGCTCGATCACGTCGTCGGGCACGTTCCG
>DATBLY010000134.1:0-19117 GCA_036555125.1 Actinomycetota bacterium | reverse complement strand
GTGCTGCGCGGCGTCGACCTCAGCGTCGCCGAGCACGAGGTCGTCTGCCTCATCGGGACGTCCGGCTCCGGCAAGTCGACGCTGCTCCGCTGCGTCAACCTCCTGGAGCCGATCGACGCGGGGCGGATCGTGATCGAGGGGGAGGAGATCACGGCGCCCGGGGTCGACGTGAACCGGATCCGACGGCGGATCGGGATCGTGTTCCAGTCGTTCAACCTGTTCCCCCACATGACCGTTCGCCGCAACGTCACGCTCGCGCCGAGCCGGGTGCTCGGTCTGTCGGACGCGGAGGCGGGAGAGCGGTCCACGGAGCTCCTCGGCCGGTTCGGCCTGGCCGACAAGGCCGACGAGTACCCGGACCGGTTGTCCGGCGGACAGCAGCAGCGCGTCGCGATCGTGCGCGCGCTCGCGATGCGGCCGGACATCATGTTGCTGGACGAGGTCACGAGCGCGCTCGACCCGGAGCTGGTGGCCGAGGTGCTCGACGTGATCCGGGAGCTGGCCGCGGGCGGCATGACGATGCTGATCGCGACGCACGAGATGGGGTTCGCCCGCGACATCGCGAGCCGCGTGTGCTTCCTGGACGACGGGGTCATCCTGGAAGAGGGGCCGCCGGAGCGGATCTTCCGCGAACCGCAGCACGAGCGGACGGAGCGGTTCCTGCAGCGGATCATCGCCGCGGGACGGATGTGAGGAGGGGGCGGTGCGACGCGCCGCGATCGTGACGTCGACGGTGGCGCTGGCGACGACCGCCGCGCTCGTGCTGACGCCGGTCGTCGCCGGGGCGCGCCGGGACGGCGGCCGGACGCGCGCCGCGTGCGGACCGTCCTCGTTCACACGGGCCGCGCTGCCACCGCTCGGTCCCGGGACCGGCGAGCTGTTCGGGGTGGATGCGCTCTCGACCTCCGCCGCCTGGGCGGTAGGCAGCCGCTTCGACACCGACGTCCGGACGAGCGTCCCGTACGCCCTCCGCTGGGACGGATCCGCGTGGACCGACGTCACGGTCCCGTACCCGGGCACGTCGCAGGGGACCGCCCTGTTGGCGGTCACGGGCTCCGCACCGAACGACGTATGGGCCGTCGGCACGAAGACGATCCCGAACAACCTCTCCCGCACCTTCGCGTCGCATTGGGACGGCTCGACCTGGAGCACCGTGGCGACGCCCAACGCCGGGAACCCGAGGACGGGCGTCCTGAGCGGCGTCGTCGCGATCGCGGCCGACGACGTCTGGGCGGTCGGCAGCACGTCCGGGCAGGGCGGGCCCGAGCGCACGCTGATCCTGCATTGGGACGGGACGTCGTGGTCCGTCGTGTCGAGTCCGAACAAGGGACCGTGGCCCAACGGCCTGGCCGATGCCGCCGCGGTCTCGGCGGACGACGTCTGGGCCGTCGGCGCTTGGCGGACGAAGGCGTTCGTGAGCCGGACGCTCACGGTGCACTGGGACGGGGCATCCTGGCGGCGCGTGCCGAGCATCGATCCGGGCGTCTCGGCACGGGACGTTGATCTGTCGGGCGTGTCCGCGGTGGCGACGGACGAGGTCGTGGCCGTCGGGAGCCGCGGCCTCAAGGGTCTGGCCGAACGCTGGGACGGATCGGCCTGGGCGGTCGAGCCCACGTCGAACCCGAGCGGGAACGGTGGGCTGTCGGACGTCGTCGCCGTCGGGTCGTTCGAGGCCTGGGCCGCCGGGTCCTGGCTCGACGTCGCGGAGCAGCGGCTCGCCACGCAGATCCAGCGCTGGAACGGGTCGGCCTGGACGGTCGCGCCGACGCAGCACGTGGGGGCGAGCGACAACGGGCTTGCGGCGATCGACGGCGTCGCGGCGCACCAGTGGGCGGTCGGGTACCGGTTCAACGCGACGGGCCTGCGCGTCCTCCCGTTGATGCTCGAACGCTGCTCGTGAATCGGGGTCCCGACGGGCCTCGGCGCGCCGGCGCCGCTGTCGGCCGGGCCCCCTAGGATGAGGGGGATGCCCCCCTTCAAGATCGTGTCGGAGTTCCGGCCCGCCGGCGACCAGCCGGCGGCGATCGACCGGTTGACCGAGGGCCTGGCGGCCGGCGAGCCGTACGTCACGCTGCTCGGCGCGACCGGGACCGGCAAGACGTTCACGATCGCCCACGCGGTGGAGCGGCTGCAGCGGCCGACGCTCGTGATCGCGCCGAACAAGTCGCTCGCGGCCCAGCTCGCGAACGAGTTCCGCGAGGTCTTCCCGGAGAACGCCGTCGAGTACTTCGTGAGCTACTACGACTACTACCAACCCGAGGCGTACATCCCGCAGACCGATACCTACATCGAGAAGGACAGCTCGATCAACGACGAGATCGAACGGCTCCGGCATTCGGCCACGGCATCGTTGCTCACCCGGCGCGACGTCCTGGTCGTGGCCAGCGTGTCCTGCATCTACGGGCTCGGTTCGCCCGAGCAGTACGAGGGGCAGCTGCTCCGCCCCATCGTCGGCGTGGATATCCCTCTCGACTTCGCGATCCAGCGGCTGATCGACATCCAGTACCAGCGCAACCAGATGAGCCGGGCGCGCGGCACGATCCGCGTCCAGGGCGACACGCTCGAGGTCTTCCCCACGTACGAGCAGGTCGGGTACCGGATCGAATGGTGGGGGGACACGATCGAGCGGATCACCCGGTTCGATCCGCTCACCGGCGAGCTGCTCGATCAGGTGGCCGAGACGATGATCTACCCGGCGTCGCACTACGTGGCGAGCGACGAGCGGATGCAGCGAGCCGTCGTCACGATCGAGGAGGAGCTCCAGCAGCGCCTGGCCGAGCTGCAGGATCAGGGCAAGCTCCTCGAGGCCGAGCGGCTGCGGATGCGCACCACGTACGACCTCGAGATGCTCCGCGAGGTCGGCTTCTGCTCCGGGATCGAGAACTACTCGCGGCACATCGACGGCCGGGCCGCCGGCACGGCGCCGTACACGCTGCTGGACTACTTCCCCGACGACTACCTCGTCGTGATCGACGAGTCCCACGTGACCGTGCCCCAGCTCCACGGGATGTACGAGGGCGACCTCTCGCGCAAGAGCACCCTCGTCGAGTTCGGGTTCCGGCTCCCCAGCGCGATCGACAACCGGCCCCTACGGTTCGACGAGTTCGTCGAGCGCGTCGATCAGGTGGCGTTCATGTCCGCGACGCCCGGCCCGTACGAGCTGCGCGTATCGACGCGTGTCGTCGAGCAGATCGTGCGCCCCACCGGCCTGATCGACCCCGAGGTCCAGATCCGCCCCACGAAGGGCCAGGTCGACGACCTGATCGAGGAGATCCGCCGACGCGCCGAGAACGACCAGCGGATCCTGGTCACCACGCTCACGAAGAAGATGGCGGAGGACCTCACGGACTACCTCGTCGAGATGGGGATCCGCGTGCGCTACCTGCACTCCGAGGTCGACACCCTGCAACGGATCGAGATCGTCCGGGACCTCCGGCTGGGGGAGTTCGACGTGCTGGTGGGGATCAACCTGCTCCGTGAGGGCCTGGACCTCCCGGAGGTGTCGCTCGTGGCGATCCTCGACGCCGACAAGGAGGGGTTCCTGCGCTCCGAGACGTCGCTGATCCAGACGATCGGCCGCGCGGCGCGCAACGTCGACGGCACGGTGCTGATGTACGCGGACCAGATCACCGACTCGATGAAGCACGCGATCAGCGAGACGCAGCGCCGCCGCAAGATCCAGGAGGCATACAACGTCGAGCACGGGATCGACCCGCAGACCGTGCGCAAGCGGGTCACCGACATCCTGCTCGCGCTCGCCGACGACCCGAAGCACGCGCCGACGCCGAAGAAGGAGCGCCGCCGCAAGGCCACCCACCCCGAGATGCCGCAGGAAGAGCTCGAGCGCCTGATCCAGAGCCTGGAGGAGGAGATGCACCAGGCGGCGAAGGAGCTCCGGTTCGAGTACGCGGCGCGCCTGCGGGACGAGGTGGTCGACCTCCGGAAGGAGCTGAAGGCGCTCCGCAGCGCCGGGGTCGTCGCGTGATCGTCTCGATCCGGGCGGCCGCCGCCTGGCTCGGACCCGGCCGGCTGGTCCACGACGCACAGGTGGTGTGCGAGGACGGGGTCGTGACCTACGCAGGCCCCGCGACGCCCGTCGGCGCCGCCGACGAGGAGCTCGACGTCGACGGCTTCCTGATGCCCGCGGTCGCGGACCGCCACGTCCACATCGAGCTGTCCGATCCCGTGGCCGTGCTGCGGCGCGGCGTGACGGCCGTGCGCGACCTGGCCTGGCCGGCCGATCCGATCTTCGAGCTGGCCGACGCCTCCGAGCTGCCGACGTTCAACGGTCCCCTCGTGCGGGCGGCCGGTCCGATGCTCACCGGGCACGGCGGGTACCCGACGCGGGCGGGCTGGGGTCCCGCGGGGACGGGCCGCGAGCTGACCGGGCCCGAGGACGCCACGGCGACCGTGGCCGAGCTCGCCACGCGCGGCGCGACGGCGATCAAGGTCTCGCTGAACGCAGAGGCGGGGCCGACGCCGACCGACGGGGAGCTCGCGGCGATCTGCGACGAGGCCCACCGCCGCGAGCTGCCCGTCACCGCGCACGCGCAGGGCAGGGGTCAGGTGGAGCGCGCGCTCGGCGCCGGGGTGGACGAGCTGGCGCACGCCCCGTGGACCGAGCGGCTCCCCGATGCCGTGGTCGAGACGGCCGCGGCCAGGATGCGGATCGTCTCGACGCTGCACATCCACGGCCCGGGGTCGTCGCTCGACGTCGCGACGGACAACCTGCGCCGGTTCCGAGCCGCCGGCGGCGAGGTCACCTACGGCACCGACCTCGGGAACGGCGGCATCCCGCCGGGCATCGACGCGCGCGAGGCGGAGCTCCTGGCCGGGGCCGGGATGACGAACGAGGAAGTCCTCGGCGCGATGATCCGGGCTCCGCTGGACCCCGATGCGCCCGCCGACCTGATCGCGCTGGGCGCGGACCCGATGCGGGATCTCGCGGCCTTCGATGACCTGATCCTGGTGGTGCGGGCCGGACGCGTGGTCACCACCCGCTGAAGAGAGGAGTACCCGATGACCGAGATGCTCGATCCGCAGCCCTCCGCCGCGATCGCGGCCGACGACGCGATCACGCTCGAGGAGCTGCAGCTCGCGGCGCGCAACCACGGGATGCCGCTCGAGGGGCTCCGGTACGACGTCACGCCGATCGGGATGCACTACCTCCTCATCCACT
The DNA here is from genome assembly GCA_036555125.1 of Actinomycetota bacterium. GTDB lineage: Bacteria > Actinomycetota > UBA4738 > UBA4738 > HRBIN12 > DATBLY01. Next base: position 13,938 of record DATBLY010000134.1, on the reverse strand, counting down.
TCGACATCCCGCCCGCGGACGGGGTCGCCTGGACGATCGCCGTGGACGGCCTCGTCGAGCGACCGGTCTCGCTCTCCGTCGACGACCTCCGGGCGCGCCCGGCCGTCACGCACGTGGTCACGATGGAGTGCGCCGGCAACGGCCGGGCGCGCCTGCACCCGCGCCCGCTCAGCCAGCCGTGGCTCGCCGAGGCGGTGGGCACGGCCGAGTGGACGGGGACCCCGCTCGCCCCGATCCTTCGGGAGGCCGGGCTGCGCGACGACGCGGTCGAGCTGGTGTTCACGGGCGCGGATCACGGGACCCAGGGCGGCGTCGAGCACGACTACCAGCGCAGCCTGCCGGTCGCGGACGCGCTCCGGGACGAGGTGTTGCTGGCCTACGCGGTGAACGGCCAGCCGCTGCCGCCCCAGCACGGGTTCCCGGTCCGGTTGCTCGTCCCCGGCTGGTACGGGATGACCAGCGTGAAATGGCTCACCCGGATCGAGGCGGTGGCCGAGCCGTTCGAAGGGTTCCAGCAGTGGGCGTACCGCCTTCGCCAGCGGGAGGAGGACGAGGGCGTGCCCGTGACGCGGATGGAGCCGCGCGCCCTGATGATCCCGCCCGGGTTCCCCGACTTCTTCGCCCGCACGCGGACGGTCGACGCCGGACCGGTCGTCCTCGAGGGCCGGGCGTGGTCGGGCTCGGGTGCGATCGCGAGCGTGGACGTCAGCGCCGACGGGGGCCGGACGTGGTCCGAGGCGGCGCTCGACGGACCGGCGGGTCCGTTCGCCTGGCGCCGATGGTCGTGGACCTGGGAAGCGGAGCCCGGCGAGCACGAGCTGGTGGTTCGAGCGACGGACGACCGGGGCCGCGCGCAGCCGCTCGACGAGCCCTGGAACCACCACGGCCTGGCGAACAACCTGGTGCAGCGCGTTCCCGTGACGGCCCGGGAGTCTGACTCGGACTAGCCTGGGAGCTCGGCCTTCACACGAGCCGGCGCAGCTCGTCGAAGCAGCGGTCGACGTCCGCCTCGGTGTTGAAGAAGTGAGGGCTGATCCGAAGGCCGTCCCCGCGGAAGTCGGTGCAGACGTCCCGGTCGAGCAGCGTGTGGCAGATCCTCTCCGCCTCCTGACCCACGCCGACGTTGACGACGCCGCCGCGCGCATCGCGTTCCCGCGGCGTCCGCAGGGGCAGGCCGGCCTCGTCGGCGCACGCGATCACGTGGTCCGTCAGCTCGCCCTGACGCTCGCGGATCCGCTCGGGCGTGACCTCGGCGACGATCTCCAGGCCTCCCTGCGCGATGGGGAACACCGGCGCCGGCGGCGTGCCGTGCTCGAACCGGCGCGCCGTCCGGTGGTACGTCAGGTGCTCGGTGTCGAACGCGAACGGGTCCGCGGTACCGAACCAGCCCGTGACGGCCGGCTCGAGCGTCGGGATCACGTCTCGGCGCGCGTACAGGAAGGCCATGCCCGGGCCTCCGCAGAGCCACTTGAGCGTGCCGGCCGTATAGAGGTCGCATCCGACATCGTGCAGGTCGAGCGGCAGGATCCCGATCCCGTGGTAGTCGTCCAGGAACGACAGCGCCCCGCGCTCGCGGGCGATCGCGCAGACCGCCTTCGCGTCGACGATCGCGCTGGAGCGGTACAGCACGCGGTTCACCATCACGAGGGCGGTCTCCTCGTCGATCGCGGCGTCGTATGCCTCGGTGGGGATGGTGAGGCCGTCCTCGGACCGTAGCCACACGAGCTCGGCGCCGCGCCGCCGCTGCGCCAGCCACACGTGGCCGTCGGTCGGGAAGTCGAGCTCGGAGAGGATCACCTTGCGCCTCGTGCCCGAGAAGTCGAGGCAGGACGCGACCGTCGAGAGCGCGATCGAGATGTTGGTCGTGATCGCGACCTCGTGCGGATCGCACCGGGCGAGGGCGGCGAACGTGCGCTTCAGGTCGTGCATCGCGGGGAAGATGTCCTCGAACCACACGTGGTCCGGCGCGCCCTTCGTGGCCCAGGCGTCGACGTAGGCGTCGAGCCGCTCCCGTGAGCGACGCGATATCGGACCCAGCGACGCGCTGATCAGGTAGGTCTTCCGGTCGAGGACCGGGAACTCGTCGCGATACGAGATCAGGTCCCGCTCGGCGCTCACGGCGCGTCGGAGTCGTCGAGCTCGTTGATCGTCTCGACGTCCTCCGCCGACCCGTGCAGGCCGCCGTGCTCCTCGAGGTAGTCGATGTAGAAGGGCCGCAGGGCCTCGCCGACGGGGCCCTCGTCCGCGTCGTAGAGCGAGTTGATCAGCGCGAGGGGACGCATCACGTCCATCTTGCTGCGCTCCTCGTCGCCGGCGATCTCCTCCGCCACCGGGAGGGCCTTGATCAGGTCCCACAGGTAGGCCACGTCCAGCCGGCGCTTCGCCACCGCCATCGCGCGGTCGTGGAGCTCCTTCGTCGGCAGGGCGTCGAGTTCCTCGCGCAGGCTCATGGCGGCCAGCCTAGCGGCTCGCCGGATCCGGGGGCATGAACCGCTCGAACCACCCGATCGTCCGGGTCGACAGGTCGATGATGCCCGGGAACGTCCGGACGCCGTGCCCCTCGAGCGGGTAGAGGGCGACGTCGGACTCGACGCCGTGTTCGCGCAGCGCGCGGTGCATCTCGACGGCCTGACCGAGCGGCGTGGCGCGGTCCTTGTAGCCGGCCGTGAAGAGCGTGGGCGTGCGGTTCGTCGCGGCGCGCAGCACCGGGCTCCGCTCGTGGTAGTGGGCCTGCCGCGCGTGGGCATCGCCGCCCAGGAAGTCGGCGGACCAGACGCCCAGGTTGCTCCCGTAGCGCTCCGAGTACCAATCGGTGACCGGCGCGATCGACACGGCGGCCTTGAAGCGCGGGTCGATGCAGGGGAGCCAGGCCGCCATGAAGCCGCCGTAGCTGCCGCCCATCACGCCGATCCGGTCCGGGTCGACAAGGCCGTCGGCGACCACCCGATCCACGCCGGCGAGCATGTCCCGGGCGTCCGCGCCGCCCATATCCCCGACGACCGCCGCCGCGAACGCACGCCCTCGTCCCCACGACCCGCGCGGGTTCGGCTGCAGGATCGCGTACCCGCGGGCCGCGAGCTGACCGATCAGCACGCCGGGCCAGAGGTCTTGGTAGGCCCAGACCGGGCCGCCGTGCACGGCCAGGATCAGCGGGAAGGGACCCTCGCCAGCGGGCAGCGTGACCAAGCCCTCGATCTCGAGCCCGTCCGGCGCCGTCCAGCTCAGGCGCCGACGATCCCCGATCCACGAGGTCACGAGGTCCGTGCCGGCATGGGCGCTCGGGGCCACGCTCCGGCGCTCGCCCTCGTCCGTGATCACGATCAGCTCGGGAGGCCGGCGCCAGGACTCGGTCGTGATCGCGAACCCGTCGTCGACGGGCACGGGCGGGGCCACGAAGAGCGTCCCGCACGCCTCGTCGGTGACCCAGCGCTCCTGTGCCGTGGCCGTCTTCGCGTCGACGTCCAGGACCACGGTGTCCAACCCGCGGATCGCGGTCGCGGACAGCCGTCCATCGTCGACCCAGCTGCAGGCGGCGACGTCGGCGCCGGCGGTGTCCACCGGTCGGGCCTCGCCGTCGGAGGGATCCACCAGCAGGAGGTCCCCAGCGACCACCAGGCGGTCGCTGCAGACGGCCTCCACGACCGCGATCACGGAACCGTCCGGCGACCCGGAGACGCCACCGAGCTGGACGCCGCTCTCCCTCAGGGTGCGCGACGTCCGGGTCGCCGGGACGATCAGGCTGAGACGGGCCCCGTACCAGTCGTCCTCGAACGGGGCGTCGGAGATGACCGCCGCGATCCGATCGTCGCCGCACCACGACGCTTCCCAGACGTTCAGCCCGTCGGGCGCGGCCGGCTCGGCCACGCCGGTGGCGACGTCCAGGACGAGCAGTCGCCGGCGGGCGAGCTCGAGCCGATCGGACGACTCGACCTCGGGGATCCACGGCGGCAGGTCGCGGTCCGCGCCGACCGTGCCGGACCCCACCGCGTCGGACTGCTCGGCGTCGGGCCCCGCGACGATCACCAGGATCCGTGAGCCGTCGGGCGACCACGCGTGCTGCTCGGCGATGCCGTCCTCGAACGCCGTGAGCTGCCGGGCCTCTCCGATCGCGTCGGCATCCAGGGCGAAGAGCTGCACCTTGCCTGCCTCGCCCCGATCCGAGAGGAACGTGAGCGTCCGGCCGTCGGGGGACCAGCGGGGCGCCCCGTCATCGTTCGGGCCGTGCGTGATCTCACGTGCCTCTGTGGAGCCGTCGGTCGGCACGAGGAAGATGCGCCCGTGCGGGTGGCCCTCGAGCTTCTCCAGCACGGAGCCGGTGAACGCGAGCCACCGGCCGTCGGGGGAGCGTTGGACGTCCGTCGCGCCCATCGAGCCGCCGAAGCCGGGCTCCAGCGCGCGTCGGTAGGCGTCCTCGATCTCGCGGTACAGGGGCGTCTCTCGGAGGTCTCGGTCCATCCGCGGAGGATAGGCGTCCGGGACCGAGCTCGACCCCTCAGCCCACGACCGCTTCGGCGATCGCGAGGTAGATCACGATCGACAAGAGGTCCTGGATCAGGGTCGCGAGCGGTCCGCTCCCGAAGGCGGGGTCCACCCCGACCCGCCCGAGGAACGAGGGGAGCGCCATCGCGACGACGGACGCCACCGAGCTCGCGGCGAGCAAGGACAGCCCGACCGTGACGGCGATCTCCCCGTCGCCCCACCACCACAGGACCACCGGGACGATCGCCAGCGCCAAGGAGGCGCCGATCAACACGCCGGTGAGGAGCTCGCGGCGGACGATCTCCCTGATCGACACGCCCAGCGAGAGCCCGCGGATCACGAGGGTCTCGGTCTGGGTCCCGACCGCGTCGGCCATGTAGACGATCCCGGGGAGGAAGAAGGCAAGGGCGACGTTGCGCGTCAGCGTCCGCTCGTAGCCGGCGACGATGACGGCCGATAGCAGCGCGCCGACCAGGCCGACGATCAGCCACGGAAGGCGATGGATCAGCCGCCTCGCCACCGCCTCCCGGCTGGCCCGCCTCGCCTCGGACGTGTCGTGGAGGAACCCTCCCAGCCGAGCCAGATCCTCCTCGTGCTCGGCGGCAACCACGCCGAGCAACCGATAGGGCGGGACGAGCCCGATGAACCGGCCGTCTCGGTCCTCCACGACCACGGTGTGCTCGTTCGCCGAGACGACCTGCCAGGCCGCTACCTCCTGATCGAGGAGCGACTGCGCTCGCGGCGGATCGGGGTCCATGAGGTCATCCGTCCGCTCGGCGTCCGGGGCGGAGAGGAGGTCTTCGATCGCGAGCAGACCCGCGAGCCGATCGCCGTCCATGACGGCGACGGCCGGGGCGTTGACGGAACGGTGGCCGAGCAGCAGCGACCGCACCTCTCCCAGCGTGGTCCCCGTGGTGGCCCTGGGCACGTCCTCGACCACCAGGTCGCCGATCCCACCACCCGGCGTCGTGCTCTCGCTCACGGTCTTCGACCTCCTCGCCCGAGGGACCGGACCCTAGCAACCGGCGCCGGACCGGCGTGTCACGGGCTCCTCGTAGACTCTGGGTCGTATGGGCACCGAGCGACTCGTGATCCACGGCGCCCGGGAGCACAACCTCAAGAACGTCACGCTCGATCTCCCCCGTGACCGCTTGATCGTGTTCACCGGCCTGTCCGGCTCCGGCAAGTCGTCGCTCGCCTTCGACACGATCTACGCCGAGGGCCAGCGGCGGTACGTGGAGTCGCTCTCGTCGTACGCCCGGCAGTTCCTGGGCCAGATGGAGAAGCCCGACGTCGACTTCATCGAGGGGCTCTCCCCGGCGATCTCGATCGACCAGAAGTCGACCTCGCGCAACCCACGCTCCACCGTCGGCACGATCACCGAGATCTACGACTACCTCCGGGTCCTGTACGCGCGGGTCGGGCACCCCCACTGCACGAACTGCGGCCGGCCGATCGGCCGGCAGACCCCCGAGCAGATCGTCGACCAGGTGATGGAGCTCCCGGAGGGGACCCGGTTCCAGGTCCTGGCGCCGATCGTCCGAGGCCGCAAGGGCGAGTACGAGAAGCTCCTGGGCGACCTGGCCCGCAAGGGGTTCCCGCGCGCCCGGATCGACGGAGAGGTGCGGGACCTCTCGGAGCCGATCCGGCTGCCCCGCAACTACAAGCACACGATCGAGGTCGTCGTCGACCGACTGATCGCCAAGCCCGACATCCGCCGCAGGGTCGCGGACTCGATCGAGACAGCCCTCGAGCTGGCCGAAGGGATCGCGGCGATCGCGGTCCAGACCCACGACGGCGGCGAGGAGATCCAGAACTTCTCGCAGTCGCTCGCGTGCACCTTCTGCGGCCTGTCCTTCGACGAGCTCGCGCCCCGCAACTTCTCGTTCAACTCGCCGTACGGCGCGTGCCCGGTCTGCGACGGGCTGGGCACCCGCCTCGAGGTCGACCCCGAGCTGATCGTCCCCGACGTCGACCTCTCGATCCGCGAGGGAGCCCTCGCGCCGTGGGCGAGCAACACCCTGGAGTACTGGTACCGGGTCCTCGAGGCCGTCGCGGACGCGGACGGGTTCTCGCTGGACGTGCCGTGGAAGAAGCTCGCCAAGCGGCACCGCGAGGCCGTGCTGTACGGGTCCGAGGAGCAGGTCTTCGTCCGGTACAAGAACCGGTACGGGCGTCAGCGCCAGTACCACACCACCTACGAGGGGATCGTCCCGAACCTCGAGCGCCGCTACCTCGAGACCGATTCCGAGGCACAGCGGGAGAAGCTCGAGCAGTTCATGCGTGAGATCCCCTGCCGCGCCTGCGGCGGGGCGCGTCTGAAGCCCGAGAGCCTGGCCGTGACCGTGGGCGGCGAGCACATCGCGCAGCTGACCGCGCGCTCGATCCGCGACACGCTCGCCTTCGTGGATGACCTCGGGCTCTCCGAGCGCGAGGAGATGATCGCCGAGCGTCTGCTGAAGGAGATCCGGGCCCGGCTGGGGTTCCTGGTCGACGTCGGTCTCGACTACCTCTCGCTCGCGCGCCCCTCGGGCACGCTGGCGGGGGGCGAGGCGCAGCGGATCCGTCTGGCCACCCAGATCGGCAGCGGGCTGGTGGGCGTCCTCTACATCCTGGACGAACCCTCGATCGGGCTGCACCAGCGGGACAACCGGCGACTGATCGACACGTTGCTGCGGCTGCGCGATCTCGGCAACACGCTGATCGTCGTCGAGCACGACGAGGCGACGATCCTCGAGGCCGATCACATCGTCGACATCGGGCCCGCGGCGGGCGAGCACGGCGGCGAGATCGTCTACTCGGGCGACCTGAAGGGCCTCTTGGAGGCCGAGGGATCGCTCACCGGCGCGTTCCTCTCGGGCCGGCGGCAGATCCCGACCCCGCAGGTCCGCCGCGCGCCCGGCGACCAGTGGCTCGTCCTCGAGGGCGCGCGCGAGCACAACCTGCAGGACGTGAGCGTCCGGATCCCGCTCGGGCTGTTCGTGTGCGTGACGGGTGTGAGCGGCTCGGGCAAGTCCACCCTCGTGCAGGACGTCCTGCTGCGTGCGCTGATGCAGAGGGTGTACCGGTCACGGCTGCTGCCGGGCAAGCACAAGCGGCTGGTCGGGTGGGAGCTGCTCGACAAGGTGATCGACATCGACCAGTCGCCGATCGGACGGACCCCACGGTCCAACCCGGCCACCTACACGGGGGTCTTCGACCACATCCGCAAGCTGTTCGCGCAGGTCCCCGAGGCGCGGGTCCGAGGGTTCCAGCCGGGCCGCTTCTCGTTCAACGTCCGCGGCGGCCGCTGCGAGAACTGCGCCGGCGACGGACAGATCAAGATCGAGATGCACTTCCTGCCCGACGTCTACGTCACGTGCGAGGTGTGCAAGGGCAGGCGGTACAACCGCGAGACGCTCGAGGTGAGGTACAAGGGTCGCTCGATCGCCGACGTCCTCGAGATGAGCGTCGACGAGGCCCTCGGGTTCTTCGACGCGATCCCGCCGATCAAGCGCCACATGCAGACCCTCTCGGACGTTGGGCTCGGCTACATCAAGCTGGGGCAGCCGGCGCCCACGCTCTCGGGTGGCGAGGCTCAGCGCATCAAGCTCTCGTCCGAGCTGCACAAGCGAGCAACCGGCCGCACGATCTACGTCCTGGACGAGCCCACGACGGGGCTGCACTTCGAGGATGTCCGCAAGCTGCTCCAGGTGCTCCAGAAGCTGGTGTCCGCGGGCAACACGGTGCTGGTGATCGAGCACGACCTCGACGTGGTCAAGACGGCCGATTGGATCGTGGACCTCGGCCCCGAGGGAGGTGACGGGGGCGGGCGCGTGGTCGCGGAAGGGTCGCCCGAGACGGTGGCCGCCTCGCCCGATTCGTACACCGGCCGGTTCCTCGCGGAGGTGCTCGGGAGGCTGCCGCTCGAGGCTCCGGAGGCCGCGCGAAGCGAGCTGCCGGAGCCTGCTGGGGTTGGTCCGCGCGCTTGACGAAGGTTGCTAGGATTCGCGCCAACGTGTCCAAGCGACTGCTGCTGCTCGCGTGCGCCGGCGCGCTCCTCGCCGCCTCGTGCAGCGAACCGCCCACCGCCACGGTCGACTTCGGATCCGGACAGGGGTTCGTGCCCTACGTCGTGGACTTCCTGGACGACGTCGGCTCGGGCAACGGGGTCGCCGTCGACGTCGACGGCGTCCCGTTCATCTCGTACTGGGGCTTCCCCGGGACCGTCGAGGAGGGGGGGCTGCCGGCGGCCCGGGCGATCGGCATGCCCTACCTGCCCTCGGTGAACGTCGCGAGCGAGCAGGACGGGATCTTCACGCGCGGGGCCGTGGCGCAGGTGCGGGACACCCCGAGCGGCATCACGATCCCCTACGGTCCGGCGACGGTGGCCTCGCTCGAGTCCGCCTCGCCCCAGAACGCCAACGGCACCGACATCGCGGTCGACGACTCGGGCGCGCGGCACGTCACCTGGGCGGCGAACACGGGGATCTGGTACGCGACCGGGACCGCCTCGTCCCAGGCCGAGCAGGTCACGAAGCAGACGCCCCAGCTGAACCGCGCTGGTCCGCTCGGGTGGCCCTCGATCGCGGTGGACGGCGCGGGGGTCCCGTGGATCGCGTTCACCGTGAACACGGGCGCCGGTCTCGACGTGACCCTGGCGACCCCCGGGGACGACGGGTGGACGACGGAGGTCGTGGCGAGCACCGATCCGTGCTCCGGTTGCGGTCCGGCGCCGCGGACCCAGGTCGTGGTGACGGATGCCGGTCCCGAGGTGATCTACGTGGACGGGGCCGCTGCCTCGGTGATGGCCGCGATCAACGACGGCGAGAACGGCTGGGTGTCGTTCCCGGTGGAGACCGGCGTCTCGGGAGCGGGGCTCTCGGCGGCACCCGCCGGAGACGGCACGGTCGCCGCGTACTACACGGGGAGCGGCGAGGTCCACGTGGCCCGATCGACGGACGGCACCACGTGGGATGCCGCGGCCGCGGGGCAGGTCGAGGGCGACGCCGACCTCGTGACGCGGCCGGAAGCGACGACCGGGATCGCCGCTGCGGACGACGGCACCATCTATCTGGCGTGGTTCGATCCCGTGCTCGGCGTGTCGCTCGCGACGTCCAGCGACGGCACCGCGTTCCAGCCGGTCGACGTCGGACCGAGCGTCGAAGGGGGAGCCTACCCGAGCGTCGCGGTGGCGGCCGACGGTTCCCGGGTCTTCCTGACCTGGTACGACACGGCCGGACAGGACCTGATGCTCGGGATCTGGGGCGACGTCGAAGGTCTGGCCGTCGCCGCTCCGAGCCCGACGCCGGAGCCGGGCGCGGCCCCGCCGCCATCGAACTGCGGCGAGGACGGTCAGATCCAGTTGGACATCATCGCCCTCAACATCGCGTTCGACCCGACGTGCCTCGTGGCGCCTGCGGGTGAGCCCTTCACGATCAGCTTCGACAACCAGGACGCGGTCGCAACGACCGGCCCGCACAACATCGTGATCACGGCGCCAGACGACTCCGAGGTGTTCGCCGGGGACCTCATCGACGGTCCCGCGCAGGTCGGCTACGAGGTCGGCGCGCTCGACGAGGGGAGCTACCCGTTCCACTGCGCCGTGCACCCGACCATGACCGGGGTGCTCGCCGTCGTGTCCGGCGCCGCCGGCGGTGGCGGAGGAGGGAACGGCGGTGGGGGCGGCGGCGCGGCCACCGGTGCGACCGGAGCGACGGGCTCGTCCGGGGCGACCGGCGCCACGGGCGCCTAGCGCTCCGCCAACCATCACGGCCTCTTCACCGGCGTCGTCGGGGCGCCGTTCTAGGATGGCCGGGTGAGCGTCCCCCGTCCCGAGCCGTCGTCGATCCCCGACGCGCCCGGGGCCTACCTCTTCCGGGACGCCGACGGCCGCGCGATCTACGCCGGGAAGGCGAGCTCGCTCCGCAAGCGGCTCTCCTCGTACTGGAGCAAGCCGCTGCACCCCCGGACCGAGGCGATGATGGCGGCGGCCGAGGCGGTCGAGTGGATCGTCGCCTCGGGCGAGGTCGACGCGCTGATGCTCGAGTACAACCTGATCCAGACCCATCGCCCCCGCTTCAACATCCGCTACCGCGACGACAAGTCGTACCCGTACCTGGCGATCACGGTGGGGGAGACCTGGCCTCGAGCCCAGGTGATGCGGGGGGCGAAGCGGAAGAACGTGCGGTACTTCGGGCCGTACGGACACGCGTGGGCGATCCGCGACACCCTCGACGCGCTCACCCGGGTGTTCCCGATCCGGACCTGCACGAACGCCTTCTTCGACCAGCGCGCGCGGGCGCGGCGACCGTGCCTGTACTACGACATCGGACGCTGCTCCGGGCCGTGCGTGCCGGAGGTGACCGGCGTGACCGAGGCCTCCTACCGGGCGGACGTCGAGGCCACGATCGAGTTCCTGTCGGGCACGACCCGGCCGATCCTCACGCGCCTCGACCGTGAGATGAGGGCCGCGGCCGACCGGCGCGAGTACGAGCAGGCGGCCAAGCTCCGCGATCAGCTGAACGCGGCCCGCCGGGCCATGGAGTCTCAAGAGATGGTCCTGTCGCAGCCGGAGGACCTCGACGTGATCGCGATGGCGGAGGACGACCTGGAGGCAGCGTTCCAGGTCTTCTTCGTCCGGAAGGGTCGTGTCCTCGGCCGCCGGGGGTGGATCGTGGACCGCGTCGAGGACCTGGACCGGGCGGGGCTGGTCGGCTCGTTCGTCCGGCAGCTCTACATGGAGCGCGAGGAGGCGCCGCCCAGGATCCTGGTGCCGACGACGCCCGACGACGCCGACGTGCTGCAGGCCTGGCTCTCGGGCCGGCGCGGGACCCGCGTGACGATCGCGGTCCCGGAGCGGGGGGCGAAGCGCAAGTTGATGGAGGTGGTCGCGCGCAACGCCGACGAGGCCTTCCACCGTCACAAGCTGCGACGGGCGTCGGACTTCGGCGCGCGCTCGCGGGCCCTCGCCGACCTGGCCGAGCGTCTCTCGCTGCAGGAGCCGCCGCTGCGGATCGAGTGCTACGACATCTCGAACCTGGGGCCGACGGACAAGGTCGGATCGATGGTGGTGTTCGAGGACGGCCTGCCGAAGCGGAGCGACTACCGTCGGTTCGAGATCAAGGGGGTGATGGGCCAGGACGACTTCGCCAGCATGGAGGAGATGCTGCGGCGGCGCTTCACGCGCCTGCTGAAGGAGCGAGAGGTGGAGCCGAAGCGTGGCCGCCGGTTCTCGTACCCACCGGCGCTCATCGTGGTCGACGGGGGCAGGGGGCAGCTGGGCATGGCCTCGAAGGTCCTCCGCGAGCTGGACCTGCACATCCCGCACGTCGGGCTCGCCAAGCGGCTCGAGGAGATCTACCTCCCGGACCGGCCCGATCCCCTGGTGATCCCGAGGGGATCCGAGGCGCTGTTCGTCCTGCAGCACCTTCGCGACGAGGCGCATCGGTTCGCGATCACGTACCACCGCGAGAAGCGCAGCAAGCGCGCGCTCGCGTCGCCGCTCGACGAGATCCCCGGCGTCGGCCCCACGCGGAAGCGGGCGCTGCTGCGGCGCTTCGGGTCGCTCGCCCGGCTGCGCGAGGCCGAGGTCGGCGAGATCGAGGCGACGGCCGGGATCGGTCCCGAGCTGGCCCGAGCGATCCACGACGCGCTGCACCAGCCGTCGCCGATGCCGCACCGGGTGAGCGCGTGATGGCCGAGGCCGCCGTCCCGGCCCGGCCCGCCGGATCTCCGGGGTTCCTGATCATCACCGGCCTGTCGGGCGCCGGCCGGTCCGAGGCCGCGCACTGCCTCGAGGACCTGGGGTACTTCGTGGTCGACAACCTGCCGCCCGAACTGCTCGAGAAGATGGCGGAGCTCGCCTCGCGACCCGGCGGGCCGGCGCGGGTAGCGATCGTGGTCGACGCACGCGGCGGGGTCTTCTTCGGGGAGCTCTCGAAGGCGCTCGAGGAGCTCGACACCCAGCGGATCGAGTACCGGATCCTCTACCTCGACGCCTCCGACGAGGATCTGGTGAACCGCTACGAGACGACCCGCCGGCGGCACCCGCTGGCGCCCGCGGACCGCGTCGTCGAGGGGATCCGCAAGGAACGCCTGATGATGGAGAGCCTGCGCGGCGAGGCCGACCTGATCGTGGACACGTCCGGGCTCACGCCGCACGAGCTCCGGGACCGGATCCGCGAGGCCTTCGCGGAGGCGCCGCCCGAGGCGGGCCTCAAGGTCTCCCTGATCTCGTTCGGGTTCAAGTTCGGAGCCCCGCGCGACGCCGACCTGGTGCTGGACGTCCGCTTCCTGCCGAACCCGCATTGGGTCGACACGCTCCGTCCCCTGCCGGGAACCGACCAGCAGGTCCGCGACTACGTGGAGGGCCAGGGGCAGTACGGCGCGTTCATGGAGCGGCTCGAGGCGCTCCTGGACGTCCTCGTGCCCGGCTACGTGCGCGAGGGCAAGGCCTACCTGACGATCGCGGTCGGGTGCACGGGAGGGCGCCACCGGTCGGTCGTCGTGAGCGAGGACCTCGGTCGGTGGTTCCGCGACCGCGGCCTCCCCGTGGCGATCGAGCACCGCGACCTGGATCGCTGACGCAGGCCCGCGCCGTACGGTCGTTCGGCCCGGGTCCGGGTGGGTCGAACGTCCGGGGACGCGTTCGGAGCGTGCTGACTAGGATGGGGCCGGCCCACCCCTGAGGAGGATCCCATGACCGTGAAGATCGGCGTCAACGGCTTCGGCCGGATCGGCCGCAACTTCCTGCGAGCGGTGAAGCAGACCGGCGCGGACTTCGACTTCGTCGCGGTGAACGACATCACGGACGCGACCACCCTCGCGCATCTGTTCAAGTACGACTCGGTCTTCGGCCGCTACCCGGGCGAGGTCGGCGTATCCGAGAACGGGATCACGGTGGACGGCGACGAGCTGCGCGTGCTGGCCGAGCGCGATCCCGCCAACCTGCCGTGGAAGGAGCTCGGCGTCGAGATCGTGATCGAATCGACGGGCCTGTTCACGGAGCGCGAGAAGGCGGCCAAGCACCTCGAGGCCGGCGCGCAGAAGGTCGTGATCAGCGCACCCGCCAAGGGGGAGGACATCACGATCGTGATGGGCGTGAACGACGACGCCTACGACCCCGCGACCCATCACGTGATCTCGAACGCGTCCTGCACGACGAACTGCGTCGTGCCGCTCGCCAAGGTGCTCGAGGACGCCTTCGGGATCGACCGGGCCATGATGACGACGGTCCACGCCTACACGAACGACCAGAACCTGTTGGACCTGCCGCACCGTGACCTGCGACGTGCCCGCGCCGCGGCGATCAACATCGTGCCGGCCAGCACCGGCGCCGCCAAGGCGACGTCCCTGGCCCTGCCGCAGCTGAAGGGCAAGATGGACGGCATGGCGATGCGGGTCCCGGTGCCGGACGGGTCGGTCACCGACCTGGTGGCGTTGCTGAACCGGGAGGCCTCGGTCGAGGAGATCAACGCC
>DATBLY010000133.1:0-10789 GCA_036555125.1 Actinomycetota bacterium | reverse complement strand
CCCGCGAGGCCGCGCGCCGGGAGCGCGCCTGATCATCCCTCCTCGAAGGCCCAGCTGGGAGGCTCGGCGCCGAGCTGCTCGAACGTGCAGCTCTCGGGGTCGCGGTCCTGGCGCCAACGGACGATCGAGGCCGAATGCCGGAAGCGGCCGCTCTGCAGGCGCTCGAACCGGACCTCGACCACGAGCTTGGGCTCCAGGCCCACCCACTCCAGGTCGCGGCCGGCGCTCCAGCGGCTCTGGCCGCCCGGAGACCTCGCCCCGTCTCCCCAGTCCCCGAACCCGAACGCGTCGCCGCCCTCGAGCGGCGCGAGGATTTCGCGGAGCTCGCGGCGCTCCTTCGCCTTGAACGCCGACGTGTGCCCCACGTAGTGCAGCCGGCCCTCGCGATCGTAGAGCCCGAGCAGCAGGCTGCCGACGCCGTCGCCCTTGCGTTCCTTGCGGTAGCCGCCCACGACGCAGTCCGCGGTGCGGTGGTGCTTGATCTTCACCATCACGCGCTCGCCCTCGACGTAACGGCTGTCGGCGCGGCGGGCGACGAGCCCGTCCTGACCGAAGCCCGCCTCGTCCTCGAACCACGTGCGCGCGACCGCGGGGTCGTCCGTGCGCGGCGTGAGGATCATCGCCGGTCCGGGCGGCAGCCCCTCGGGTCCCTCCGGCGCAGGCGAGCCGCCGAGCCGCCCCACCAGCGCGGTGAGCTCGTCGCGCCGCGCGTCGGTGTCGAGCCCACGCACGTCGCGGCCGTCGACCTCCAGGACGTCGAACGGGACGAACGTGGCGGGGATCTCGGCGGCCAGCTTGTTCACGCGCGACGCGGCCGGGTGCAGCCTCAGCTGCAGCCCGTCGAAGTTCATCTCGCCCTCGGTGATCATCACGAGCTCGCCGTCCAGCACGTAGCTCGCGGGCGGCTGCGTCTCGAGCAGCGCGACGATCTCGGGGAAGTATCGGCCGAGCGGCCGGTCGTTCCGAGATGCGAGCGTGACGCCGCCATCGGCGGTCCGCGTCGCGATCGTGCGGAAGCCGTCCCACTTCGGCTCGTACCGCCAGCCCTCGCCGAGGGGGATCTCCTCCTGCGACTTCGCGAGCATCGGCTTCGGGGTCGCGCTCATGCGTCGCTCCCCGCGAGCTCGTGGACGACCGGAGACGGCGGGCGGGTGAACCCGGCGCGCTCGTAGAAGCCGTACGCCGCGTCTGCGGGGAACGTGAGGACGCAGTCGTAGCCTTCGGCGCGGCAGTGATCGAGCACCGTGCCCAGCAGCCGTCGCCCCAATCCGCTCCCGCGGTGCTCGGGCGCGACGTACATGTTCGTCAGGTAGCCGATCGGGCTCGGGTCGCGGCGGCCGGGCGCGGGCACGCGCGGGACGGTCTGCAGCCACGCGTTCCCGACGATGGCGTCATCGCCCTCCGCGACCCAGCCGCGCCAGTCGTCACGTGCCAGCGCCCACCCCGCGAACGCCGCGAACCGGTCCCGGTACGCGTCGAACGGCTCGTCGATCTCCGGGGGGTACTCCGCGTACAGCTGCCAGCGGAGGCGCACCAGCGCGTCGACGTCGTCGAGCGATGCCGCGCGGATCGTCGGCCCGTTCACGCGTCGTCGTGGCGGGCGGCGTAGTCGGCCGCGCCCATCAGGTGGATCGACACGTACGGTTCGTCGCCGACGACCCAGCTGTCGTGCCCCGGCGGGATCGCGAACAGCGCGCCCTCGTCCAGCGGGACGACCGTCCCGTCGTCCATCGCGGCGACGGCGTGTCCCGAGACGACGAGCCCGAGGTGCTCGACGTCGCAGGACGACCTGCCGATCAGCGGGCCGACGTGCTCGGACCACTTCCAGCCCGGCTCGTAGCTCGCGCGTCCGAGCGTCGTGCCGCCGATCGTGACCAGGTCGAGCCGGCCCTTCTCGAAGGCCCGCGTCTCGTCGGGCTCGTCGAACATCCGGATGTCGAGGTCCATCGCCCCTCCAGGTGCCGCGGTCGCTCCCCGCAGGCTACGCGAGCGCCGCGTCGACGGCCGCCTGGACCTCGGCGTGCCGAGGGACGTTCGCCGCGCGTTCGACCGGCACCTCGAGGAGGCGGGTCCCGCGCGCGGCGATCGCGCCCTCGAGCGCCCGGATCAGGTCCTTCGCGCGCTCCACGCGAGCGTGCGCGATCCGAGCCGTCCGAGCCAGCGTCGCCAGGTCGACGCCGTGCGGCGTGACGAACAGCCGCTCGTGCTCGGGGAGGTCGGCCTGGCCGGTGAAGTCGAACACGCCGCCCCCCGCGTTGTTCGGGACGACGAAGACGACGTCGAGGTCGCGAGAACCGTTCCAGAGCAGCGCCCCGGCGTCGTGCAGCAGCGAGAGGTCGCCGAGCAGGGCGACGGTTGGGGCGCCGGCCGCGGCGATCCCGAGCGCCGTCGACACGAGCCCGTCGATCCCGCTCGCGCCGCGGTTCGCCAGGACGCGGAGCCCCGCGCGCGGCGCCATGAACGCGTCCAGGTCGCGCACCGGCATCGAGTTGCCGACGAACAACGTGCCGTCGTCGGGGATCGTCGCCGCCACGTCGCGCGCGATCCGTCCCTCGAAGGGCTCGTCCCGAGCGTCCAGCGTCCGGTCGAGCGCGTCCCGGGCGAGGCCGTCCGCGTGCTCCCACGTCGTCCGCCAGGCGACGGCCCGGATCGACGGGTGCTCCGGGACGACGTCCAGCAGGGCCGCCGCCACCGCCTCGGGGTCGGCGTCGATCCGCATCGACGCGTGGCGCTCCGGGTCGGGGTCCAGGTGCGCCCGGTCGACGACGACCACGCGCTCGGCCCCGCGCACGAAGCGTTGCGTCACGCGCGTGGTGGGCGTCGCTCCGACCTGCAGGACGATCTCCGGTGCGTGCTCGTCGCTCCACGTCGCGGACGCCAGGAGATGCTGTCCGGCCGCGAGCGCCCTCCCGGGGAGGCGCACGCCCGACGGCGGCTCGGCAACGACGGGCCACCCGAGCCGGTCGGCCAGCTCGAGGATCGCCGTCGGCGGCGAGGGCATCCCGCCGACCACGACCACCCCTCGATCGGCGTCCAGCGCACGGTCCGTGCGGAGGAGATCGATGAGATCCGGGGCGTCGATCGCCGGCGGGCCTCCGGCGTCGGAGCCTTCCCAGATTCGTTCGGCGATCCGGGCCTCGGCGGTCGCGCGGTCCGCCGGCCCGGGAGCGGTCTCCGGGACGAGCGGCTCGTCGAACGGCAGGTTCAGGTGCACCGGGCCGGGCGGGTCGCCGAGCGCCACCGTGATCGCCGTGGCGCCGGCGACGCCCCAGTCCTCGCGCGTGCCGTCCAGCGCACCCTCGATGAACCGCCGCACGTATCGGCCGTAGAGCTCCGTCTGGTCGATCGTCTGGTTCGCGCCGGTGCCGCGCAAGCGTGGTGGGCGGTCGGCGGTCAGCAGCAGCAGCGGCACGCGCGCCTGGCTCGCCTCGACCACGGCCGGCAGGAACTCCGCGGCGGCGGTCCCGCTCGTGCAGGCGACGATCGCCGGGACGCCGGTCGCCTTCGCGATCCCCAGCGCGACGAACGCCGACGACCGCTCGTCCAGGTGCACCTGCAGCTCGATCGCCGGGTGCCTCGCGAGCGCGAGCGCGATCGGCGTCGAGCGGGACCCGGGCGACAGGCACGCGTGCCGCGCGCCGGCCGACACGAGGGCGTCCACGAGCGTCGCGGCCCGCGCCAGGTTCGCGTCGCCCCCGTCCGTCACGACGTCCCGTGCCACAGGATCAGCCCGAGCGACAGCAGCAGCCCGAACGCGGCGTGGGTCAGCGCCGTTCCCGTCAACACGGGGATCAGGTCGCGCCCGCTCGCGGCGCCGACGCGTTCCATCGGCCGGATCGCGAACGGCCACGCCGCCAGCGCGAACAGCCCCCACTGCGTCAGCCCGGCCGCCTCGTCGACCAGGAAGACGACGACGCCGACGATCACCGTCAGGAACGCCGCCACGACGCAGACCCGGTACAGCCGCCGCGTCCGCCCGACACCGATCCGGACCGCGAGCGTGCGCTTGCCGCTCGCGGCGTCGGTCGGGATGTCGCGCAGGTTGTTCGCGACCAGGATCGCGACCGCCAGGAACCCCATCCCCGCCCCGCCCCACCACGCCGCGGCGGGCACCGTCTCGACCATCACGTACGCCGTCCCGCAGGTCGCCATCAGGCCGAAGAACAGGAACACCATGAGCTCGCCGAGGCCGAGCCCCGCGTACGGCCGTGGCCCGCCGCTGTACAGCAGCGCGGCCAGCAGCGCGAGGGCGCCGACGACCAGGATCAGCGCCGGCGAGGTCGCGAGCGCCAGCGCGAGCCCGGCGATCCCCGCCAGGCCGAGGCACGCGAGCGCGGCGATCAGCACGGCCCGCGGCGTCGCCGCGCCGCTCTGCGTGAGGCGCGGCGGGCCCATCCGCTCGTGCGTGTCCACGCCGCGCACGCCGTCGAAGTAGTCGTTCGCGAAGTTCACACCGACCTGCAACCCCAGCGCGACCACCACGGCGGCGGCGAGCCGCCACGGGACGACGTGACCGGCCGCGGACGCGCCGACCGCGACGGGAACCAGGCCGGCGCCGAGTGTCCGCGGCCTCGCGCCGCGCCACCACACCGCGAGCGTGGACGGACGGGCCTCGGCGCTCACGCCCACCTCACGCCGGCGTGCTCACGGGCGCTTCGGGAACCGCGAGAAGTCGGGCGGGCGCTTCTGCACGTACGCGTCGCGGCCCTCCTGCGCCTCCTCGCTCAGGTAGTACAGGAGCGTCGCGTCGCCCGCGAGCTGTTGCACGCCGGCCAGGCCGTCGATCCCCGCGTTCGCGCCCGCCTTCAGCAGCCGCAGCGCGAGCGGCGAGAGCGCGAGCATCTCCCGGCACCAGCGCACGGTCTCGGCCTCCAGCTCGTCGAGAGGCACGACCGCGTTCACCAGGCCCCACGACAGCGCGGTCTCGGCGTCGTACTGCCGACAGAGGAACCAGATCTCCTTCGCGCGCTTCTCCCCGATCTGGCGGGCGAGCAGCCCGATCCCGTAGCCCGCATCGAACGACCCGACGCGCGGCCCGGTCTGGCCGAACCGCGCGTTGTCCGCGGCGATCGTCAGGTCGCAGACCAGGTGCAGCACGTGGCCGCCGCCGATCGCGTAGCCCGCGACCATCGCCACGACGGGCTTCGGGCACCGCCGGATCTGGATCTGGAGGTCGAGCACGTTCAGCCGGCCGATCCCCTGCTCGTCGACGTAGCCGTCGTCGCCCCGGATCCGTTGGTCCCCACCGCTCGAGAACGCCTCCGGCCCCTCGCCGGTCAGCACGATCACGCCGATCGTGGGGTCGTCGCGCGCCACGTCGAACGCGTGGATCAGCTCCTTCGTCGTGCGGGGCCGGAACGCGTTGCGGACCTCGGGCCGCGCGATCGTGATCTTCGCGATGCCCTCGGCCGTCTCGTACCGGATGTCGGTGTAGTCGCCGGCGGCCTGCCAGGCGGGGAGCGTGGGCTGCTCGTCCATATGACCATCCACTCCGAGAGCGTGCACTCGTACGGTTCGCTAGCCTACCCGACGTGCGTGCGGCGGAACGATACGGGGTCGGGCGGGGCGAGCTGCTGGCGGTCGACCTGCCGCCCGGCCCGGCCTGGGTCGACCTCGTCGCCGAGCTCTGGCGCGAGGGGATCGCCTTCCTGCCGCTGGACCAGCGCCTGACGGACCGGGAGCGGCGCGCGCTCGTGGACCGGGCCCGACCCGCGGCGGTCCTGGACGGGACCGGCGAGACCACGCTGTTCGGCGACGCCGGCCGGGTCGGCGACGGCGTCGCGCTCGTGGTCGCGACGTCCGGGACCGAGGGCGAGCCGAAGCTCGCGGAGCTGTCGCGCGACGCGGTTGAGGCGGCGGTCGAGGCCTCGGCTGCGGTGCTGGGCGCGACGCCCTCCGATCCGTGGCTCGCGTGCCTCACGCCGGCACACATCGGCGGTCTCCTCGTGTACCTCCGCGGGGCGGTCCTGGGCGCGCCCGTCGTCGCGCTCGAGCGCTTCGATCCCGGAGCGGTCGTCGAGGCGGGACGGCACGCGTTCGTGTCGCTGGTCCCGTCGATGGTGCGTCGCCTGGTCGACGCCGACGTCGATCCCGCAGCGTTGCGCTGCGCGCTGGTCGGCGGCGATGCGTTCGAGCCACGGCTGGCGGGCGCGGCGGCGGCGCGTGGGCTGCGTTGCGTGGCCACCTACGGCCTCACGGAGTCGTGCGGCGGCGTGGTCTATGACGGCCGCCCGCTCCCGGGCACCCAGCTGCGGATCGGGGAGGGCGCCCGGATCGAGATCCACGGCCCGACCCTGATGGAGGGCTACCTGCACGACCCGCAGGGGACCGCGAGCGCGTTCTCCGTGGACGGCTGGCTCCGAACGACCGACGCCGGCGAGCTCGACGGCGACGGAACCCTGACCGTGCTGGGACGCCTCGACGACGCCGTCCTGACCGGCGGCGAGCTCGTCTGGCCCACGGAGGTCGAAGCCGTCCTGCGTACCCATCCGAAGGTCGCCGACGTGCTGGTCGTCGGCCGTCCGCACCCGGGCTGGGGTCACCAGGTCACCGCCCTGATCGTCCCGGTCGACCCCTCCGGCGCACCGACCCTCGAGGAACTCCACGATCACGCCCGCTCCGGCCTCGCCGACTTCAAGCTGCCGCGAGCCGTGGAGGTCGTGGGGTCCCTGCCCCGGACCCGATCGGGCAAACCCCGGCGCTCCGAGTTCTCGTAGACCCCATCGGAGACAGACGGAGGCCCGAGCCCGGGAGGGGTGGGCTCGGGCCACCGTTGTTCGTGTCCGCGGGGTCGATGAGGGGGAGGGACCCCGCTACGCGGTTCCGCTGCCAAGGCGTTCCGCACACCAAGCTTCGGCATCCAGGGGCCTCAAAGTTGATACCTGGGTTCGGGTAGAACCTCGGGAGTTCGGCCGACGTTCCCCCAGATGGGGGATGCCGGCCGCCTACGGGTCCCGGCGGTCCGCCTCAGACCGTGATGGCACCGTGCTTCACGGCGAAGGCCACGGCCTCGAGCTTCGAGTGCACCCGGAGCTTGCCCAGGATGTTCCGGACGTGCGTCTGGACCGTCTGCGGGCTGATGTACAGCTTCTGCGCGATGTCGTCGTTGCGCATCCCCTCGGCCAACAGCGAGAGGATCTCGCGCTCCCGGTCGGTCAGGTCGTTCAGCAGCATCATCGCGTCGCGCTGGGCCTCGCGCTCGCGCGCCACCTGGGGCAGCAGCCGGGCAAGGGTCTCGGGCTCGATCAGGACCTCGCCCTCGGCGGCCGCCTTCGCGGCCGACAGGACCTCGTTCGCGGCCTCGTCCTTGCCCAGGAACCCGGAGGCGCCGGCCTCGACCGCCTCGACCAGCAGCCGGTCGTCGTCGTGCGCCGTCATGATCACGACCTTCGTCGACGGCGAGGTCTCCTTGATCCGGCGCGTCGCCTCGATCCCCGACATCCCGCCCTTCAGCTCGATGTCCATCAACACGACGTCGGGCAGGTGCTCCGCGCAGAGCTCGATCGCCTCCTCGGCCGTCTGCACGGGAGGCGCGACGAGCTGCAGCGTGCCGTCGAGACCCACCACCGTGGCCAGCGCGTCCGTGAGGATCTTGTGGTCGTCGCAGATCAGCAGGGTGACGCCGGAGGCGCCGTCGTCGGTCACGTTGATCCCTCCGTCCTGGGGAGTCGGATCCGCAGCATCGTACCCCCACCCTCCCTATCGGCCGGGAGCACCGTTCCCTTGTGCTTCGACACGATGCCGCGCGTGATGAAGAGCCCCAGTCCCGAGCCCGCCGCGTGCGAGTACCCCTCCGGCCGCCAGGTCGTGAACTTCTCGAACACGGCCGCCACCTGCGACGGATCGATCCCCGGGCCGCGGTCCGCCACGTCCACGACGATCCAGTCGTCCTCCCGCGAGGCGCTCACGTCGATCGGAGCCTCGGGCGGCGAGAACTTCGCGGCGTTCTGGACGAGCTGGTGGACCGCCTCCGCGAACCACTTGCGGTCGATCACGGCGCGGAGGTCCGGCTCGATCGCGATCGTGAGCGCGTGGTCGCCGACGACGGCCGCGGTGACGCCGGCCAGGATCGCCGGCTCCAGGTCCTGCTCGCGCAGGTCGTAGGCGAGCGTGTCGGCGTCGACCTTCAGGCCGAGCGACGCCTGTGTGGCCGTGTCGAGCAGCCGGTCGGACTCCTGCTCGATCATGCCGAGGAACTCGCGACGCTCGTCCTCGGACAGGCGCTCGTACTGGTTCTTCGCGGTGACGGCCAGGCCGCGGATCGTCGATACCGGCCCGCGCACCTCGTGAGAGACCATCGCGGCGATCTCGGCGCGGCCCTCCATCACCTCGTCGGCGCGGTCCGACGCGCGCCGCATCCGTGAGATCTCGGCCCGCTCGTGCACGACGTACCCGGCGAGGCCCAGCGCGGCGACGACGGGCTGCAGCGCGTCGACGACGTGGACGAACGGCAGACCCTCGATCGGATGCCGCGCGACCAGGACCTGCAGCGGGATGGCGAGGATCGCGGCCGCGGCGAGCCACGCCGCGGGGGAGGGATCGGCGCGCGACGCCTGGCGCTCGCGCCACGCCACGATGCCCAGCAGGGCGATCGCGACGACGGCCAGGACCCAGCCGCCCGCAGTCGGGCTCGGTCCGGTCACGCCGCCCGTGACCTGCCCCAAGCCGCCGGCGGCGCCGGCGTCCGGGAACCGGTACGGCCGGATGCGGAGCAGGACGCCGTCGATCACCAGGAGCGCGGCGCCCGCGGTCAGGAACGCGGCGATCGGGCGCAGCGGCGCCCGGCCGCGCCGCTCCCACCAGGGACGACCGAGCAGCAGGGCGCCCGCCGCGATCAGCCAGCCGGCCTGCCACGCGTACGCCGAGGTCAGCTCCCACGGTCCTCCGAGCGGGAAGTAGGTGGTGTTCGACACGCCCGTCGTCACCGCCCAGATCGAGACGTCGTCGCTGACGACGATCGGCCACACGACCCCGAAGGCGAACCCCTGCACCGCGAGCACCACGAAGGCGACGCAGACCAGCAGCGCATGCGGATCGCGGGAGTCGCGGTACCGGGCCCAGGCCATGACGACGACCGCCGCCTCCAGGGCGACCGTCGCCGCCATCACGGCGATCGGCCATCGGGGGCTGAAGCTCGGGGCGACCGCGAGGGCCAGGATGACGGCGAGGACCGCGACGCCGATCGCCACCCCCAGCCACGTCGTGCGTTTCGCGTCCGCGTCCACGGCGCGAGTCTAGGTCGGGCCCCCGGCCGCCCCGGGATTTCGCGCGTCGCGGAGGAGGGGCGCTACGAGTACGAGTGGTCGGGATCCGGGAAGGCCCCGTCCGCCACGTCCTTCACGAACGCCTCGACGGCGGTCGTCATCTCCGCTCGCAGGTTCGCGTACGCCTTCGCGAGCTTCGGCGGATGCTCGGTGATCCCGAGCAGGTCGTGGATCACCAGGACCTGCGCGTCGGTCCCCGGCCCGGCCCCGATGCCGATGGTGGGCACCTGTACGGCCTTCGTGATCTCGGTACCCAGCTCGGC
Organism: Actinomycetota bacterium; assembly: GCA_036555125.1. Taxonomy (GTDB): domain Bacteria; phylum Actinomycetota; class UBA4738; order UBA4738; family HRBIN12; genus DATBLY01. Next base: position 1,263 of record DATBLY010000133.1, on the reverse strand, counting down.
GGGCACGGCCTCCAGCACGATCGCGAACGCGCCCGCCTTCTCCATCTGGACCGCCTGCTCCAGGACCTTCGCCGCGGCCTCGCCGCGCCCCTGGACCTTGAACCCGCCCAGGCCATACACCGACTGCGGCGTCAGACCGAGGTGCGCCATCACCGGGATCCCGATGTCGACCAGCCGCTGCACCAGGTCCAGGTGCAGGCCCTCGATCTTCACCGCGTGCGCGCCGCCCTCCTTGACGAGCCTGCCCGCGTTGCGGATGCCGTCGTCGGTGGAGGCCTGGAACGACATGAAAGGCATGTCCCCGACCACCATCGCGCGCTCGGCGCCGCGGACGACGGCCTTCACGTGGTGGAGCATGTCCCGCATCGTGACGGGGAGCTCGTTCGGGTACCCGAGCACGTTGCGCCCGACGGAGTCGCCCACCAGCAGGACGGGCACCCCCGCCCGGTCGAGGATCTGGGCCGTGGGGAAGTCGTACGCGGTCAGCATCGTGAACCGCGTGCCCTCGGCCTTCCAGGCCCGCAGGTCGTGGATCGTGACGGTCATCGCTCGCGCCTCCTGTGGTCTCGAGTGCACGGCAGTCCCGCGAGTGTAGCGCGGGCCGCGGGTGTGGATCGGCCGTGTCGTGGGCGGGTGCTACGTTCGCGCCCTGTCCCGTACACTCTGGGCGTCTCCCGAGACTCCTGCTCCCCTTCGCGTGGGGGGGCCGTCCAGACCAGAGGAGGTGGGTTTGAGGGAGTACGAGGTCATGCTCATCCTGCCCGCCGAGGCCGACGAAGCGCTCGTCGGAACGGCGGTCGACCGCATCGCCAAGGTCGTCTCGGCCGGTGGCGGGGCGGTCGGGAACATCGATCGGTGGGGCCGCCGCCGGTTCGCCTACGAGATCGCGAAGCAGACCGAGGGCTACTACGTCGTGGTCCGATTCACGGCCGAGCCGACGGCCCAGACCGAGCTCGAGCGGTCGCTGCACCTCGCCGACGAGGTGATCCGGCACAAGATCCTGCTCCTCCCCGAGGGTCTCGACGCGGCCAACGCCAAGCGGGCGGCGGACGCGGCGGCGCGCGCCGCGGCCCGGGCGGCACGCGCCGCACAGGCCGCCCCGGCATCGGCATCGGCGCCGGCCGCGGCCGAGCCGGCGACGGAGCCGGCGACCCAGGAAGGCGGGGCGGCGTCCGAGGACGCGGCGCCCGTCCCCGACGAAGCGTCTTCCCCCGCCCCGGCGTGAGCCATGCGCGACGGGACGCGGACCACGAAGGTGGTGAG
>DATBLY010000112.1:0-9841 GCA_036555125.1 Actinomycetota bacterium | reverse complement strand
CTGCTGCTGTACGCGCTGCTCCGGCTGCAGTCCTCGCTCCCGCTGAACCCCACCGACATGCCGGCCGTCGACAAGTACGTCGCCTTCAACACCGCCTCCAGCTTCATCACGAACACGAACTGGCAGGCCTACGGCGGCGAGTTCACGATGAGCTACCTGAGCCAGATGCTCGGGCTCACGTTCCAGAACTTCGTCTCCGCCGCCGTCGGGATGGCGGTCCTCGTGGCGATGATCCGCGGCTTCACGCGCAACAAGCGCGAGGAGCTCGGGAACTTCTGGCGCGATCTGGTGCGCGGCACCGTCTACATCCTGCTGCCGCTCGCGGCGATCATGGCCGTGGTGCTGATCAGCCAGGGGGTCGTCCAGACCCTCGCGAACTCGCAGGCCGCGACGGGGATCCAGGGCTTCGAGCAGCTGCTCGCCCGCGGCCCGGTCGCCAGCCAGATCGCGATCAAGCAGCTGGGCACCAACGGCGGCGGGTTCTTCAACGTGAACTCGGCGCACCCGTTCGAGGGCGGGGGGCCCCTGGGCAACTTCCTCGAGATGTTCGCGATCCTCGCGATCCCCGCGGCCCTGACGTACACGTTCGGCAAGATGGTCGGCAACGTGAAGCAGGGCTGGGTCCTGTTCGCCACGATGTTCATCCTGATGGTCGGCGGGCTGCTCCTGACGGTGCCGGCCGAGCAGAGCTCTTCCGGCGCGATGCGCGCGGCCGGGATCGCCGCGTCCGAGCCGAACATGGAGGGCAAGGAGGTCCGGATCGGGCCCGAGGTGTCGGCGCTGTGGGCGGTCGCCACCACCGACGCCTCGAACGGCAGCGTGAACTCGATGCACGACTCCTACCGCCCGCTCGGCGGCATCGCGCCGATGTTCAACATGGCGATCGGCGAGGTCATCTGGGGAGGCGTCGGCAGCGGCCTGTACGGGATGATCTTCTACGTCGTGATCGCCGTGTTCATCGGCGGGCTGATGATCGGGCGAACGCCCGAGTACCTCGGGAAGAAGATCGGCGCGCGCGAGGTGAAGTACTCGGTGATCGCCGTGCTGGTCCCGTTCCTGGCCCTGCTGGCCCTGACGGCGGTCGGGGCGGTGATCCCGGCGGGGCTCGACGGGCGACTGAACCAGGGGCCGCACGGCTTCAGCGAGATCTTCTACGCGTTCCTCTCGCAGGGGAACAACAACGGCTCCGCGTTCGCCGGGCTGACCGCCAGCGGTCCGTTCTACGCGATCGGCGGCGGCCTGCTGATGATCGTGGTCCGCTTCGTTCCCCTGCTGGCCGCGCTCGCCCTGGCGGGCAGCGTCGCCCGCGAGGGGATCGTCCCCGAGACGGAGGGGACGCTCCACACCGACACCAGACTGTTCGTGGTCCTGCTGGTCTTCGTGATCCTCGTGATCGGGGCGCTCACGTTCCTCCCCGGCCTGGCGCTGGGTCCGATCGTCGAGCACCTCCTGCAGGACCAAGGGAGGCTCTTCTGATGAGTTCGACGATGACGTCGCGCAACGACGATCCGGGCCACACCCACTTCGAGCACGGGGCCGTGAAGGCGCGGCCGTTGTTCGACCGGCCCATCGTGAAGCGGGCGATCTGGGACAGCCTGGTGAAGCTCAACCCCCGGACCCTCCTCAAGAACCCGGTGATCTTCGTGGTCGAGGTCGTCTCGATCGCGGTGACGATCCGCGTGATCGCCGACATCGTCAACGGCGGCCCGGTGGCCTTCGACACCGCGATCGCCCTCGGGTTGTGGTTCACGGTCCTGTTCGCCAATTTCGCGGAGGCGATGGCGGAAGGTCGCGGGAAGGCCCAGGCGGAGACCCTCCGCAAGACCCGCAAGGACCTGATGGCCAGGCGCCTGCTCTCCGACGGGCGCGAGGAGACGGTGCCGGCGACCCACCTGCACAAGGGCGACATCGTGATGGTCGCCGTCGGCGAGCTGATCCCGGGCGACGGCGACATCGTCGAGGGCATCGCCTCGGTGGACGAGTCGGCGATCACCGGCGAGTCGGCCCCCGTGATCCGCGAGTCCGGCGGCGACCGGTCCGCCGTGACCGGTGGCACGAAGGTGCTGTCCGACTGGATCAAGGTGGAGATCACGGCCGAGCCCGGTCAGTCGTTCATCGACCGGATGATCGAGCTGGTCGAGGGCGCGAGCCGTCAGAAGACCCCGAACGAGATCGCCCTGTCGATCCTGCTCGCCAAGTTCACGATCATCTTCCTGATCGTCTGCGTGGCGCTGCAGCCGTTCGCGATCTACGCGGGCGGACGCGTGTCCGACGCCGTGCTGATCGCGTTGTTCGTCTGCCTGATCCCGACGACGATCGGCGGGCTCCTGTCCGCGATCGGGATCGCCGGGATGGACCGCCTGGTCCAGCGGAACGTGCTGGCGATGAGCGGCCGCGCCGTCGAGGCGGCAGGAGACGTCTCCACGCTGCTGCTCGACAAGACCGGGACGATCACGTTGGGGAACCGGCAGGCCGTCGCGTTCTTCCCGGCGCCGGGGCTCGACGAGCGGGAGTTCGCCGAGAACGCGCAGATCGCGTCGCTCGCGGACGAGACGCCGGAGGGCCGCTCGATCGTGGTGCTCGCGAAGGAGCGCTACGGCGTGCGCGAGCACGACCTGATGGAGATGCGGGCGTCGTTCGTGCCGTTCACGGCGCAGACGCGGATGAGCGGGATCGACTTCGACGGCGTCGAGGTCCGCAAGGGCGCGGTCGACGCGATCGTGTCCTGGTCGGGTCGGGACCTGCCTCCGGAGCTGGAGGCGGAGGTCGAGCGGATCGCGAACGCCGGCGGCACCCCCCTCGCCGTCGCGCGTGACCGCGTCCCGCTCGGCGTGATCGAGCTGAAGGACATCATCAAGGAGGGACTGATCGAGCGCTTCGCCCAGCTGCGGAAGATGGGCATCCGCACCGTGATGATCACCGGCGACAACGTGCTGACCGCGGCCGCGATCGCGCGTGAGTCGGGGGTCGACGACTTCCTGGCCGAGGCGACGCCCGAGGCCAAGATGGACCTGATCAGGCACGAGCAGGAGGGCGGCAAGCTCGTGGCGATGACCGGCGACGGCACGAACGACGCGCCGGCGTTGGCCCAGGCGGACGTCGGGGTGGCGATGAACACCGGCACCGCGGCCGCCAAGGAGGCCGGCAACATGGTCGACCTCGACTCGAACCCGACGAAGCTGATGTCGATCGTCGAGATCGGCAAGCAGCTGCTGATCACGCGCGGATCGTTGACGACGTTCTCGATCGCGAACGACGTCGCGAAGTACTTCGCGATCATCCCGGCGATGTTCGTGGCCACGTACCCGGTCATGGACAAGCTGAACATCATGAACCTGAGCACGCCGGAGTCCGCGATCCTGTCGGCGGTGATCTTCAACGCCCTGATCATCGTGGCGCTGGTCCCGCTCGCGCTGCGCGGGGTCCGCTACCGGCCCGTGGGGGCGGACGCGCTCCTGCGCCGCAACCTCCTGATCTACGGGCTCGGAGGCATCATCGTGCCGTTCATCGGCATCAAGCTGATCGACATGTTCCTGGGGTTGGTGAACTTCCCATGATGAAGAACGCACTTCGAGGCCTGTTGGCGGTCGTCGTCCTCGCCGTCCTGACCGGACTGGTCTACCCCCTGGTGATCACGGGGATCGCGCAGGCGGGGTTGGGATCCAAGGCCGACGGCTCGCTCGTGACGCGTGATGGTCAGGTGGTCGGGAGCTCCTCGATCGGGCAGCTGTGGGACGGCGAGGAGTGGTTCCACGGACGTCCGTCGGCGGTCGATTACGACGCGTCGACGTCGTCCGGATCGAACCTGGGGCCGACGTCCCAGGACCTTGCGGACCTGGTCACCGAGCGTGTCCAGGCGATCCTCGACCTGGAGGGGCCGTACCACCCCGACCTGACCGCCGAGCAGATCCCGGCCGATCTGGTCACGGCTTCGGGCAGCGGGATGGACCCGCACATCTCGGTCGCCTCGGCCGAGCTGCAGGCGGCCCGCATCGCCGAGGTCCACGGCCTGTCGCTCGACGAGGTCATGGCGCTGATCGACGACCACACCGAGTCGCGTGTCCTCGGGTTCCTGGGAGAGCCGAGGGTGAACGTCCTCGAGCTGAACCTGGCGCTCGCCGACCTCGCGTAGGGGTGACGTAAGGTGGCCCTCGTGGCTGCCGGAGGGTCGTCGTCCGAGTCGGAGGTCCGTCGGTACCTCGTGACGTCGCCGGGTCGGACCGTGGCCGGCTACCTGCTGGCCACGGTCGGGACAGCGGGGCTCAGCCTCTGCCTGATCCCCGTCCGCGATGACATCACGTCCCTCTCCGAGGGCTTCCTCTTCCTGTTCCTGGTGGTCGCCACCGTCGTCGTGGGCGGGCTCGGCCCCGGGTTGGTCGCCTCGTTCGCCGCGTTCCTGGCGTTCAACTTCTTCTTCATCCCGCCCTATGGGACGTTCCGGATCGGCAAGGCCGAGGACGTCGCCATGCTGTTCGTCTTCCTGGCACTCGCCGCCCTGATCGCGACGCTGATCGCACGGGCGCGCGCTCGGGCCGACGCGGCGGAGGCCCGGGAGCAGGAGCTGCTGACCCAGCAGGAGCTCAGCCGGCTCCTGGTCGAGCCCCGCGCGGGAGGTGAGGGGTACGCGATGATCCTCCGCGAGGTGGTCGCCCGGTTCGGCTACGCCGACGGAGCGCTCTTCGTGCAGCCGTACGGGGACCTGACCGGGTTGGAGGAAGCGGCGACCGTGAACGCCGAGCCGGGATCGATCCCGATGTCCGGCGAGGGAACGGGCGTCGACCGCTTCCCGCTCTCGGTCGGTCGCCGCAACCTGGGGTTGATCGTCCTACGAGGCGTCCGGGGTCCGCTCGCACCGACCGAGCGGCGCATCCTCGCGTCCTTCACGAACCAACTGGCCTTGCTGCTGGAGCGCGACCGGGTGATCCGCGCGGCCGTGGAGGCCCAGCGGGCCGCGACGCGACCCACGACGGCGCTCCCGCGTCCGCCGGAGGTCGGTCCCTGAGCAGCCTTCCGGTCAGATGCTGCCGGCTCCGCCCATCTCATCGCCGCCGGGCGTCCCCCCGGGCATCCCCGCGCCGACCACCGCTTCCCGGAGCGCGCGCTCGGACTCGGCCGAGCTGAGGGCGACGATCTCGTCGCCCGGCGCGAAGACCGATTCCGGTTGGGGGATCACGACGTGGCCCTCGCGCAGGATCGCCACGATCGCGGAGTCGGGGGGGAGGCGAAGCTCGTACAGCGGCCGGCCGACCGACGGCGATCCCGCCGGAAGGGTCATCTCGACGATCGAGACCCGACCACCCTCGAGGCGGATCAGCCGCACCAGGTCGCCGACCGTGACCGCCTCCTCGACCATGGCGGTGAGGATGTGGGGCGGCGAGACGGCCGCATCGATGCCCCACTGCTCGGTGAAGAGCCACTCGTTCTTCGGATGGTTCACGCGGGCGAGCACGCGCGGCACGGCGAATTCGGTCTTGGCGAGGAGCGAGGTCACCAGGTTGTCCTCGTCGTCGCCGGTCGCCGCGACGACGACGTCAGCCGAGGAGAGGTCCGCGCTCTCGAGGACCCAGGGTTCGCACGCGTCGCCCAGGATGACGTTCACCTTCGGTGCCCAGGCCGTCAGCCGTTCGACCTCGAAGCGGCTCTGCTCGATCAGCGAGACGACGTGCCCACGGTCGGCGAGGTCGGACGCCAGGTGACGTCCCACCGCGCCGCCACCCGTCACGACGACCCGCATCAGGCGTGGTCCCCACTCGGAGGCGCGAGTCGCTCGTCGAGCAGCTCCATCCCGTCCTTCGCCATGATCACGGCGAGGAAGTCCCCGGCCTGCATCACGCTGTCGTCCAGCGGGATGAAGCCACCGCCGCCGCGAGAGACGCCGGCGACCAGCAGCTTGCCCGGGATGTCGAGCGACGAGACCGGCTTCCCCACGAGGTGTGGCGGGATGGGGACACGGAGTCGCACCAGGTCGCCGCCTCCGAGGCTCTCGCGGACCTCTTCGCGGTCGTGGAAGAGCATCAGCTCGATCTGCTTCACGCCCCAGCGCACGGTCGCGACCGTCGGGATGTTCAGTCGTTCGTAGATCTCGGCCCGGCGGGGATCGTAGATCCGGGCGACGACCTTCGGAACGTGGTAGTGCTCGAGCGCCACCCGGGCGGAGACGATGTTGGAGTTGTCGCCGCTCGAGACCGCGACGAAGGCATCGGCATCCTTGATCCCCGCCTCCTCCAGGATGTCGCGGTCGAACCCGAGCCCGACGAAGGTCTTGGCAGCGAACCCCGGAGGGATCCGGTCGAAGGCCTCCCGCCGCTTGTCGATGATCGCCACGTCGTGACCGTCCTCGCAGAGGTTCACGGTCAGCTCCGCCCCCACGCGGCCACAACCCATGATGATCACGCGCACGGGGGCCTAGGGTAGCCGGTCGGCCGGGCCGCGGCCACGAACCGAAGGTGGTGTGGTCGAGGCGGTCCCCACGTAGCATCGGGCGATGGCTCGCTCGGTGACGCGCACGGCCCAGCCCAGCGGCGTGCTGAAGCGCATCCTGGTCGGGCGTGCGGTCGAGAGCGCGAGGCTCGAGCACACCCTCCTGCCCAAGATCCTGGCGTTGCCGGTCTTCTCATCGGATGCCCTCTCCTCGGTCGCGTACGCGACCGAGGAGATCCTGCTCGTCCTGCTCACGGCCAGCGCAGCCTCGAAGTCGCTCGCGTTCCCGATCGCGATCGCGATCTCCACGCTGATGGTCATCGTGATCGCCTCCTACCGGCAGACGGTCCGGGCCTATCCCAACGGGGGTGGCGCGTACATCGTGAGCCGCGAGAACCTCGGCGAGTACCCCGGGCTGATCGCCGCCTCGGCCCTGCTCGTCGACTACATGATGACCGTCGTCGTTTCCACCGTTGCCGGTGTGGTCGCGATCACCTCGGCGGTGCCGTCGCTCGCGCCCTACAAGGTGCTCCTGGCCGTCGGGTTCGTGCTCCTGATCACGCTCGCGAACCTCCGCGGCGTGAGGGAATCGGGGACGCTCTTCGCCGTTCCCACGTACGGGTTCATCGTGGCGATCTTCGTGATGGTGACCCTAGGCCTCGCCCGGTGCCTGAGCGGATGCCCGACCGCCGAGGAGGTGGAGGCGATCCCCGGCCTGGCCGCCACGGGGGGGGCGGTCGGCATCTGGATCGTGTTGCGCGCCTTCTCATCGGGCTCGACCGCGCTCACCGGCGTCGAGGCGATCTCGAACGGCGTCTCCGCGTTCCGGAGGCCGCAGGCACGGAACGCGGCCGAGACGCTCGTGCTGATGGGTGTGATCGCGATCTCGATGTTCCTCGGGATCTCCTGGCTCGCCACGCACATCGACGGCATCACGGTGAGCGAGCACCGGTCGGTCGTCGCCCAGATCGCCCACACCGTCTTCGGTGGCGGGTTCGGCTTCTACCTGGTGCAGGGCTTCACGGCGGCGATCCTCGTCCTCGCCGCGAACACGGCGTTCCAGGACTTCCCGAGGCTGTCGGCGATCCTGGCCCGCGATCACTACATGCCTCGGCAGTTCATGAACCGCGGGGACCGGCTGGTCTTCTCCAACGGCGTGATCGGCTTGGGCCTGGCCGCTTGCCTCGTGATCTACGCGTTCGACGCGGATCTCACGCGTCTGATCCAGATGTACGTGGTCGGCGTGTTCACGTCGTTCACCCTCTCGCAGACGGGGATGGTCCGCCACTGGCTCGCGGAGCGGGGTCGAGGCCCGGAGGCAGCTAAGGGTTGGCAGCGCGCGATCGTGATCAACGCCGTGGGTGCGGTCACCACCGGTGTGGTGCTGGTCGTGATCACCGCGACCAAGTTCGTCCACGGGGCATGGCTGTCGATCCTCGTCATGGCCCTGATCGTGCCGCTCCTGCGTTCGATCCATCGTCACTACACCACCGTGCAGGGCGAGTTGCGCCGGGGCGTCGTCGACCTCGGTGCACCGAGCCGCAACCATGTCGTGATCCTCGTCCAGCGCCTCGATGCCGCGGCCGTGGACGCGATCAGCTACGTGAAGTCGATCCGCCATGCGGATGTCCGCGCCGTGCACCCATCCGGGACGGGGACCATCTCGCGCGAGATGGCTGAGCGATGGCGGCGCCTCGCAGAGGGCATCCCCCTCGAGCCGATCCCGGACCGCGAGCCGTTGCGGACGATGCGGAAGGTCGTTCGCGCGATCCCGCGCGAACCCGGCGACTTCGTGACGGTGATCGTTCCCGAGTCGGTCCGAGGACGTCTCCTCTCGTACCTGCTGCACCGCAGGGACCTGATCCGCCTGAAGGCCGGGCTCCTGCGCGAGCCCAACGTCGTGGTCACCGACATCCCCGTCGTGATGGAGGGTGACCTCGGCGATGCAGGCGCGGAGCCGCTCCTGCCCGGGCGCTCCGTGACGCTCGTGTTCGTCTCGGCGGTGCACGATGCCACGATCCGAGCCGTCAACTACGCGGTCTCCCTCGGGGCGCCGGAGACGCGGGCGATCACGTTCGAACTCGACCCGGAGGGGGCCGTTGGGATCGAACGCGACTGGTTCGACCGTCGCCTCCCGATCCCGCTCGACGTCGTCGAGGCCCCGTTCCGCGATCTGACGGGACCGATGCTCGAGGAGGTCCGTCGGTTCACCCTCCGCGGGGACACCGTGGTGACCGTGGTCCTCCCCGAGTTCGTGGTCTCGAGGTGGCGATACCTCTTGCTGCACAACCAGAACGCGCTGTTCGTCAAACGTCTGCTGTTGTTCGAGCCGAACGTGGTGCTGAGCAGCGTTCCCTTCGTCCTGGGTTCGGGCGAGCCGGACGCGACCGTGGCCGTGGCGGGGGTGTGAGGTGGACCGGGACGCCGCGATCGCGCTCTGCCGGGAGAAGTGTCTGAAGGAGACCACGGTCCGGCACCTGATCTCGGTCGAGGGGGTGATGCGCGCCCTCGCGGCGCGCTTCGGTGAGGACGAGGACGCGTGGGCCATGACCGGCCTGTTCCACGACCTGGATCAGGACCACACGGGAGACGACGCGGCCAACCACGCGCACCTGGCCGCCGGCTGGCTCCGCGAGGCCGGGGTCGAGGAGCCGATCGTGAACGGCGTCCTGGCCCACGCCGACCCCGCGTACCGGACGGACCTGATGTCGAACGCGATCGTCCATGCGGACGCGGTCGCGGGCCTGTTGGTCGCCTCGGCCCTGGTGCGGCCCGAGAAGGCGAACGGGATGAAGGTCTCCTCCGTGAAGAAGAAGCTGAAGGAGAAGGCGTTCGCCCCCGGCGTCAACCGGGAGGAGATCTACGACGTGGAGGCCTCGATCGGGCTACCGCTCGACGAGTTCCTCGCGGTGAGCATCGCCGGGCTCCAGGCCGTGGCGCCGGAGATGGACCTGGCCTGAGCGCCACCGGATCTGGTCCCGCAGGATCGACGAGATCTCGCCCCGTACAGGAACAGCCACATCGCCAACCGGAGGAAGATCAGGATGCCGAAGATCGCGGCGATCGATCCGACCATGAACCCCGCGATCGACAGGCCGACCAGCGCCAGGGGCAGGATCGAGAGGAAGCCGTTGTAGGTGAGCGCCGCCGCATAGACGCTGACCTGATCCTCGCGGCTCTTCAGGTGAACCTCGAGCGCGAGCTGCACGCCGCGCACCACCCGCCTCTGCACGGCGGGGGTGAGCTTCCCCAGCCAGACGCTCATCAGCTGGATCGCGCGGACGACGGTCGTCCCGACCAGGTCGCGCCCTCGCCTGGTCCACCGCTGCGCTACCGTACCCATGTCGAGCGGCAGCTTCGCACGGAGAGGTGCGCGTGAACATCAGACCGGCCACGCAGGACGATGTCGAGTTCCTGAAGC
>DATBLY010000105.1:0-27813 GCA_036555125.1 Actinomycetota bacterium | reverse complement strand
GCATCGTGTAGGCGTCGCTCCGCGGGCCCTGGAACACCAAGGCGTCGAGGATCCCGTCGCCCGGGAACGAGCGAGGCGAGAGCCGCATGCCCCCGCTCGAGAACTGCGCGTTGGCGACCACGACGTTGAAGGCGGGTCCCTCGTAGGTCCGGCGGTCCGCGTCGATCCGGACCTGCGTGACCTTCGTCTGAGCGACCGCCAGCCAGAAGCCGACGAACCGGCGCGCCCGCCCGACCCACGACGGCAGCCGCGTCGCACCACGGACCGCCGCGGCTCCGAGGCCGACCTCGGCCAGGTTGTGGCTGTAGCGGACGATCCGCTCCCCGCCGGCTCCGGTCGAGACGATCCGCACGAGGTCCAGCGGGTACGTGTTCTCCCCAACGAGATGCCGGGTCGCGGCGACCACGTCCCCGGGCAGCCCGAAGCTCCGCACCAGGTCGCACCCGGAGTGGGCCGCCACGACCCCGAGGACCAGGTCGTCGGCGATCGCCTCGCCGTCCCGGAACATCCCGTTCACGACGTCCTGGACGGTCCCGTCGCCGCCGACCGCGACGAGGTACCGGTACCCCTCGTCGAGCGCGGCCCGGGTGCGGCGTGTGGCGTCGGCGGGGCCGTCGGCGACCCACAGGGCGTGCTCGAGCCCCAGCGCGTCGAGCTCCCGCCTGAGCGACGGCATCTCGGCCCCGACGCGCCCGCCTCCGGCGCGTGGGTCGACGATCACGGCGAGGGGGCCGAACGCGCTGGCGGACATCGGCCGCATCGTAGCTACAGCCCCGTGTAGGCGACGACGCCGTGTTGCACGCCGTCGCGCGCGAGGCCGACCAGCTCCGCGGCTCCGGGCTCGGCCACCTCCTCGATCTGCCGCAGGAGGTCCAGGAGCTGCTTGCAGTTGCGCACGAAGTCGCCGGGAGCCATCTCGGTCTCCGCCAGGACGTCCTCGAGGGGCTTGCCCTCGGTCCAGTGGAACACGGGGACGCCGAAGCCGGGGTCGAGCTCGCGGCACAGCTGGACCTGGTGCGAGTCCTCGGCCCGGCGCACCCGCCGCCAGATGCCCTCCAGGCGCTCGAAGCGCTCCGACGACGGCGTCGTCGGCATCCCGCCGGCCATCGGGACGCGCTCGCGCGACTCGTAGACCATCGACGAGACGACCGACGCCACCTCCGGCGGAGACAAGCCGTCCAGGAGGCCCGCGTCGAGCGCCTCACCGACCAGCAGGTCTCCCTCACCGTAGATCCGGGCGAGCCGCCGGCCCTTCTCGGTCAGCGACCACCCGCGCACGTACCCGAGGTCCTCGAGGACGCCCAGCACGCGGTCGAACTGCCTCGCCAAGGTCTCGGTGCGCACGCGGATCCGGCGCTCGACGCCCTGCATCTGCGCCTCGAGCGCATCGATGCGCGCCGCCCAGCGCTCGTGCTTCGTCCGCTCAGGACACGCGGCACAGGGGTGAGCGGACGCGCGCTGCTCGAGCTCGGCGGCCTCGCGCTCGACGGTCGGGTCGGTCGAGACCCGCTCGGCCTTGGGCGGACGCATCCGCAGCGAGACCAGCTTCGCGGCGACGTCGCGCCGGTAGCGGGCGCTCCGCGAGCTCCCGGAGCGCGGGAGCGCGATCCGGGTGAGCACCGGGGGCGGGTCGTCGAAGTCCTTCGGGCCGAGGCGGAAGAAGGACCGGTCCTCCGACAGGACGGTCGGCTTGCCGTCCCGGGAGGCGATCACCACCGCGAGACCGCGCCGTCGCGCCCGCGGCACGTGGATCACCTCGCCGGGTCGCAGGTTCGCGACGGCCGACCGCACGGCCTCCGAACGTGCGCGGTCGCGTCCCCGACGGTCGTCCTCGCGGAGGCGCCGCGCCCGTGACACCAGGTCCCAGTACTCCTGGAAGTCGCCCAGGTGGCAGACGAGGTTGGGCCGGTAGCCCTCGATCGACTGCCGGTCCCGCTCGCGCTGTCGCTCGAGCGCGACGACGCCGCGATCGGCCAGGAACTGCGCGAACGAGGCGTTCAGGAGCTGGTGCGCCTGGTCCCGCGGGTAGTTCCGCACCAGGTTCACGGCCATGTTGTAGGAAGGACGGAACGACGACGTCAGGTCGTAGGTCCGCGTGGCGGCGAGTCCCGCGACGCGCTCGAAGGGGACCTGCCGTTGGTACACGACGACGGCGTGGCCCAGCTCGTCGATCCCGCGACGGCCCGCCCGCCCGGTGAGCTGCGTGTACTCCCCCGGCGTGAGCAGCTCGTGGCGCTCGCCCTGGAACTTCCACAGGTCCTCGATCACGACCGTCCGCGCCGGCATGTTGATCCCGAGCGAGAGCGTCTCCGTGGCGAACACCACCTTGACCAGACCGGCCGCGAACAGGTGCTCGACGGTCTCCTTGAACACGGGGAGCATGCCGGCGTGGTGGGCCGCGACGCCCGCCATGAGGCCTTCGAGGAACTCGAAGAAGCCGAGCGTGGCCAGGTCCTCGTCGTCGATCCAGGCGGCCCGGCTCTCGGCGACCTCGCGGATCCGATCCGCCTCCGCGCGCGACGTCAGGCGCACGCCCGCCCCCTGCAGCCACTTCACGCTCCGATCGCAGCCGGCGCGGCTGAACACGAAGTAGATCGCGGGCAACATGCCCGCCGCCGCCAGCACCTCGACGACCTCCTCGCGCTTGGGCGCGTAGATCCCGCGGTGACCCTCCCGCGGGCGTCCGATGCGCTGCTGCTGGATCGTGCCGCTGCCGGCACGTCGGTACGACCGGACGCGGAGCTCGCGCTGATCCAGCGATGCGACGTACGGGTTCGGGGTCAGCGTCCCCTCCCGCTCGACGTGCATCGGGTGCAGGTCGTGGCCGACCAGGTAGTGGTGTTCGAGCGGCACCGGCCGCCGCTCCTCGATCACGACGCTCGTCTCGCCCCGGAGCGTGCCGATCCACTCCCCGAACTCCTCGGCGTTGGAGATGGTCGCGGACAGGCACACGACCGAGACCGACAGCGGGAGGTGGATCAGGACCTCCTCCCAGACGGCGCCCCGGTACGGGTCCTGGAGGTAGTGCACCTCGTCCATCACGACCGAGACGAGGCCCTCGAGCGTGCCGCTGCGCTCGTAGAGCATGTTGCGCAGCACCTCCGTCGTCATCACGACCACGGGGGCCTCGGAGTTGATCGCGTTGTCGCCGGTGAGCAGGCCCACGCGGTCGGCGCCGTGTTTCGCCACCAGGTCGCCGAACTTCTGGTTCGACAGCGCCTTCAGCGGGGTCGTGTAGAAGGCCTTCCCGCCCATCGCCAGCGCGCGCTCGATCGAGAACTCGGCGACCACCGTCTTCCCCGAGCCCGTCGGGGCCGCCACGAGCACGGACCGACCCGCGTCGACGGCGTCGATCGCGTTGAGTTGGAACGCGTCGAGCGGGAACGGGTACCGCTCCGCGAACGCGGCGGGGCCGGAGGCGGGGGGGGTCATCGAGCCAGTCTACGGGCGAGGGGCTCGCGCCTCGCCAGGCACGCCGATCCCTCGCGGCGCGCAGCCGCGGGGACCGTGCGTCAGTGGATCGCCGGCGCCTCCGGGCCGACGACGGTGGGCAGCGCATGCGGTCGGGTCTCGAAGATCGCGGGGAGCGAGCCGAGACGTTCGCCGTCGGCGAACACGAGGCTCCGCCGATCCGCCTCCACCGAGAGGCGGGCCCCGCGGAGCATCGTCACGCTCGGGTGCGTGGTGTGCTTGCCGACGTAGACCTTCGGGAACGCTCGCAGGAACGCGCCCTTCGTCATCGCCCGCACGATGCACACGTCCAGGCTGCCGTCGGTCACCGACGCTTGCGGCAGCACCTTCATGCCCCCCCCGTACGCGACGCTGTTCCCGACGACGACGAGCATCGCCTCCATCTCGAGTCGCTCCCCGTCGAGGTCCATCACGAACGCGAGGGGGGCGAACCGGGGCAAGGTCTTCACGGTCGCGAGGGCGTAGTGGCCGCGCGCGCCGAGGCGGCGCTTCATCGCGCTGGCCGTCTCTTCGACCGCCGAGTCGAACCCCGTGCCGGCGATGTTCACGAAGTGGCGGGTCTCGGCCCCCGCCGTCGCCCGGATCACGTCGAGGTCCACGATCGCCGGCGCCGCGAGCAGCCGGGTCGCCTGATCGAGCTTCCGGACACCGATGCCGTGGGCGAAGTCGTCGCCCGTGCCCGCGGGCAGCACCGCGAGCGCCGCGCCGGAGCCCAGGATCCCGTTCGCGACCAGGTTGACCGATCCGTCGCCGCCCAGGGCGGCCACGATCCGCGCGCCGTCCCCCGCCGCCTCGCGGGCCAGCCGCTCCAGGTCCTCGGCGGATTCCGACACGCGGATCTCGTGCTCGACGTCGAGCTCGGAGAGGATCCGGTAGACCCTGCCGATCAACCGTCCGGCCTTGCCGCCCCCCGCCGTGGGGTTGGCCACGACCACGACGGGGGCGGAGGCGGCCATCCGCGCTTCCCCTACGTGGTCCCGGTGGGTCCCGAGGCACCGGAGGCCCCGGTCGCGCCGGTGGCGCCGCTCGGTCCGGTGAGGCCGAGGCCGGGGATGATCCCGGTGGGCTGGGGCAGCTGACCGAGACCCAGGGCGAAGATCACCTGTTGGTAGTCGGTCCACCCCTCGTTGAGCAGGGCCCGGCCGAGATCGCGGACCGCGACGGCGCGCTGCGCCAGCTCCACACGCGCGTCGCCCTCCGCCGCGAGCGCCATCTGGGCCAGGAGCGCCGCCTGCTCGTACAGCCGCAGGGCGTGCACGATCCGGGATCGCGAGTTCAGCAGGTAATTCGTCTGCTCGACGTCGAACCCCTGGTCGGCGATCGTCCCGGTGAGGTCGAACCCGTCGAGGCTCTTCGCCGCGGCCTTCGCCAGCGTGAGGGCGTCGTCGATCGTGCTCTCGGTCTCCGCGGGAGCCTTGCCCTCGGCGAGCGAATCGATCGCGGATGCGAGGGGCACCAGGATCGTCGGCTCCGCGCCCGCGGAGACCGTGCCGAGCTTGCCGAGTTCGCCCTCCAGGGTGTTCTGCCACTCCTGGGCGGCCGCGCGGCGGGTCGCATCCGCCTCGGTCTCGTCACGGTCGGCACGTTCCTGCCGGAGCCCGTTCGTCACCCAGACGACCATCACGACGGCGAACGCGCCGACGACCGCCGCCGCGACCACCTGGACCCACCGCCGCCGGAAGAACGGCGGCGCGACGGCGACGGGTTCGCGTCGCGGGGCCCGCGCGGGGGCGCGTCCGCGGCTCCGACCCTTCGTCTTGCCTTTGATCGCCATCGTTCGGTCTCCCGGGGGGTTGCGGGCCCCCTCAGCGCTTGAGGAGGCGACCGACGATGATAGCGGCCTCGTAGAAGATGTACATCGGGATCATCATCGCGAGCATCGTGTACGGATCGGAGCTCGGCGTGATGATCGCCGCGAAGACCGCGATGAACAGGATCGCGTAGCGACGCCACTCGCGGAGCTTGTCCGTGCTGAGGACCCCTGCGAGCTCGAGGAAGATCAACAGGATCGGGAACTCGAAGGAGATCCCGAACGCGAACGCGACGAGCATGACGAAGGTCAGGTATCGATCGAACGTCAGCTGGGCCACGACCCCATCCCCGGCGAAGCCCAGGAGGAACGTCAGGCCCTTCGGCAGCGTCCAGTACGCGAACGCCGCGCCCAGCAAGAACAGCAGGGTCGAGGCCACGATGAACGGGACCGCCATCTTCTTCTCGCGTGGCGTCAGCCCGGGCACGATGAACCGCCAGAGTTGCCACAGGAGGACGGGGACCGCGATCAGGATCCCGAGGAACACGACCGCCTTGAGCTTGACGATCATCCCCCCGAGCGGCTCGAGGAAGATCAGCACGCAGGTCTCGGTCGTCCGCTGGTCGGCAGGGATCGTCCGCCAGTAGTCGCAGTACGGGTCGCGGAGCAGCCGGATCACCGGGTCGTACAGGAACCAGCCGATCACCGCGCCGACGCCGATCGCCACCATGCTGACGATCAGCCGGTGCCGGAGCTCGTCGAGGTGCTCGATCACCGTCATCGTCCCGGTGCGCTGCTCGGCCGAGCGACGGCGGAACCGCGGGAAGACCTTCATGGGCGCCGGCTACGCCGACGGCTCGGGCGCCGGCCCGTCCGTCGGCGTGTCCGCCGCGGCCGGCTCGGTCGCCGACGGCTCGGGAGCGGCCAGCTCGGCGTCCGGGGGTCCGGTGGGCGCGACGGCCTCGCCGTTCGGGGACCCCGTGCGCGTGGTGTGTGGACGCGGCGTGGTCGAGGTGGCGCGCGTCGGCGGCTCGTCGTTCAGGTCGAACCGGAACGTGTCCTTCACCTCGTCCTGGACCTTGCGGAACTCGCGCAGGGCCTTGCCGATCGAACGGCCGAGCTCGGGGAGACGGGAGGGCCCCACCACGATCAACGCGATGATGAGGACGAGGATCAGCTCTTGGGGACCGATGTTCAGCATGAGCCCACGCGACGCAGGTCGGAACCCCTATCCTACCCCGCGACCCCCGGCTGCCGGCCCGATCGCCGGCCGGGACGCTGCGGAGGCTGCAACGCCGACGCCTTGTCCGCGGCCCGGCTCGACGAGTCCGCGATCTCCTCGGCGATCGGCTGCACCTCCTCCTGGAACCGGCGCACCGAGCGCCCGAGGATCAGGGCATGCCGACCGAGCGCGATGCCGAAGGCGATCAGGGCGGCGGTCGTGACGATCGCGACGATCAGCCAGACGAGGATCCAGGGGTTCACCCGGCGATGCTACACCGGGGAGTCCGGTCGTCAGACGCCGCCGCTCGAGGCCAGGAAGTCCTGGATGTAGCGGTCGTCCTTCAGCAGGAAGTGGAACTCGATCACGTCGTCGATCGTGAACGCCGGACCGGCCGGAGCCTCTTCCGGGGACCAGTGCTCCTGGTCGAAGAGCGCGTCCTGCTCCATCCCGCCGCCACCACCGGCCACGTCGACGCCGGCCGACACCAGCAGGGCCACGATCTTGCGGTCGGCCCGCTTCTCGACGTCGTCCGCGCAGCTCGGGCAGGTGAACCGGTAGCTCCCCTCCCGCCCGTTCTCACGGACGGAGAGCAGGATCGCCTCGGGTCCCATATCGACCTCGCCGCAGCGGGGGCAGGTGGTCCGGATCGTTGTCATCTCAACCCGAGCTATCGGCGGGGTGTCGGGCGCCCTTGAGCCGATGTCCCCCGAACGGGGCTACCCCATCGGGGCTGGTCAATCGCCGTATCGGTCGAGGGTCCGACGGGCGAGGTCGCGGACGCGTTCGCGGAGATCGGGTGGCTCCAGGACCTCCGCGTCGGTCCCGAGGCGCAGGAGCAGTCCGGCGACCCAGTCGAGGCGCTTCACCGGGAGCGAGACGTCGAGCCCACCGCCGTCGGCCTCCCGGGCGTCGGTCACCGCGTAGTACTCCGCCACCCAGCGCGCGCCGGGCCGCAGGTGCAGGCGGACGTGCACGTCCTCCTCGGTCGGCGTGTACAGAGCGCGCCCGGCTCCCCGCAGACCGTGCGGGGTGAACGGGACCTCCAGGTCCTCGACCTCGCGGATCCGATCGACACGGAAGAGGCGCTCCGCATCGGCCGCGACGTCCCAGGCGGCCACGTACCACGAGCCCATGCTCGCGAACACCTCCTCGGGCTCGATCTCGCGGACGCTCCACTCGCCGCTCGAGTGCGCGAAGTACGTGATCCGGAGCCGCCGATGCGCACTCGCGGCCTCCCGGATCGCGGTCAGGGAGGCCAGGGGCCGGTCCGCCTCGGTCGCCTCGATCCGCCCCTCCGGGTCGCCGAGCGTCTCCGGCCCGAGCTCGTTGCGCAGCTTCTCGAGGGCGGAGCGTAGCGCAGGCGCCTGCGGGAGCCCGGCGGTGCCCAGCAGCTCGGTCCCCCGCAGGTACAGGGCGAGCGCCTCGTGACGCGTCAGGCGCAGCGGCCGCGCGAAGTGATCCGCCATGCGGATCGTGACCTGATCGTCCTCGTCGATCTCGACATCGATCAGATCCCCGGGCCCGTACGGCGGCAGCCCCGAGAGGAACAGCAGCTCGAGGTCCTTGCGGAGCTGGTCGGCGGGCACGTCGAAGAGCGTGCTGGCCTCCTCGAGGCTGGTCCCCGGGTGCTGCACGAAGTACGGGACGACCACCAGCATCCGCGCCAGCCGGTCCGCGGTCTTCGGCGTCCGGGCGGCGCGTTCAGGCACCGACGCGCTCCAGCCGCTCGATCACGGCGGCGCGGAGCGAGGCGGGAGCGAGGACCTCGGCCTGCGGACCGAACGTGAGCACCCAGTCGGCGACCGACGTCTCGTCTCCGAACGCCACGGTGACCTCGACCCATCCGTCCGCCCGCGGATCGGAGACCTCGGCACCCGCCTGCGCGCTGGCCGCCCACCATGCAACCTCCGGCGCGAAGGCGATCGTCGCCCGGTCTTCGGGCGCGGGGCTCCACGGGCCGGGCTGCACATGCTCGGTCGCACGGAACCCTTCGGGCGGCTCCGATCCCTCACCGACGTCCGTGAGGTCCGTGGTCAGGCGCGACAGCCGGAACGCGCGCACGTCATCGCGGCCGTGATCGAACCCGACGAGGTACCAATGCCCCCGCCGGAACACGACCGCGTAGGCATCCACCGTGCGCTCGGAGCCCTCTCCGCTCGACGTCCGGTACCCGAACCGGACCCGGCGCCGGCGTTCGGCGGCGTCGGCGGCGCCGACCAGGAGCGGGCTGCGGGCGTCCGAGCCGGACGCGAGCGGGCCGCCGCCCGCCATCGCCAGGATGCCTCCGCCCTCGACCCCGGTGAGCAGTTTCCGGACCGCCTGCTCCGCCGGCGTCGTGTCCTCGGAGCCGCTCTGGGCCGCCACGAACAGCGCTCCGAGCTCCTGCGGCGTGAACGCGATCTCGGGGAGGTAGTAGCGCTCCTTGCGGATCACGTAGCCCTGTTCCCCGCCCAAGGCATCCACGTCCACGAGCTCGAGCGGCACGCCGAACTCGCGCAGCAGGTCCTTGTCGCGCTCGAACATCCGCTTGGCGCTGTCGACGTTCTCCTGCCGGTAGGGCTCGAGCACCTCACGGATCTCGTCGAAGGTCCGTGGGCCCCGGCTCTCGAGGAGCAGCCCGACCAGGTTGAGCAGGCGCTCGAGCGGCTCCATGCGGTCCTCCCGCGGCATCGTGCGGCATCATAGCGGGGCCTTGCTCCGCAACCGGGACCGCACGTGATCCGACTCCGGCGCGCGATCGTGACCGCGCTCGGCCCGGCACGGCCCGGGGCGCACGAGGTGGAGGTGGACGTCGAGGGCGAGACCGCGAGCGCGATCGCCTATCCCGACCTCACGGGGCCGATCGCCGTCGGCGACTCCGTGGTCCTCAACACGACGGCGGTCGCGCTGGACCTAGGGACGGGCGGCGTGCACTTCGTCGTGGCGGTGGAGGGATCCGAACCCGGCGGCCTGCCGGCCGGGCGCGCGATGAAGGTCCGGTACACGCCGATGCAGACGGCGGTCGAGGTCGTGGAGGACGCGCATCGGGACGCGCTCGAGGGCTCGGCGGGTCTCGGCCGGATCCCGGTCGTCTGTGCGCCGCTGCACTCGATGGTCGGACCCGTGGCGGCCGGTGCGAAGCGGGCGGGACGAGGGGCCCGGGTCGTCTACGTGATGACCGACGGGGCCGCCCTGGCCGGCCCGTTCTCCCGGCTGGTCACCGAGCTGCGGCTCGGCGGGCTCCTCGACGGCTGGATCACGTGCGGGCAGGCGTTCGGCGGCGACCTCGAGGCCGTCACGGTCTGGTCGGGCATGCTGGCGGCGTCGGCGGTGCTGGGGGCCGACGCGATCGTCGTGGCCGACGGGCCGGGCAACCTGGGGACCGACACGACCTGGGGGGTCAGCGCCCTGTCGAGCGGCAACGCCCTCAACGCAGCGCGAGCGCTGGACGGCCGCCCGATCCCCTCGCTGCGCCTGAGCTTCGCGGACGATCGCGACCGGCACCGCGGGCTCTCGCACCACTCCCGGACGATCCTGCGGGACGTGTGCCTCGTCGAGACGAACGTCCCGGTCCCGGTCCTCCCGGACCCGCAGCGCGTCGTCGTCTGGGACGCGCTGCGGGCCGCCGGGCTCCACGAACGTCATCAGCTGGTCGAGGTCGACGGTCGCCCGGCGCTCGACGAGCTCGCGGCGCGCGGGATCGAGGTCCGCTCGATGGGCCGGACACCCGAGGACGATCCGGCGTTCTTCCTCGCCGCCGGCGCGGCCGGGGTCCTGGCCGGACGGCTCGCGGTCGAGAACGCCCGCTGGCGCTGACGCGCGGTCCGCCACGAGACCGAGGGAACCTCACATGTGCGAGATCAGCTGCTCCACGCGCTCGTCCACGGCGCGGAACGGATCCTTGCAGAGCACGGTCCGCTGCGCCTGGTCGTTCAGCTTCAGATGCACCCAGTCCACGGTGTAGTCGCGACGCTTGGCCTTCGCCTGGCGGATGAAGTCGCCGCGGAGCTTCGCGCGCGTCGTCTGGGGCGGCTCGCGCATCGCGCGCTGGATCTCTCGGTCGGAGGCCACCCGCTCGACCTTCCCGCCCTTCTCGAGGAGGTAGTAGAGCCCCCGGGTCCGGTTGACGTCGTGGTACGCCAGGTCGAGCAGCGCCACCCGGGGGCTCGCCAGCGGGAGGTCGTGCTTCGCCTGGTACCGCTCGATCATCGTCCGCTTCGTCACCCAATCGACCTTGTGGACCAGGCGTTCGGGCTCGCCCGCCGCCAGGGCCTCGAGGGCGTCGGCCCACTCCTCGAGCAGGGTCTTCGAGACCTCGTCCGCGCCGCGGCGCTCGAGGAAGCGGGCGGTCTTCTCGTAGTACTCGGTCTGGATCTCGATCGCGGAGAGCTCCCGGCCGTTCGCGAGCTTGACCTTGCGCGTGCAGCCGGGGTCGTGGGAGATCTCGCGGATCGCGCGGATCGGGTTCTCCAGCGTTAGGTCGCGCATCACCGTGTTCGCCTCGACCATGCGCAGGACGAGGTCGGTGATGCCGACCTTGATGAACGTGGTCCACTCGCTCATGTTCGAGTCGCCCACGATCACGTGAAGCCGGCGGAAGCGCTCCGCGTCGGCGTGCGGCTCGTCACGCGTGTTGATGATGGGCCGCGATCGCGTGGTCGCGCTCGACACACCCTCCCAGATGTGCTCGGCGCGCTGCGAGATGCAGAACTGGGCGCCGCGCGGCCCATGCAGGACCTTGCCGGCGCCGCAATAGATCTGTCGCGTCACGAAGTACGGGATCAGCACGTCGGCCATCCGCGCGAACTCGCCGTGCCGCGCGACGAGGTAGTTCTCGTGGCATCCGTAGGAGTTCCCGGCGGAATCGGTGTTGTTCTTGAACAGGTAGACCTGTCCCGAGATCCCCTCCTCGTGCAGCCGCATCTCGGCCGCGCCCAGGAGGGCCTCGAGGATCCGCTCCCCGGCCTTGTCGTGGGCGACCACCTCGCGGACCGCGTCGCACTCGGGGGTCGCGTACTCGGGGTGGGAGCCGACGTCCAGGTACAGGCGCGCGCCGTTCTCTAGGAACACGTTCGAGGATCGGCCCCAGTGGACGACGCGGCGGAACAGGTACCGGGCGACCTCGTCCGGCGACAGGCGACGCTGCCCGCGGAACGTGCAGGTCACGCCGTACTCGTTCTCGAGCCCGAAGATGCGGCGCTCCATCCGGACAGCGTACGCGCGGTCGTCGCGGAACGCGGGAGCCGGCGGGGGGGTCGGGTCAGGAGGCGGTCAGGATCCCGGCGATCTCGTCGTCGTCGAGCCGCCGGAACTTCCGCCGCTGGGTCCGACCGCGGTCCAACACGCCGGCCTCGATCGTGTCCGAGGCGAGCTCGCGCGCGTCGGGCGACCCCAGGATCCTGACCGCCGTCCGCACGGCCGTGGCCAGGTCCCACCCCGTCGCGTACTCGCCCTTGAGGGCCTCCATCAGGTCCTCGGCATGGCCGCCGATCGCGACGAACCCGTGCTCGTCCGTCACGCTGCCGTCGAACAGGACGTGGTAGAGCGCGGTCCCCGCGCCACCCTCCCCGTCCACCTCACCCACCAGGAGCTCGACCTCGTAGGGCTTCATCTGCTGCGTGAAGATCGTCGAGAGGGACTGCGAGTACGCGTTGGCGAGGTCGCGTGCCTTCACGTCCTCGCGCCCGTAGCTGTAGCCGCGGAGGTCGGCCAGGCGGATGCCCGCGATACGCAGGTCCTCGAACTCGCTGTACTTGCCGACGCCGGCGAAGGCGATCCGGTCGTAGATCTCGCTGATCTTGTGGAGGGTGGCGCTGGGGTTCTCCGCGATGAACAGCAAGCCGCCCGCGAACTCCAGGCCGATCACGGAGCGGCCGCGCGCGATGCCCTTGTGGGCGTACTCGGACCGGTCCTTCATCAGCTGGTCGGGCGAGACGTACGGCATGAACGCCATCAGCCGTCGCCTCCCCGGGCCGACAGGACGTCGCCGACCGCGGCCGCCACCTCGTCCTCGGGCACATCCGCCGCGCCGTCGGCCGTGACCGCCACGAGGTTCGGGAAGATCCTCCTCGTCACATCCGGTCCACCCGTCGCGGCGTCGTCCTCGGCCGCGTCGAACAGGGCCTCGACCGCGACGCGCACCGCCTCGTCGCGCGACAGGCCCGCGCGCCACCGCTTCTTGAGCGAGTTCTTCGCAGGCTGACCCCCCGAGCCCGTCGTCTGGAAGTCGTCCTCCTCCCAGCGGCCGCCGGTGGCGTCGTAGTAGAAGATCCGGCCCTCGCCGCGCCGGTCGTCGTAGCCGCCGAACAGCGGCACCACGACCAACCCCTGCAGCGCCATCGGGAAGTTCCCGCGGATCATCTGGGCGAGCCGGTTCGCCTTGCCCTCCAAGGACAGGCGGTCGCCGGTGATCTTCTCGTAGTGCTCGAGCTCGAGCTGGAAGAGCTTCACGAGCTCGACCGCCTGGCCCGCCGCCCCGGCGATCGCGATCGCGGAGGAATCGTCCGCGGCGAAGACCTTGCGCATCTTGGCGTCGGCGATCGCGTAGCCGGCCGTCGCGCGCCGGTCACCGGCCATCACGACGCCGCCCGCGTACTTCAGACCGAGGACCGTGGTCCCGTGCGGGAGCTCGATCCCGGGGACCGGCGCCCCCGTCGCAGGCGCGTCCGGCTGGGAGGCGCGCAGCAGGTCCACGAAGCTCGGGTTCGCCCCGAACCGAGCCCCGGACACCGGCAGCTCGATCCGGTCCGTCACTCCCCGCCCTTCTGCACGTAGCTCTTCACGAACTCCTCGGCGTTCTCCTCCAGCACCGAGTCGATCTCGTCGAGGATGTCGTCCATCTCCTCCTTGAGCTCGGCGGCCTTGGAGGAGGCTGCGACCTGGCCCGCGTCGGCGTCGGAGCCGTCATCCCCACCGCCCTTCCGCTGGGTGCGCTTCTGTTCTTGCTCCTGGGGCATCGGGGATCTCCTCGCTGCGGGTGACCTTCCCATCCTACCTTCGGCTCGAAAGACCTAGGACTGAAGGAGGTCCACGAGCGCCGCGGCGTCGACGGCGCGCTCGAGCAGCTCCTCGACGTGCGCCTTCGTGCCGCGGAGCGGTTCCCGCATCGGGATGCGCTGCAACGCGTCCGTCCCGACGTCGACGATGAGCGAGTCCCAGGAGGCCGCCGCGATCGCGTCCGGGTAGCGCGAGATGCACCGGCCGCGGAAGTACGCGCGGGTGTCCTCCGGCGGCTCCATCACGGCCCGGTCGATCTCGTCGTCGTGCACGACGCGCTCGACCTTCCCCCCCGCGGCGAGGCGGTTGTACAGCCCCCGATCACGGCGGACATCGTGGTACTGGAGGTCGATCGCACGGATGCGATGGTCGTGCCAGTCGAGCCCATCCCGCTCGCGGTAGGCGGCCAGCAGCCGGTACTTCGCGACCCAGTCCAGCTCCCGGTGCAAGGTCAGGGGCTCCGTCTCGAGCGCGGTCAGGACGGCCTCCCACCGGTCCAGCACCTCGTGCTGTTCGGGGGTGTCGTCCTCGCGTTCGACGTACTTCTTCGCGTGCTCGAAGTACTCCCACTGCAGCTGAACCGCGGTGAGCGTCCGGCCGTCCGCGAGCCGGATCGTCGCCGCGCACGTCAGATCCCGCGACACGTCGTGGAGCGCGGCCACGGGGTTCTCGAGCGCGAGGTCCGGCAGGAAGCGGTCCTCGATCATCTTCAGGACCAGCGCCGTCGTCCCCACCTTCAGGAAGATCGCCACCTCACACAGGTTGGCGTCGCCGACGATCACGTGCAGGCGCCGGTACTTCTCCGGATCCGCGTGCGGCTCGTCTCGCGTGTTGATGATGGGTCGCTTGAGCGTCGTCTCGAGCCCGACCTCCGTCTCGAAGAAGTCGGCGCGCTGCGTGAGCTGGAAGAACCCGCGACCGCGCTCGTCCCATTGCGCCTCGCCCCCCACCTTCCCTGCGCCGCAGAAGATCTGACGCGAGACGAAGAACGGCGTGAGGTCACGGACGATGTCGCCGAACGCCGTCGCGCGATCCACCAGGTAGTTCTCATGCGTCCCGTACGAGTTTCCCTTGCCGTCGCTGTTGTTCTTGTAGACCGTGAGGCGGGGGCCGCCCGGCATCTCCCTCGTCACCTCGTCGATCGATCGCTCCAGGATCCGCTCGCCCGCCTTGTCGTGGATCACGAGCTCCCGTGGGGTCAGACATTCGGGCGTGGAGTACTCGGGGTGCGCGTGGTCGACGTAGTAGCGAGCCCCGTTCGGGAGGATCACGTTCGCGAGCCCCAGGTCCTCGTCGCTGCCCTCGCGCGCCGGAACCGGCTCGAACCCGCGCGCGTCGCGCAGCGGCGACTCCTGCTCGTAGTCCCACCGGATCCGCCGCAGGGAGCCCGCGTAGGTCGAGATCAGGATCGAGGAGGACAGGACCGGGTTGAAGTCCGGGACGCCGGCGGCCGCGATGCCGTACTCGGTCTCGGTCCCGAAGACCTTGGGGATGGCCACGGGCCAACCTTACAGGTACTGCCCCGCGTTCACCCGCTCGACCTGCCTCCCGTCCCCGTCGTCGCCCAGCAGGGTTCGCACGTACACGATCCGCTCGCCCTTCTTGCCCGAGATCCGGGCCCAGTCGTCGGGGTTCGTGGTGTTCGGCAGGTCCTCGTTCTCCTTGAACTCGTCCCGGATCGCGAGCAGGAGGTCTTCGGACTTGATGCCCTTGTCCCCCATCGAGAGGAACCGCTTGATCGCTTCCTTCTTGGCGCGCCGGACGATGTTCTCGATCATCGCGCCCGAGTTGAAGTCCTTGAAGTACAGGACCTCCTTGTCGCCCGAGGCGTAGGTGACCTCGAGGAAGCGGTTCCGCTCGCTGGGCTCGTACATCTGCTCGACGGTCTT
The DNA here is from genome assembly GCA_036555125.1 of Actinomycetota bacterium. Classification (GTDB taxonomy): domain Bacteria; phylum Actinomycetota; class UBA4738; order UBA4738; family HRBIN12; genus DATBLY01. Next base: position 12,503 of record DATBLY010000105.1, on the reverse strand, counting down.
CTCGATCATCCGGGTCGTGGCCAGGCCGGCGTCGCCGCCGTAGCGGGCAACCTCGTCCGGGTGGATCGGGATCGACGGGTTCAGGTACTTCGACATGATGTCCGCGGCCTGGCCCTGGCTCGGACGCTCGATCTTGATCTTCACGTCCAGGCGGCCCGGGCGCAGGATCGCCGGGTCGATCAGGTCCTCGCGGTTCGAGGCGCCGATCACGATCACGTTCTTCAGCGTCTCGACCCCGTCCAGCTCGGACAGGAGCTGCGGCACGATCGTCGACTCGACGTCGGACGAGATGCCGCTGCCGCGGGTGCGGAAGATCGAGTCCATCTCGTCGAAGAACACGATCACCGGGAGGCCTTCCTCGCTGCGCTCCTTCGCGCGCTGGAAGATCTCGCGGATCTGGCGCTCGGTCTCGCCGACGTACTTGTTCAGCAGCTCGGGGCCCTTCACGTTCAGGAAGTAGCTCCGCGCGTCCTCGCGGCCGGTCCGCTCGGCGACCTTCTCGGCGAGGGACTTCGCGACCGCCTTGGCGATCAGCGTCTTGCCGCAGCCCGGAGGCCCGTAGAGCAGCACGCCCTTGGGCGGCTCCAGCTGATGCTCGTGGAAGAGCTCCGAGTACAGGAACGGAAGCTCGACCGCGTCGCGGATCGCCTCGATCTGGCCCTCGAGGCCCCCGATGTCCTCGTAGCTGACGTCGGGGATCTCCTCGAGCACGAGCTGCTCGACCTCTTCCTTCGGCAAGAGCTCGAGCGCGACCCCGGACCGCGGATCGTAGAGCACCGGGTCACCGGCGCGGACGGTCTCGCCCAGGAGCGAGCCCGCCAGCGTGGCCACGTACTCCTCGTCGCCGCGGCCCACGACCACCACCCGGTCGTTGCCGAGTCGGTCCTTCACCTTGACGACCTCGCCCTGGCGGTCGGGGTCCAGCATCTCCACGACGTTCAGCGAGTCGTTCAGGATCACCTGGGCGCCCGGGCGCATCCGGTCCACGTCGAGGTCCGGCGCGGGCACGACGCGCATCTTCCGGCCCCCGGTGAACACGTCGAGCGAGCCGTCCTCGTTCGTGGCCAGGAACACGCCGAACGTGGCCGGCGGCTGGCTGAGCTTCTCGACCTCCTCGACGAGCGCCTCGATCTTCTGGCGCTCGGCACGCAGGGCGTCGGCGAGCTTCTGGTTCTGGCCCATCGCGCGGGCGAGCTGATCCCGCGTCTCGACGACCTTCTCCTCCAGCAGGGTGACCTGGCGCGGCGCGTTCGACAGGCGGCGACGCAGGAGCCCGACCTCCTCCTCCAGGAACGTCACCTGGGTCTGGAGCTCGTGCACCTGCTTCTCGTAGCGCTCGAGCTGCTCGTGGTCGGCCATCGGGTCACCTCCCCGGTCGCGCGAGGGGTCAGTATATGGGTGGCCTCCCCCCCGACCTCGGAAGGTCGGCGAAGAGCTTCTTCCTAAGTCATACGGCAGTTCTGGCCGTCGCGATGATGCCCGTTTCAAGGTATCCATCGGCACCGACGCGTCCGGTGATGAGCTTCAGTCCTGCGGGATGATCCTCCGAGCGACGGTCAGGAAGCCCGTGTGGCCGACCATCCGGTGGTCGGGACGGACGCTCCGGTCGGTCACGTGCCACCCGCGACGGAGGGTCTCGAACGTCTCGACGTGCAGGAACCCGGATCCCGCCAGCGCCACGACGAGCTCCTGGACCTGTCCCGTCGTCGGGAGGTACGCGCACACGATCCCGCCGGGTTCGAGGACCGCACCGAGCGCCTCGAGCGTCCCCCAGGGCTCGGGCAGGTCGAGCACGGCCCGGTCGAACCGCTCGTCCGACCCTCCGACCCCGCGCAGGTCCCCCTCCCGCAGCTCGAGCCAGGCCGGGAGCTTGCCGAAGAAGCCCTCCAGGTTGGTCCTCGCCTGTTCGCTGTGCTCCGCGCGCAGCTCGTACGAGACGACCCGCCCCTCGGGTCCCGTGGCGCGGCAGAGCGCGATCGTGAGCGCCCCCGAGCCCGTGCCGGCCTCCAGGACCCGCGCTCCCGGGAAGACGTCCGCGAAGACCAGGATCGACCCCAGGTCCTTGGGATAGATCACCTGGGCCCCGCGCGGCATCTTCAGCACCCATTCGGCGAGGCCCGGCCGGAAGGCGATGAGGACCATCCCCCGGGCCGTCTGGACGCGGGTGCCCTCGGGTTCGCCGATCAGCTCGTCGTGCGCGAGGGTCCCCGAGTGCGTGTGGTACGTGCCGCCTCGCTCCAGCCGGAACAGGTACGTGCGGTCCCGCTGGTCGATCAGCAAGACGCGCTCCCCGGGCTCGAACGGCGCGCTCATGCGGTGCCGCCGTACAGCTCGGCGGGCAGCACCTCGTCCGCGAGCTCGTCCGCCATCTGGCGGTCGCGGGCGGTCGGATCGGCGACGGGGCGGTCGATCGCGCCGCCCGCCGGAGCGAGGCGCTCCCCGAGGATCTGGGCCCGCGCTCGGCAGAAGGCGCAGAACCGGCCGGTCGTCGGCTGCCCGCATCGTTCGCACGGCGAGAGCTCCGCCACGTCCTCGCTGCGGAACAGCGGGATCCCGCGCTCCAGGTAGCCCAGGAAGAACTGGGCCTTCGTGCCCGGCGACGCCGACTCGATCGCGTTCATCGCGTCCTTGTATCGGAGCTGGGTGTTGCCCGCGACGAGCGGGCACTCCTCGACCACGTAGTCGATCCCTCGCAGGAACGCGTACGCCGCCGTCTCGAGCTCCGACAGCCGGTGCAGCGGCTTGACCTTCTTCACCATGCCGTCCTTCGCGGGCAGCGAGGGAGATTGGCGGGCGATGTACTCCGTCTGCCACCGAAGCGTGTTCCCGAGCAGCGTGGCGGCCTCGTCGTCGAGGTTGTGCCCGGTGGCGATCACGTCGAACCCGCCGTCGAGCGCCGCCCGATTGAAGACGTAGCGCTTGGAGAGGCCGCAGACCGCGCAGGTGGATCGGGGGCCCCGGCGGCCGGCGGTCGGGACGTCGTAGCCGTACGCCCGGCGGAGGTCGACCTCGATCAGCTCGGCATCGCGCTCGCGCGCGAACGCGCGGGCCACGGCGCCGGAGCGATCGGAGTAGTCACCGATCCCGAGCCCGAGGTACAGACCCGACGCCCGGTACCCCTCCAGGAGCAGGATGTCCCACAGGGCGAGGGAGTCTTTCCCGCCGGAGACGGCCACGAGGATCCGGTCCTCGGGCGTGAACATCTCGTACCGATGGATCGCCCGGCGCACCTGCTCGCGGAACACCGGCGGGAAGCACTCCTTGCAGAACGCCGCGTTGTGACGGCGGATCTCGATCGCGGCCGGGCCCCGGCACCGCCGGCACCTCATGGCCCTGCCCCCTCCCCGCGTCCCCGGGCCCCACCTGAGATCACCGGTCGGACCTCGACCTCGTCGCCGTCCGCCAGCACGACCTCGCGCGTGACGAGCTCGCCCGCGCGGATCACGAGGACGGTGTCGGGGTTGACCTCCAGCTCGCCGAGCACGTCGCCGACGGTCCGGCCGCCTGCGACCTCGACCTCTCGGTCGGGATTGCGCAGCCTCACCCTCATGCGGGCAAGGCTAGCGCACGGCGTCCGGCGGGACCGGTCCCCGGGTCCGGCCCGCGGCCGATCCCGCCGGAGGCCGGAGCTAGGGCAGGTCGACCGGCAGCGGGCGACTCCCGAGCGTCACCTCGACCGAGCGCCGGGCCCCGTCGGTCCCGACGAGCTCGACCGTGACGCGGTCGCCGGGCGACAGGTCGGTGAGCACGCTCCCGAGTTCCTCGCTCGATGCGACCTCTCGACCGTCCACCGCCACGATGACGTCGCCCTCTCGGATCCCCGAGCTCGCCGCCGGCCCGTCGGAGGTCGTCGCGACCACGTAGGCGCCGCTGTCCACGGACAGGTTCAGCTGGAACGCGAGGTCGCTCGTGACGGGCTGGGTGGTCACCCCGAGGTACGCGGAAGGCGCGAGGGGATCCGCCTCCGCCTGGTCGATCGTGTCCTTCGCGGAGTCGATCGCGATCGCGAACCCGATGTTCTCGGCCGCGTCGTCGCCGGCGGAGTTGATCCCGACCACGCGGCCCGTCATGTCGACCAAGGGGCCGCCCGAGTTGCCGTGGTTGATCGCGGCGTCGGTCTGGATCACGTCGGTGTAGGTCCGGGTCTGGTCGGGTCCGCAGGTCGCCGGGTCGCACCCGGGGTCCTGGGCGGTGATGGTCCGGTCCAGCGCCGACACGATCCCGGTCGTGACGGTGGGGCCACCCTCGAGTGCCAGGGCGTACCCGAGCGCGATCACGCGCTGCCCCAGGCGGAGATCGCTCGAGTTGCCGAGCGCAACGGTGGGCAGGCCGTTCGCGTCGACCTTCAGGACCGCCAGGTCGTGCTCGCAGTCGCCGCCGATCACCCGCGCGTCGAAGCGTTCGGGATCGGCCTCCGACGTGGACACCGTGACCTTCGTACCGCCCTCCACCACGTGGCAGTTCGTCACGATCACCCCGTCGGAGCGGACGATGAAGCCCGTCCCGACCCCTTGGCCCTGGCTCGTACCGTTGGAGATGTCGGTCGTGACGTTGACGACGGCGGGCAGCACCCGAGCCACGACGTCCGCCACGGGCTCGGTGCCGGACACGACCGGTGTCGTCGAGACCTGCGGCTCGGCCACCGGCGAGGGGGCGCTCGTGGCGCCGTCCCTGGAACCCACCGACAGGCTGCAGGCGGTCGCGACGACCGCCAGCACCGCGGCGGGAACGATCATCCTGCGCATGCGGGTACCTCCGATCCGGATCCTCATCACACCCGGGATCCGTCACGGCGAGGGCCGGGGTTCGCGGGACGGCGTGACTCTCAGATGACTCTCAGGGACGCGCCGCCCCACGCACCTCCAGGCTACCGCGCCTCTCAGCGCAGGACGCCCGCGGGCTTCTCCTTGCGCGGGTCCACGAACGGGATCGCCGCGGTGACGCCGGTCAGGTGCACGCCGTCCTCGGTCTCCACGTCGAGCTCGTTCCCCGGCTCGGCGAGGTCGATCGGGACCCAGACGTACCCGACGTTCTTCCGCAGGCCCGGCGACCAGACGGCGTCGGTCAGGTGCCCGACCTTCGTGCCGTCCTTGTAGGCGGACCAGTACTCGGACATCTCCGCCCGGAGCTCGTCGCCCGCGAGCTCGATCCCGACCAGCTTCCGGTCGACCCCGGTCGCCCTCAGCGACTCCAGGGCCGCCTTGCCGATGTAGTCCTGCGGCTGGTCCTCGACCAGGCGCTCCAAGCCCATCACGTGCAGCGGCGTGTCGGTCAGGCGGATGTCGGATCCGTAGTTGAAGATCCCCGCCTCGATGCGACGAGCCTCGCACGGCGCGATCGGGCGGATGTCGAACGCCTCGCCCGCCTCGGCTACCGCGTTCCACAGGTCGTCGCCCCGGCCGCCGTCCAGCAGGTTGATCTCGAACCCGGGGATCGCGGTCCAGCCGGTCCGACTGATCAGGACCGGGATGTCACCGATCTCGAACCGCTCGCACCAGTAGTACTTGATGTCGTAGATCGAGGGACCGACGAGCTTCTCGAGCGTCTTGCCGGCGAGCGGGCCCTGGACCTGCATCGGGTGGACGTCGGGCAGGGTCACCTGCGCGTCCAGCCCGGCCTGCGCGGCGACCCCCAGCGCGTACAGCCCGGCGTCGGAGTCCGCGAGCTGCATCCACCAGCGGTGCTCATCGACATGGAGCAGCACCGGGTCGTTCACGATGCCTCCGTCGGGGGCGGTCACGAGCATGTACTTGCCCTGCTTGACCGCGCACTTCGTCAGGTCGCGGCACGTGATCAGGTCGATCAGGCGGTCGGCGTCGGGTCCGCTGACCTCCACCGTGCGCTCGACGCCGACGTCCCACATCGTGACGCCCTCGTTGAGCACGCGGTACTCGACCTCGGGATCGTCGTAGTAGCCCGGGAGGTACATGTGGTTGTAGATGTCGTACGCGGTGCAGCCCGCCCGCCGCGTCGCCTCGAAGAAGGGGGACTTCCGGTACCACGGGCCGAAGTACAGGGTGGCGCTCTTGTCGAGCATCTCCTTGCGCTCGTTGACCATCGGATCTCCTCGCTCGGTTCGCCCTCGGGCGCGTCCCGGGGGCGTTGAATGATGATTCAAACATGCGCCCGGCGGCAACCGTGAGCGTCGGGCGGCCCTCGACCGGTCGCCGGAACGCGGAACGGGGGAGGCGCCGGGCGCGTCCCCCGTCCGGGGTGATACGACGGTGCCGGTCAGGAGACCGGGATCGTCTTCTCCGGGTCCACGAACGGCATCGGGACCACCGTGCCCGTGCGCGTGCCCCACTCGGTCTCGACCGTGACCGTCCGGCCCTCGGTGCTCTGTTCGGCCGGGAGCCACGCGTACCCGATGTTCTTGCCCAGACGTGGCGAGTGGATCGCCGACGTGACCTTGCCCACGCGGGCGCCGTCGATCGTGACCGGCCATTTCACGTTGTTCAGGGCCGGGAACGGGTCGCCGTCGATCTCGACGCCGTTGATCCGACGGCTCACGCCCGCGTCGCGGATCCGCTTGAGCGCCGCGATCGACAGGCAGGCCTCGTCCGGGAGATCCCACGCGATCAGGCGCTCGAAACCGAGCTCGAGCGGGTTGTTCTCGTAGGTCATGTCGGCGCCCCAGTTGAAGATCGCGCCCTCGATCCGACGGATGTCGGACGGCCCGGTCGGCTTGATGTTGTACGCCTCGCCCGCCTTCATCAGTGCCTCGTAGACCTCGGTGCCCTTCGACGTGTCGGTCAGGTACACCTCGTAGCCGATCTCCGACGTCCACCCGGTCCGCGTGATCACGACCGGAGCGCCGGCGATCTCGGCGTTCGTCCACCAGTAGTACTTCAGCTCGAGGATCCGCTCCCCCAGCAGGTCCACCATCAGGTCCTTCGACCGGGGCCCCTGCACCTGCAGCGGCGCGACGTCGGCCTCCCGGATCGTCACGTCCAGGTCCGGATACGCGTTCTTCAGGCCGCGGGCCCACAGGAGCGTGTCGCTCGAGGCGAGCGCGAACCAGAACGTGTTCTCGTCCATCCGCGTGAGGACCGGGTCGTTGATGATCCCGCCGTCGCTGTCGACGACCAGGACGTACTTCGCCTGTCCGACCGCGCACCTCGAGAGGTCGCGCGGCGTCATCAGCTGGGCGAACCGGAACCCGTCCGGACCACTGATCTCGAGGCACCGCTCGACCGAGACGTCCCACAGGGTCACGTCGTGCAGCAGCGCGTGGAACTCGTTCTCGAACGTGTCGAAGCGGATCGGGAAGTACATGTGGTTGTAGACCGTGAAGCCTTTCGGCCCGTACCGCTGGGTGGCTTCGTGGTAGGGGGTGCGGCGGTTGCGCGCGCCGCGCTGGACCAGGCCCATGTCGAACGGCTCAGCCATGGCGATCGATCCTCCTCGACGATCTGGGAACGCGCGACCCGCGGTCATCCTGCGAGCGACGTCGCACGGTCGGTGGGAGCATTCCGCGGCGTATCGTGCGGGACCGTCCAGAGCGTGACAAGAACGCTCATTGACCTGAGGTCAGCGGGCGACCGCCCGGGTCGGGCCGCGTGGCCGTCAGGACGCGACCGCGTCCGCCGCGCGGACCTGTGGCGGGCGGCTCGTCCGGCCGTCGAGGTACCCGCGGGCCACCATCGCCATGAAGCTGTGCACCTCGTCCTCGCTCCAGGCGAACGGCCCCTGCCGATACCCGCCCGACCGGAGGCCTCGCGTCACCGATTCGCACGCGTTCCAGTCCTCTCGGTTCGTGATGTCCCAGAACTCGCTCGCGTACGCCGGCGAGAAGCCGGCGCGGTCCCTCGCCTCCGGCGGGAAGAGCCACTGGCACTCGACCCTCGTCTCGGTCGGGCCGAGCGGCTCGAACCGGTGCGCCATGACGTAGTCGGGATGCAGGCTGATCAACAGGTTCGGGAACAGGCCGAAGTAGTAGACCTCGCGCGCCTGCCGGTCGGAGAGGCCGCGGATCCGGACACCGTTGCTCTCGCCGGTGAGCGACATCGTCGCCGCGAAGTCCTTCAGCTCCATCGAGCCGCCCACCCACATGCCGTCGTGCGGGAAGTTCTCTCCGGAGTCCACCGGCGTCACGTCGCACAGCGCGGGGTGGATGCTCGGGCAGTGGTAGCACTCGTGGTAGTTCTCCGTGATCGTCTTCCAGTTCGCCTGGATGACGTAGTCGTGCGTCTCCCCCACGAACATCCGGCCGATCTCCCACGGCGCCACCAGCGCGTCGAGGTTGCCCACGTAGGTGGCGATGGCGTCCGCGTCGCCGGACGCGTTGACGAACATCCATCCGTTCCACTCGTCGACGCGGGCCCCGATCAGGGGGAACTCAGCCTTCTCGAAGCCCGGCACGTCGCCGAACCGCGGCGCGCCCCTGAGCTCGCCGTCGAGGCCGAACACCCACGCGTGGTACGGGCACTTGATCGCGCGCAGGTTGCGCGTCGCACCCGGCTCCAACAGCTCGTGCCCGCGATGCCGGCACGTGTTCGAGAAGCCGCGAAGCCGGCCGCCGGCGTCCCGCACCAGGAGGAGCCCCTCGTCACCGACGCGGATCGCCGTCTGATCCCCGGGCTCACGCAGGGCATCCGCGCGCCCGACGCAGACCCACCCGCCCCTGAAGAACCGGTCGGTCTCCCACGCGAAGACCTCCGGGGAGAGATAGGCCTCCGCGGGCAGGGTCCGGCTCTGGCCGAGGCTCGGGGCCAGCACGGAACGCAGCAGGTCCTCGGCGATCGGCGAACGCGACACGGGGCGTGACCCTCCTGGGACGTCGGAACGGGGTGACCCGTCACGGCTCGTTCCCCTCCGCTGACCGGTAGTTTGAACGACCGTTCAAAGGTCTTCGGGAGTCTAGCAGTCCGCCCGCGAGGCTAGGAAGCACCCGGCTCGACCGCAGGTCAACGGGCGATCGACGGGCTCAGGGCGCGCCGTCCGCCTCGTAGACCGCCTCGCCCTCGACGAACGTGTACGCGACCTTCGCCTCCGAGACCCGAGCCGGGTCCTCCGCGAAGATGTCCCGGTCCAGGAGCACGAGGTCGGCGTACTTGCCGACCTCGATGGAACCGGTCACGTCGTCCAGGTGGTTCACGTAGGCCGAGCCGATCGTGAACGCCGCGACCGCCGTGGGCAGGTCGATGCGCTCGTCCGGCAGGAACGGCTCCATCGGGTCGTCCTCGCTCGCGTACGCGTATCCCTTCGGCTCGGTGCGGTGCACGGCGACGTGCATCTCCTCCAGCGGATCGGGCGAGGACACGGACCAGTCGCTCCCGAAGGCGAGCACGGCGCCCGCGCGATGGAGGCTCGCGAACGGGTACTGCCAGCCGGCGCGCTCGGGTCCGAGGACGGGGATCGTCAGGTGCACCATCGCGCCCTCGAGCATCGCCCAGAGCGGCTGACCGTTCGCGACCACGTCGAGCCGGCGGAACCGGGGGATGTCGTCGGGATGCACGACCTGGATGTGGGCGAGGTGGTGGCGGTTATCGCTCGCGCCGTTCGCCACCCGCGCCGCCTCGATGGCGTCGAGCGCCTCCCGTACCGCTCGGTCGGCGAGCGCGTGGAAGTGCACCTGGAACCCTTCGGCGTCCAGGCGCGTCACGACCTCCTTCAGGAACCCCGGCTCCACGAAGGAGATGCCCGTGTTGTCGGTCGGGTGCCCGTGTCCGTCCAGGTAGGCGGTCATCGTCGCCGCGGTGCCGTTCTCGACCACGCCGTCCTGCATGATCTTCACGCTGGTCGCCTGGAACCGACCTACCCTGCCGTTCGCGCGCAGCTCCAGCAGCTCTTCGACCTGCTCCATGCCGCGGTGGCGCTCCCACCACAGCGCGCCGACCACACGGGCAGAGAGCTCCCCACGGGCGGCCGCGTCGACGTAGGTGCCGTAGCTCCGGTAGAGCAGGTCGACGTCGACGATCGCGTCCTGCCACGCCGTGATCCCGAGGCCGTTCAGGTGCCGCTGGGCGACGCGGAGCCCCTCGGCGCGCATCTCCGCCGTCTCGACCGGGGCGAGGGCCGAGACGGCGGCCATGGCACCTTCCTGCAGCGTGCCCTGCGGCTCGCCCGCGTCGTCCCGCTCGATCCGGCCATCGGGCGGGTCGGGCGTCTCCGCCGTGATCCCCGCCAGCTCGAGGGCACGTGAGTTCACCCATGCCGAGTGGCCGTCCCGGCTCGGCAGGTACGCCGGGCGGTCCGGGATCAGCGCGTCCAGGATCCCCTTCGCCGGGCGGCCTCCCGGGAACACATCCATGGACCACCCGCTCCCGAGCAGCCAGGGGTCGTCGGGATTCGCCTCGGCGAACGTCCGGATGATCCGCTCGTAGTCCTCCAAGGAGTAGGCGTCGGTGAGGTCGCAGCGGAGCATCTCGACGCCGCTCGCCACCGGATGCGCATGGGAATCCTGGAACCCCGGCAGCAGCAGGCGGCCGGCAAGGTCGATCACCTCGGTGTGGGGGCCGACGGAGGGACGGACGTCCTCGTCCGAGCCCACGGCGACGATCCGGCCGTCCTTCACGGCGACCGCGCGCGCCCACGACCGGGCCGCGTCCACCGTGTAGACGGGGCCGCCCACGAAGACCAGGTCGGCCGCTCCGTTCCCGCTCATCCGCCTCCTCACGGTCGTTCGGACGCGAAGTTTAGCGGTCCGGCCTCACGCCAAGGCAACCAGATCCAGGAGCTCATCGCTCCAGAAGTCGAGCGTGCCGTCGGGCATCGTGAGCACCCGCTCGGGCCGCAGCGCCTGCACGAAGCCCGTGTCGTGGCTCACGATCACCATCGCCCCGGGCCAGCCCTGCAACGCCTCCGCGATCGCCGTGCGCGAGGGCGGGTCCAGGTTGTTCGTGGGCTCGTCGAGGAGCAGCAGGTTCTTCCGGCCGGCGACGAGCTGCGCCAAGGCGAGCTTCGTCTTCTCGCCGCCCGACAGGGTGCCCGCGTCCTGGAACGCCACGTCGCCGACCAGCCGGAACATCCCGAGCAGCGAGCGCAGCGCCTGATCGTCGGCGGACGACTCGGCGCGCATGTGCTCCAGCACGTCCACGCCTTCGCGGATACCCTCGTGCTCCTGGGCGTAGTACCCCGCGTGCACGCCGTAGCCGAACCGGAACGATCCCGCGTCGGGCTCCGACTCCCCCGCGAGGATCCGCAGCAGGCTGGTCTTGCCGGCGCCGTTCAGCCCCATGATCAGCAGCCGCTCGCCGCGGCCGACGTCGAACGAGACCTCCTCGAACACCGGTGGGCCGCCGTAGCCCTTCGTCAGGCCCTCCGCCTCCAGCACGACCTTGCCCGCGTGCGGGGGGGGCGGGAACCGGAACGTGGCCCGCTTCTCCCGCGTGGGGCCGGTCACCCGCTTCTCCTCGAGCTTCGCGACGCGCGTGTCGAGGGTCTTCGCCTTGCGCGCGCGCTTGGCCGTCTGGCCGCGCATCGAGTCGGCGAGCGTCTTCAGTCGCCGGATCTCCTGGTCCTGCCGCTCGGCGATCGCGCCGAGGCGGATCTCGTCCTGCCGGCGGGCCTCCCGGTAGCGCGAGTAGGTGCCCCGGTACTCGACGATCCCGTCGAGGTCCAGGTGCAGGATGCGCGTGATCGAGGCGTCCAGCAGCGAGAGGTCGTGGCTCACCACGATCAACCCGCCCCGGTAGGAGGCGAGGAACCGCATCAGCCACAGCTTCGCGTCGGCGTCGAGGTGGTTCGTCGGCTCGTCGAGGAGGAGCAGTTCGGAGCCCCCGAACAGGATCCGCGCGAGCTCGAGGCGCCGCCGCTCGCCACCCGAGAGCGCTCGGACGGGAAGGGACAGGCGATCGTCGCCCAGCCCCAGGCCGGCCGTGATCGTGCGGGCCTCGGACTCGGCCTGGTAGCCGCCGAGGGCCCGATACTCCTCCTCGACCCGCGCGAAGCGCTCCACGTTGCGATCGGCATGCGACTCCTCGAGCGCGATCCTCGCCTTCTCGAGGCGGCGAGCCAGCTCGACCAGGTCCCGCGCGGACAGGATGTGCTCCAGCGCGATCGAACCGTCGTCGGCCCGGTGTTGGCGCGGATCCTGGCGCAGGTAGCCGACGCGACCACCTCGCGTCACCGTCCCGGCGACCGGGAGCTCCTCCCCCGCCAGGACGCGGAGCAGGCTCGTCTTGCCGGCGCCGTTGCGCCCGACGACCCCGACCTTGTCTCCGGTCGCCAGCTGGAACGTCAGGTCTCGGACGACGATCCGCCCACCGACCTCGACGGAGAGGTCACGGAGCTCGAGAACATTCACCGTCGCCACCTCGTGAGGGGAGACGCGCCGAACCACACGAGGCGACGGGTGCTGCGTGGGGTGATCCGGGAACGAGGGCCGATGGACATCGAGGTGACCTCCTGGGACGACGACGGACACGGCGCCGGGACGGCGGCCGGTCGTGCTACGAGGACGTCACCTCAACTCATTCCCGGCGAGTGTACCCCTCGGACGGCCGCCGCGGAAGCACGCGCCGACCCGGGTTCGCGCCGCCCGCGGCGCCGGTGCCACGATC
>DATBLY010000103.1:0-8918 GCA_036555125.1 Actinomycetota bacterium | reverse complement strand
AGGCGTCCGCCCCGGCGCGGGCCTTCGCCTTGACGGGCTTCTCGTCGTCCGGGACCACCAGGTCGGGCACGATCTCGACGGGGGGCTCCTCGCCCTCGGCGCCGAAGCTGGTCAGGCCGACCGCCTCGCGGATCTTCCGCTCGATCTCGTCGCGGACGTCGATGTGCTCGGCGAGGAACTGACGGGCGTTCTCACGGCCCTGGCCGAGCTGCTCGCCCTCGTAGGTGAACCACGCGCCGGCCTTCTTGACGATCTCGAGGTCGACCCCGACGTCGAGGAGCGAACCCTCCTTGGAGATGCCCTTGCCGTACATGATGTCGAACTCGCACTGGCGGAACGGCGGCGCGACCTTGTTCTTCACGACCTTCACCCGCGTGCGGGAGCCCACCACGTCGGTGCCGTCCTTCAGGTTCTCGACCTTGCGGACGTCCAGGCGGACCGACGAGTAGAACTTGAGCGCGCGGCCGCCCGGGGTGGTCTCGGGGTTGCCGAACATCACGCCGATCTTCTCGCGGAGCTGGTTGATGAAGATCGCGGACGTGTCGAAGCGCGAGAGCGTCCCGGCGAGCTTGCGCATCGCCTGCGACATCAGCCGGGCCTGCAGGCCCACGTGGGTGTCGCCCATCTCCCCCTCGATCTCGGCCCGCGGCACGAGGGCGGCGACCGAGTCGATCACGACGAGGTCCAGGGCACCCGAGCGGACCAGCATGTCGGCGATCTCGAGCGCCTGCTCGCCGGAGTCCGGCTGGGAGACCAGCAGCTCGTCGATGTTGACGCCGAGGGTCTGCGCGTACGTGGGGTCGAGCGCGTGCTCGGCGTCGACGAACGCGGCGATCCCGCCCTTCGCCTGCGCCTCGGCGATGATGTGCAGGCAGACCGTGGTCTTGCCCGAGCCCTCCGGCCCGAAGACCTCGATGATCCGGCCGCGCGGGATCCCGCCCACGCCCAGCGCGATGTCGAGCGCGAGGGACCCCGTGGGGATCACCGTGATGCCGGCGCCCGCCGGATGCTCGCCGAGCTTCATCACCGCGCCCTTGCCGAACTGCTTCTCGATCTGCTGCAGCGTGACGTCGAGCATCTTGTCGCGATCCATCCCCGAAGCCTCCTTCTGGCCTCCCGGCCCGTCGGAGAGGAGGATCCGACGGCGCTCATCCGTAAGCCCGGCGACCTTACCGTTCGGCGCTGACATAACTTACACCCCTGTCATTCCGTGGGTCGACGCGGACAGACGCTACTCGAACAGATGTTCGAGTGCAAGGAGCGTGGCGAGCTCAGCGGTCGGACGACCCCTCCGACGCTCCCCCGAGCGGGTACGTCTCGAGCGCCTCGTACCGCGGAGCCGGACGCCGCAGGTAGCTGCGGAACAGCACCAGGCGATCGATCGTGAACCCGGGCGCATCGACCGCCGTCGCCAGCATCTCCGGCTCGATCCGCAGCGGTGGATCCGAACGCGCCACCGTGAGGTGCGGGGTGAACGCGCGCCCCTCGGGCCGGAATCGCGGAGCGAAGGCCTCCTCGAGATCGGCGACGATCGCCGCCAGCCGGCCGTCCGCATCGTCGAGACCGACCCAGAGCACCCGCGTCCGACCGGGCGACGGGAACGAGCCGAGGCCGGTCAGGTGGGTCGGGACCGGCTCGTGACCGGCCGCCACGCGCGCGACCGTCTCGCGGACCCAGCCCACGAGCCGCGGGTACGTGGTGCCGAGGAACTTCAACGTGACGTGCCAGTTCTCGGGCGGGGCCCACCGGGCCCGCGGGAAACCCTCGCGGATCGGGGCCACGGCGGCCTCGGCGATCCGCTTGGCCGCCCCGGGGACCTCGACCGCCACGAACAGCCGGACCGGCTTGGCCTCGGGGCGGGTGCTGCGGTCACGGGCCATCGAGCGCTCGCCCTCAGATCACGCGGTCGGACACCGGCAGCGGCCGGCCCTCCAGGTGGCGCCGCACCAGGTCGAGCGCCCCCTGCTCCGCCCACCGGCGCACGCGCTCGCGGTCGCCGGTAGCGACGAAGCCACGCGCATGATCCACCCCGTCGCCCACCATGGCGAGCCAGACGGTCCCCGCCGGCGCCCCTGCGTGCGCGTCCGGACCCGCGGCGCCCGTCAGCGCCACCGCCAGGTCCGACCCGAACATCCGCCGGGCTCCGGTGGCCATCTCCCGCGCGCACGCCTCGCTCACGACGCCCGGCCCGGCGATGGTCGCCGGCGAGACGCCGAGGAGGTCGCGCTTCACGTCGGCCGTGTACACGACCGCGGAGCCGACGAAGTAGTCCGACGCCCCGGGGACCGACGTCAGCCGCGCCCCCACGCTCCCGCCGGTCAGCGACTCCGCGCACGCGAGGGTGAGGCCGCCGTCGCGCAGGAGCCGCCCGACGGCCTCCTCCAGCCGCTCGTCGTCGGTCGTGAAGACCAGGTCCCCGAGCCGCCGCGCCACCTCGGCGACCAGGGGCTCGAGCAGCTCGGTGGCCGCCTCACGGGTCGTGGCCTTCGCCGTGAGCCGGACCTTCACCTCGCCCGCGTCCGCCAGGAACGCGACGCTCGGGTTCTCCGTCGCGGCGAACAGGTCGTCGAGCAGCTCCGCCACGCGCGACTCCCCGATCGCGGTGCAGCGCACGACCCGCGACACGAGCACGGCCCCGGACCGCTCGGCGAGCTCGGGCAGGATCGTCCGCTGCATCATCTCGACCATCTCGGCCGGGACCCCGGCCACCGCGTAGAGCCGTCCGCCGTCCGGCAGCTCGCCGGCGAGACCCGGCGCGCTCCCCCGCTCCGGCCACAGCATCCGGAAACCCTCGGGGGCGTCGGCCTGCTGCAGGTTGTTCTCCGGCATCTCGCCCCGGCCGAACCCGCGGAACCGTTCGCGGAGCCAGGCCTCGTACGCGGGGTCCCGGATCAGCGGCAGGCCGAGGACCTGGGCGATCGCTTCCCGCGTGATGTCGTCCTGCGTGGGGCCGAGGCCGCCGGTCACGAGGACGACGTCCGCGCGGCCGATCGCGAGCTCGAGGCTCTCGACGATCCGCTCGAGGTTGTCTCCCACCACCTGGTGATGCGTGACGTCGACGCCGATCGCGGCCAGGTGCTCGGACATCCAACGCGCGTTCGTGTTCGCGATCTGCCCGAGCAGGAGCTCGGTCCCGACCGCGACGATCTCGGCACGCACGGGGTCACGTCCCCGTGGCGGCAGGGCTCTCGGAGCCGAAGCTCCACTCGTCGGACCATGGGGCCCCCGGCGTGCCCGGGAAGCCCTGCTCGACCCCGTTCACGGTGAGGCGGAACGCGCCTCCGTCGTCGGCCTCGAGCGCCAACGTGCTCCGGGCGGTGAACGTGCGCGTCTCGCCGGCCAGGAGCTCATAGCGCGCGCGGACGCCGTCCGCGTCGGCGACGATGACGACGTCGCGGAGCGCCTCGACGATGGCGTCGATGCTGCGGTCGCTCGGCTCGGGCTGGAGGGTCACGCTCGGCAACGGCGCCGCCTCGGGCGCCGAGTGCCGCCGCGAGACCAGCCCGAACACGACCGCCACCAGCAGGACCAGCGCCGCGAGGAGCACCATCACGCGCTGGTTGTCCCGGATCCGCGTGGCCGCGATCGCCCGCTCGACCCGGCCGAGCTTCGCGGGGGGCGGCGGCGGGCCCGGGTCCTCCACGTGACGCGCGTAGGCGCCGACGACCTTCTCCGGGTCCAGTCCGAGGTACGCGGCGTAGGTCCGGAGCGATCCGCGCACGTAGACGTCGCCGAGGAGGCTGTCGAACTCCTCGCCCTCGAGGGCCCGCAGCTGATCCACGCGGAGCTTCGTGTCGCGGCTGGCGGCGTCGAGGGTGACGCCGCGGCGCTCCCGCGCCTTGCGGAGCGCGGGGCCGAGACCGATCAGCGTGTCGTGCGAGGAACCTCCGGCCATGGGAACCCGGGGATGATAGCGCTACCCCCTGGCTAGACTCCCACCATGGCGGGCGACACGGCACCCCTGACGGTGGTCGTCGAGATCCCCAAGGGTTCGCGGAACAAGTACGAGTACGACCACCAGACGCACGCGATCGTGCTGGACCGGATGCTCTTCACCTCGATGCAGTACCCGGCGGACTACGGCTTCATCGATGGCACGCTGGGCCTCGACGGCGATCCGCTCGACGCGCTCGTGTTCGTCGGCGAGCCCACGTTCCCCGGTTGTCAGATCCGCGTGCGGCCGGTCGGCTTGTTCCGGATGCAGGACGAGAAGGGCGAGGACGAGAAGATCCTGTGCGTTCCCCTCCGGGATCCTCTCTGGTCCCACGTCCAAGACCTCGACGGGCTTCCGCTCAGCCTCCTGAACGAGATCGAGCACTTCTTCCAGGTCTACAAGGACCTCGAAGGGCACAAGGTCGCGACCGACGGGTACGAGGACCGGGCGAGCGCCCTGCGGGTGATCGCGGAGGCGCGGGCGCGGGCGACGGAGCGGTGACCGAACGCCTCGTCGAGGGCAGCCAGGTCTTCCTGCGGTACCCGGTTCCGGAGGATCGCGACGAGTTCCTGGGGCGCGTCCGTGCCTCCCGGCCGCTCCACCGGCCCTGGGTGTTCGCGCCCGAGGACGACGAGGCGTTCGCGGCCTACCTGCGCTCGAACCGCGACGACACGTCCGAGCGACTGCTGGTCTGCCGCGGCGACGACGGCGCGATCGTCGGCGTCTACAACCTGTCCCAGATCTTCTACGGCGGGTTCCGCAGTGCGTACCTCGGCTACTACGCCTTCCGGCCGTTCGCCGGGCGCGGCTACATGCGCGAGGGCCTCCGGCTCGTCCTGCGATACGCGTTCGGGCCGCTCGGCCTGCACCGGCTCGAGGCCAACATCCAACCGGGGAACACCGTCTCGATCGCCCTGGTCCGCGGCGCCGGCTTCCGCAAGGAGGGGTTCTCACCCCGGTACCTCAAGATCGGCGGCCGCTGGCGCGACCACGAGCGGTGGGCGATCCTCGCGGAGGACCTCGGCGGCCGTCGGCGCGCGTGACGCCACCCGGGAGGTCTCGGCCGGCCGACGGCCACGGGTTGCCTTAGAGCGAAGGTTGCCGAGGCTTTCAGCCTTTCGGCCGCTGCGTCGCCCGGAGCGGGTGACGTAGATTCCCCCGCGAGGGGGACGAGCGAGGGCAGATGGAGCGAGACGAGTCGCGGGACCAGATCACGACGAAGTGGCACGATCTGTCGCCGTTCTCGACGGCGCCGACGCCGGTCCACGTGCCCGACCTGCTCTCGGAGGGCCCGGTGCGGTTCCTGCTCCTGTCGGGGGACCGTGACGACGGCAGCTGGGGCCTGATCGGCGCCTTCTGGCTCTCGATCGACAGCGGCCGGGGCGGGTTCATCCTGTCGCCCGAGGCCCTGTGGAACGGCAGCGAGATGGTCCGGAGCTTCCGCGGCGCCGTGGCCCGCGGGTGGAACGAAGAGGAGATCTACGCCTACTGGCAGAGCCTCACCGGCGTCGCCGGGGCGTACATGGTGGACCCCCAGCAGCACGCGGACAACCTGTTCCAGGTGGCCCGCAGGGTCGGCGCCGTCTAGGGGCCCCGGCGCCGCCTCGCCGCTCAGGCGCTGCGGCGCTCCTCCCATTCGTCCCAGCTGATCAGGACGTCGCGGGCCTTCGACCCCTGGGAGGGCCCCACGATGCCCTGCTCCTCGAGCAGGTCCATCAGCCGGCCGGCCCGGGCGAACCCGACCTTGAGCTTCCGCTGGAGCATCGAGGTCGAGCCGAGCTGGGACCGGATCACCAGCTCGGCGGCCTGCTCGAGCAGCGTCTCGTCGTCGTCGGCCAGGCCGGAGGCGCCGCTCAGCTCGTGCTCGGCCGGTGGGAGCCCGAGCCCCTCGACGCTGTTCTCGTACACCACCTCGCGCTGCCCGCGGATGAACGCCGAGACGTCGTGGATCTCCTGCTCCGTGACCCACGCGCCCTGCAGCCGGGCGGGCTTCGAGGCGCTCGCCGGCGCGTAGAGCATGTCGCCGTGCCCCACGAGCTTCTCGGCGCCGTTCATGTCGAGGATCACGCGCGAGTCGGCCTGGGACGACGTCATCAGCGCGATCCGTGACGGGATGTTCGCCTTGATCAGGCCGGTCACGACGTCGACCGACGGGCGCTGCGTGGCCACGACCAGGTGGATCCCGACGGCGCGCGCCATCTGGGCGATCCGGCAGATCGCGTCCTCCACGTCGCGGGGCGCGACCATCATCAGGTCCGCCAGCTCGTCGATCACGACGACGATGAACGGCAGGTGCTCGTACCGGTCCTCCTGGCCGGGCGGGATCCGGAGCGTCCCGCTCCGCAGGCCATCCTCGTAGCCGTCGATGTCGCGGACGCCGACGGTGGCCAGGAGCTCGTATCGGAGCTCCATCTCCCGGACGATCCACTGCAGCGCCTCGGCCGCGCGCTTCGGGTGCACGATCACCGGCGAGAGCAGGTGCGGCACCTCGGCGAAGTGGCTGAGCTCGACCCGCTTCGGGTCGACCAGGACGAGGCGCACGTCGTCGGGCGTGGTGCGCATCAGCAGCGAGGTGATGAAGCAGTTGATCAGGCTCGACTTGCCCGCGCCGGTCGCGCCGGCGATCAGGACGTGCGGCATCGTGGCCAGGTTCACCATCTGGATCCGGCCGTGGACGTCCTTGCCCAGGGCCACATCGAGCGGATGGCGCGCGTCCTTCGCGGCGCGCGAGCGCAGGATGTCGCCGAGCATCACGAAGTCGCGATGCTGGTTCGGGACCTCGATGCCGATCGCCGACTTGCCGGGGATCGGCGCGATGATCCGCACGTCGGGCGTCGCCAGCGCGTAGGCGATGTCGCTCGACAGCGAGAGCACCTTGTTCACCTTCGTGCCGGCGGCGATGTCGACCTCGTACATCGTGACGGTCGGGCCGCGGTGCGAGCCCGTGACCCGCGCGTCCACGCCGAACGTCTGCAGCGTGCGCTCGAGCGCCTCCATCACCTGGGCCTCGTGGCGCCCGTCGGCCGTGGAGGGAGGGGCCTCGCGCAGCAGGTCGAGCGGCGGCAGTTGATAGGGGCCGCTCGCGGTCGAGACGGTCCGCGCGCCGCGACCGCGCCCCCTCGTCGCTGCCTCCAACGGCGGCTCCGGATCCTCGAGGTCGAGGACGGGCTCCTCCACGTCCGGCAGGACCACCAGCTCGTCGGCGGTCGGTTCGGTGAGGCCCATGCTCTCCAGGAACGAGCTGCGGCGGGCCCGCCAGTCCGGGCGTCTGGAGCCGGCCGTCGCGGGCGGCTCCTCCTCCTCGACCGCCACGCCGACGGGATCACGCTCGGCGCGGGACGCCCGGAACTCGTGCACCCAGCCGGTGATCGTCGAGACCGGCGTGCCGGTGAAGATCAGGAACCCCAGGGCCGACAGGCCGACGCAGACGATCGCGGCCCCGATCTCGGAGATCAGCTTCGACAACGGGTACACGACGATCGCGCCGACGTAGCCCGCCGCCTGCTGGAGGATCTCGACCGTCGCGAGCGGGCTCGGGTTGCCGTTCCCGAGTGAGGCGAGGCCGAGCAGCCCCAGGCCGAGGACCAGGAACCCGATGAACATCCGGACCCGCTCCTCGCGCGCCAGATCGCGGAGCAGGACCACGCCCCAGTACACGCCGACGACCGGCGCCGCGTACGCGCCGATCCCGAACGCGGCCTTCAGCAGCCAGGCGATCCCGTCGCCCGCCGGCCCCGCGGCCTCGAACCACATCGACAGGACCGACAGGAGCCCGAACACGACGAGCCCGATCCCGAGGGCGTCGCGCGCCCAGGGGCTCAGGACGGTCCGGACCGGGGTCCTCGGCGGCTTCTTGGATGGGGGCCGGCGCTTGGCAGGGCTCTTGCGCGACGCAGCGCGCCGCGACGGGGAAGTCTTCGTCGCCATGGGCCCCTAAGCATGACGGCTGGAGGGCTCAACTCAAGCAGCGCGAGGCCTCAGACCTCCATGATCACCGGGAGGATCACGGGCTTGCGCTGCGTGACCTCGTAGAAGTATCGGCCGAGGACGCGGCGGACCGACTGCTGGACCGCGGACGGGTCGGTCACGTGCGCGCCGGCCGACTCCTCGAGGGCCGCCATCACGCGGACGCGGCCCTCCTCGAGGATCTCGCCGGACGTCTCGTCGTGGACGAAGCCCCGGTTCACGATGTCGGGGCCCGAGAGCACCGCGCCGGTCTGCGCGTCGACCGTCAGGACGACGACCACGACCCCGTCGCCGGCGAGCTTCCGCCGATCGCGCAGCACCTGACCGCCCACGTCGCCGATCCCCAGGCCGTCGACGAGGGTCATCCCGGCCTCGACCTGATCGACCTTCGCCACGATCTCCCCGACCTCGACGACGTCGCCGTCCTCGCAGATCAGGACCCGCTCCTCGGGGATCCCGACCTCGACCGCCAGGCGGGCGTGGTGCTGGAGGTGGCGGCGCTCGCCGTGGATCGGGATGAACCACCGCGGGCGGACCAGCGAGAGCATCAGCCGGAGCTCCTCCTGCGCGGCGTGACCGCTCGCGTGCACCGCGTCGGCGGGTACGTGATAGACGTCCGCCCCCGTCCGGTACAGGGCGTCGACGACCCGGTGGATCGCCGGCTCGTTGCCCGGGATCAGGGACGAGGACAGCACGACGGTGTCGTCCTCACCGAGCTTGACCCACTTGTGCTCGCGCGCCGCCATCAGCGAGAGCGCGGAGTACGGCTCACCCTGGCTCCCGGTGCACGCGACGACCACACGGCCGGGATCGATCTTGTCGACCTCCTCGATCGGGACCACGTCCGCGTCGGGCACGTTCAGGATGCCGAGGCGCCTGGCCGCCGCCACCGAGTTCAGCATCGAGCGGCCGAGGAACGCGACCACCCGCTCGTTCGCCCTGGCCGCGTCCACCACCTGCTGGATCCGGTGGATGTGGCTCGAGAAGCACGCGACGACCACGATCTGCGGCGCGCGCT
>DATBLY010000076.1:0-3891 GCA_036555125.1 Actinomycetota bacterium | reverse complement strand
GCACGTGTTCGGGCGCGCCAAGGTGATCCCCGACCTGGCGCTCGCGAAGGGCCGCGAGGCCCACCGCTACGCGAAGGAGATCGGCGACCCCAACCTGGAGTTCCTCGCGGCCGGCGGGACCGCGATGACCCTCCTCGACCTGGGGGAGATCGAGGACGCGAACGGGTGGATCGACCGCGCAGCATCGGTCGCCACCGAGCACCCGAGCCCGCTGCGCGCGCGCCGGCTGGAGACCTGGCGAGGGATCGGGGATGCGGCGGCGGGCGACGCCGTGGGGATGCGGGCGCACCTGGAGCGCGCCGTGCAGCAGGCGGCCGACTCGGGCCTGCCCGCCGCGCGGTGCGAGGCGCTCGCGCGCCTGGCCGCCGAGTCGGCGCGCCTGGGGGCGAGCGTCGCCGACGAGGACCTGTTGGCGCTCGCGGAGCGATCGGCCGCCGAGGCGTCGGCGCTCTGCGGGACGCTCTCCGGTCACGCTCCCTGGGGGGCGCAGGCCGACGCGGCCCGTGCGCGCGTCGGCCTGGCCCGCGGGCGCACCGAGGAGGCGACGACGCTCGCACGCGCCGCGATCGACGCGCTGGAGGCCGCCAGGCACGAGGACCTCAACCTCGAGGTCCTGCTGCCGTGCGCGCGGATCCTGATGGAGGCCGGCGCCCCCGAGTGGGAGGCGGAGGTGCGCCCCTTCGTCCGGTTCTCCCTGGCGATGGTCGCGCAGCGCACGATGGACGAGGACGTGCGGGTCCGCTGGCTCCGGGGGCCGCTCGGCACCGAGATGGCCGAGCTCGCGGGGCCGATCGAGGCGGCGGGCACGACCGGTGCCGGGGACGACGAGCGCGTCGACGGTGACACGCGGCTGCTGCAGAGCATCGTGCAGGGCAAGACGAACGCCGAGATCGCCGGCGAGCTCGGGATCGACGAGGCGGCCGTGGCGCGGCGGCTCGGCGAGCTGTACGTGACGATCGGCGCGTCGTCGCGCGCGGACGCCACCGCGTTCGCGTTCCGGGAGCGGGTGCTGTGAGCCCGCGGGAGGCACGATGACGGTCCGGGCGCGCGTGGACCGGCACCGCTGCATCGGCGCCGGGACGTGCATCACGATCGCCCCCACCGCCTTCGATTGGTACAAGGGCGACTTCGCGAAGGCCGGGGTGGTGGACCCGGCGAGCGTCGAGGACGAGGTGCTTCGGGAGGCGGCGCTCGCGTGCCCGACGGGCGCGATCTCGATCGAGGACGTCGAGGAGCTGCTGCCCTGGCAGCTCCGCGGAAAGGACGCGCCGCGGCGCGTCGAGAAGACCTTCATGTTCACCGACATCGAGAGCTCGACGAACCTGGTCGAGGCGCTCGGCGACGAGGTCTGGCAGGGCGTCCTGCGGTGGCACAACGAGGCCCTCCGGTCGCTGTTCGCCGAGCACAAGGGCGAGGAGGTCGTGTCGACCGGCGACGGGTTCTTCGTGGGGTTCGACTCGCCCGACGACGCGCTCGCCTGCGCCGTCGCGATCCAACGGCGGCTGGCCGAGCACCGGCGATCGGCGGGGTTCGCGCCGAAGGTGCGGATCGGCCTGCACGCGTCGGGCGCGACGCAGGTCGGCCGGGACTTCTCGGGCAAGGGCGTGCACGAGGCGGCGCGGATCGCGGCGCTCGCCGACGGCGACCAGATCGTCGCCAGCCGGGTCACGGCCGCCGACGGCCGCTACCCGGTCTCGGAGCCCCGGACCGTCACGCTGCGCGGCACGTCCGAGCCGATCGAGATCGTCACGGTCGACTGGGACTAGTGGGCACCGACCTCGACCTGGTGGTGATCGGCGGCGGCCCCGCGGGCGAGCGCGGGGCGGCGCAGGCCGCGTACTTCGGCAAGCGGGTGGCGATCGTCGAACGGCAGCCCGAACCCGGGGGCGCCGCCGTCCACACGGGGACGCTCCCGTCGAAGACGTTGCGCGAGACCGCCCTGTTCCTGTCGGGGTACCGTCAGCGCCACCTCTACGGGCTGACCGTCGACGTCGACCCCGAGATGACGGTGGCGCGGCTCCTCGACCGCAAGGATGCGGTCCGCGAGCTGGAGGTCCAGCGGATCCACGCGAACCTGGACCGGCACGGGATCGAGCTCGTGCGCGGCGAGGCGCGGCTGGCCGACCCGCACACGGTCGAGGTCGCCACAGCCGGGGGCGTCCGTCGCCTGCGGTCCGACGTGGTCCTGATCGCCACCGGATCCTCGCCGCACCATCCTCCAGGCATCCCGTACGACGACCCGGACGTCCACGACGCCGACGGGATCCTGCGGATCGATCGCCTGCCGACGTCGATGGCCCTGATCGGCGGGGGCGTGATCGGCTGCGAGTACGCGTGCATGTTCGCGGCGCTCGGCGTCGAGGTGCACCTGATCGATCCGCGGCCCGGCCTGCTGCCGTTCCTGGACCGCGAGATGGGCGAGCGGCTCGCGGCGGCGATGGAGGGGCTGGGCGTACGGATGCACCTGGAGTGCGAGCACGAGCGCGTCGAGCGCGGACCGGACGGCCTGGCATGCACGCTCGGCTCCGGCGAGGTGCTGATCGTGGACACGGTGATGGTCGCGGCCGGCCGGCAGGGCAACACGGCGGATCTTGGCCTGGCCGCGATCGGGGTCGGCGTGGACGCGCGTGGGTACGTCGAGGTGGACGACGACTTCCGCACCGCGGTCCCGAACGTGTACGCGGCCGGCGACGTCGTCGGGTTCCCGTCGCTCGCGAGCGTGTCGATGGAGCAGGCGCGGGTCGCCGTGTGCCACGCGTTCGGGTTCACGTACAAGCGGCAGGTCTCCGAGCTGCTCCCGTACGGCGTCTATACGATCCCCGAGGTGAGCTGCGTCGGGCTCGGCGAGGACGAGGCGGCGCGCCGCGGGCTCGACGTCGTGGCGGGTCGTTCGTTCTTCCGCGACAACGTCCGGGGGCAGATCGTCGGCGATCGGGACGGCATGGTGAAGCTCGTCTTCGACCGGACGACCCGTCGCCTGATCGGCTGTCACTGCATCGGCGAGCGGGCGTCCGAGCTCGTCCACGTGGGGCAGGCGGTGATCGTCCTCGACGGGACGGTCGAGACCTTCATCGAGATGGTCTTCAACCACCCGACGCTCGGCGAGACCTTCAAGTACGCCGCGTACGACGCTCTCGCGAAGCTCGGCCCGGCCTGATCCCGAGCTCGTCCGCCGTCCCCGGACGGCGCTAGGCTGCCGGGAGCCACACTTCAGGAGGCGCACATGACCGACGCGAAGCAGGCGTGGGGCGAGGTCGGCGAGAAGTTCTCCTCGTGGGGACGCCGGGTCGCCGACCGCTACCACGAGCAGGGGTCCGCGGGCACGGCGAAGGTCGACGCGGACGAGGCCGAGCGCGAGATGACGCGCGCGATGAAGGAGCTGTTCGACGAGCTGGCCAAGGGGGTGTCGGCCGTCGGCGCGACGCTCAAGGACCGCGAGGCGAACAAGGAGCTCTCCGACGCGGTGAGCGCGATCGGCGACGCGATCACCGCCACGGTCGGCGAGGCGACCGACGCGATCCGCTCGAAGGGCAACCCGCCGGCCGCCCCACCGCCTCCGCCCGCCGAGGGCTGAACCGCGGCGGGGTCGCTCCCGATGGCGTACGACGAGGAGCTCGCGGAGCGGGTCCGGGCGGCGCTCGCCGGCGTGAAGGGCGTCACCGAGATCCGGATGTTCGGTGGCCTCTGCTACACGGTCGACGGGAACATGGCGGTCGGCGTCAACGGCGACGACCTGATGGTGCGGATGGCGCCCGACGACGGCGACGCGGCGCTCGCCGAGCCCGGCGCCCGCCCGATGGACTTCACGAACCGACCGATGCGCGGGTTCCTGTTCGTCGGCCCCGAGGGGACCGGGACCGACCGGTCCCTGCGGACCTGGGTCGGCCGGGG
>DATBLY010000075.1:0-2517 GCA_036555125.1 Actinomycetota bacterium | reverse complement strand
GACCGGGACGAGCGGATCCGCGTGACCGGCGCCGCCGGCGAAGGTGCACAGGATCCGTGCGGCGGGCATCCGATCAGGTCGGCTCGGTCTCGGTCGACGCGACGATCCAGTCGCCGGTGGCCGGGTCGAACGTCAGGATCGAGGTCCGCATCGCGCTCGGGCAGCAGTGCGCGTCGCCCGGCTCGTACACCGCCTCGCGGATCGACAGGCCGACCGGGTCGGCGGACAGGTCGATCGTCGTGTCGCAGGTCTTCCGCTTGAAGACCTGGACGTTCGCGGCGAGGTCGAGCACGCGCCACGTGCCGCACGCGCCCGAGCCGCCGGTGTCCTCGAAGGTGAGCGCGTCGGGCGATCCGTCGGCCGTCGCGTCGCCGATCACGGCGCGGATCGCCAGGACGCCCCGCTCGGCTGGGTCGCGCAGGCCGAAGACGGGCCGCCAGGGGTCCGGCTGCCCCTCGAACCGGCGCCAGACCACCAGGGCGTGCTCCTGCCGGAGGGGGTCGGTGCCCGGCTCGACGTACGCGACCAGGATCGTCTGGGCGACGGGGGTGTCCGCGTACCAGACGTCGGTCGCGGTCGTGCCCGGCGGGACCAACGAGCCGGGCGGGACCTCCGAGGGCTCGACATCCCGATCGAACGAACCGGGGACCCCGGGCGGGATCCCGGTCGGCTCGATCGACGGGCCGCCCGAAGGCTCGGCCGAGACGCTCGCGGTGGGCGGCGCGCCTGACGGGCTCGACGGGGGTGAGGAGCTCGCCGGGCCGGAGGCCGAGGGAGCGGCCATCGGCTCCCCGGTGCAGGCGGCGGCCAGGACGACGAGCGCGGCCGCCCGGATCGCGCGTCGCATCGAGCCAGCGTAGCGGCCTCCCTGCATCGCGGACGTAGGATGCGCGCCATGACCGAACCGGCCCCGGACGTCCCCGCCCGCACGCCGAAGCCCGCGTCGGACTCCCGCGTCACGCTCACGCAGATGATGGAGGTCACGGACGCGAACGTCGCCGGCAACGTCCACGGAGGCGTCGTGATGCGCCTCGTCGACACCGCCGCGGCGCTCGCGGCGATCCGCCACGCCGGCGGCCTGGCCGTCACGGTCTCGCTCGACGAGATGACGTTCCTGGAGCCGGTGCACATCGGCGAGGTCCTCACCCTGCATGCGTCGGTGAACGACGTCGGCACGACCTCGATGGAGTGCGGTGTGCGCGTCGAGGCCGAGAACCCGATCACCGGCCGGAAGGTGCACGCCGCGAGCGCCTACCTGGTGTTCGTCGCGATCGACGAGGACGGGCACCCGTGTCCGGTTCCGCCGCTGCTCGCCGAGAGCGAGATCGAGCAACGACGTCAGCGCGAGGCGAAGCTCCGCCGCGCGAAGCGGATGGAGCACAAGGAAGCGATCAAGGCCGCCCGGGCGGCGGAGCCTCGGATCGACTGACCCCTCCCAACACGGGCGGAGCGCTCGGTCCGGCGTGGGAGGATGGAAGGGCCGTCTCGTGACGAAGGGAAGCGACCCACCGATGACCTCCGAACTGGCCGGCGCCCGCGGGACGCTGGAGACCGCCGACGGCGCCGTCGACCTCCACCGCCTGAGCTGGCTCTCGGACCAGGGCGTCGGTGACCTGGCCCGCCTGCCCAAGACCGTCCTGATCCTCCTCGAGAACATCCTGCGTCGCGCGGGCACGCGCGACGTGTCCGACGACGACGTGCGCGCGCTGGCCGCGTGGCCCGGGCCCGCGGGCGACATCGCGTTCATGCCCGGCCGCGTGCTGATGCAGGACCTCACCGGCGTCCCGGCGGTCGTCGATCTGGCCGCGATGCGCTCGGCGATGGCGCGCTACGGCGGCGATCCCGCGAAGGTGAACCCGCTCGTGCCGGCGGACCTCGTGATCGACCACTCGGTGCAGGTCGACCTGTTCCGCAGCGAGGGGGCGTACGCCGCGAACATCGAGTGGGAGTACCGGCGCAACGCCGAGCGCTACACGCTGCTGCGCTGGGCGCAGCAGGCGTTCGACGGGCTGCGCGTCGTGCCACCCGGCGCCGGGATCTGCCACCAGGTGAACCTGGAGCACCTGGGCCAGGTCGTGACCGTGCGCGATGGCATCGCGTTCCCCGACACGGTCGTCGGGACCGACTCGCACACGACGATGATCAACGGGCTGGGCATCCTGGGGTGGGGCGTCGGCGGGATCGAGGCCGAGGCGGCGATGCTCGGCCAGCCGATCTTCCTGCCGCAGCCGGACGTCGTCGGCATCCGGATCGTGGGCGCGCTCCCGGCGGGGACGACGGCGACGGATCTGGTCCTGACCCTCACCGAGATGCTCCGCGCGCATGGGGTCGTGGCACGGTTCGTCGAGTTCTTCGGCGACGGGCTGTCGACGCTCTCGATCGCCGACCGCGCGACGCTGTCGAACATGTGCCCGGAGTACGGCGCGACGTCGTCCTACTTCCCGATCGACGACGAGACGCTCCGGTACCTGGCGTTCACCGGTCGCGAGGACCGCGTCGACCTCGTCGAACGCTACG
>DATBLY010000054.1:0-13048 GCA_036555125.1 Actinomycetota bacterium | reverse complement strand
GCTCGCACCCGCTGGATGTTCGGGTCCCAGCGACGGTTGTTGCGCTTGTGCGAGAACGTGACGGCCTTGCCGAAGAACGGCTTCTTCCCACAGATATCGCAGACGGCTGCCATGGCCGAACCAGGGTAGCAGACGTCCTCGCGCCCCCGGCCCTTGCATGCGGGACCCCTTCCGGTGCAGAGTGGACCACGCCCGCCGGAGGGAGGAACGATGGATCTGACGCAGCTGGACCCCGCCGAGCGGGAGCGGTGGGAGTGGTACGCGCTCCACGGGCTCCACTCGTTCCTGTTCGTCGATCACATCGAGGGGGAGCGCTCGCTCCGCGAGGTGGTCGACATCCTCCAAGCGGGCCTGCCCACCGGGGAGACCTCGCGAGAGGAGCCCGCGATCCTCGCGGCCGCCGAGTTCGTGGGTGCCTACAAGGCGTTCGTGCACCTGTGGGCTCCGCACGGTCAGCTCGCGACGATGCAGGACCTGATCGCGGGGCCCATCTGGGAGCTCGGCTGCCGGTGCGAGTACGCGACGCAGGCGACCTCGCATCAAGACGGCAACGACGACAGGGTGTACACGCTCAAGATCAAGAAGTGCGACGTCGTCGCGATCTCGCGGCTGTGGGTGGAGCCCGGGAGCGCGCTCCAGATCCTCCCGATGCTGGCGCAGCTCGACGGCTTCGACGGGGCGGCGACCGTGTACGGATCGTTCGACGTGCTCCTCGTCCTCGGGGCCGAGGAGTACCAGGACGTGGCCGACGTGGTCCTGAGGGACCTGCACGGGATCCCCGGGGTCGTCCGGAGCGAGACGTCCTACGCGGACTTCCGCCGCTACCCCAACCTGTACGAAGGGGAAGAGGCCAAGACGGCGAAGGCCGCCGTGAAGGCTCGCAAGAAGGGGGTCGACTCGCTCCGCGCCAGGATGGGGCTGAGCGGCTAGGCGGAGCTCCCACCGGGGTCGCCGACCGGCGAGAGCGACCGCGCGGCCGCCGCTCCGACCGCGTCGCCTTTGCGTTCGAACACCTCGACCGCGCGGGCCGCCGCGGCCATCGCCTCGGCGGAGCGCCCCGCGAGCGCCAGGACCACGGCGAGGTCGTGCAACGATCCGGCCTGCAACGCGAGGAAGTCCGTGCGCGCCGCGATCGTCTCGGCCTCGCGAGCGCGGCGCTCCGCCTGCTCCGTCTCGCCGCGCGTCGCGAGGAGCTTCGCCCGGACCCGGCGCCACGCGATCGCCGGCTCCAGGGCGTAGCCGGGCATCTCGCGCTCGACGGCGCGGACGAGCCGCTCCGCCTCATCGAGTCGTCCCAGCTCGTACAGCACGTCGGCCAGATCGGTCGCCGTGAGCGCGGCGTCGGACGCCTCGCCGCGATCGGCGAAGGACCGGTACGCGGCCCCGATCCGGTCGGCGGACGTCTCGAGGTCGCCCTCCCATCGAGCGATCAGGCCGTCCGTGTGCCGCGTCTCGGCCACCCAGCGTCGCTGACCGAGGTCGTCGAAGATCCCGGCGGACGCGGCGCTGCGCGCGCGCGCGTCGGCGAACCGCCCGGTCCGCCCCAGGGCGAAGGCCTCGTGGAGGCCGATCGTCGCCT
This sequence comes from Actinomycetota bacterium, assembly GCA_036555125.1. Lineage (GTDB taxonomy): Bacteria > Actinomycetota > UBA4738 > UBA4738 > HRBIN12 > DATBLY01. Next base: position 11,469 of record DATBLY010000054.1, on the reverse strand, counting down.
GGGCCATCGGGCCCCGGAGGTCGGCGGCCAGCTCGGCGAGCCGAACGAGGACGTCGGGGTACGGCGTCGCCCCGAGGATCAGCGCCCCCGCCACGCCCTCTAGGTTGACGTCGCCCACGGGGAACCCGGCGCCCGCGTCCAGGTCGCGCGCCAGCCCGAGCCCACGCTCGGAGGCCGCGAGCATCGCGGCGGCGTCGCCGGTCACGAGGCGGTGAGCGATCGTCAGCGATTCCAGCGCGGCCGGGAGCTGGTCGGTCTCGCCTCGCTCCTCGCAGATCCGGACGGCGCGCTCGGCGACCCGCCGCAGACCCTCGCCGTCGGTCGAGGCCGGGTCCGTGATCAGACGCCACGTGTAGCGCTCCAGCTCGGCCCGGGCGACCAGACCGGGCTCGGCCGCCCGCTCGGCCGACGCACGCATCTCGTCCAGCGCGGACTCGGCGCGCTCGCGCTCGCCCAGCTGGAACAGCGCGTCGGCGAGGAGCGGGAGGAACGCGATCCGGCGCCGGTCGTCGGCGGGCAGGAGCTCGGCCGCCCTGCCGAGGAGCTTCACGGTGGCCGCCGTGTCGCCGCGGGTCACGGCGCGGACCCCCGCGCCGGCGAACCGGGAGCCCGCCCGCACCCCGAGCACGCCGACGGACGCGTCGGCCGGTCCGACCTCGCTGCGGTACCGGTACGCCTGATCGAGGTGATACGCGACGATCTCCTCGAGCTCCTCGAGCCGGTGCCCGGCACGCTCCTCCAGGAGGTCCGCGTAGCGTTCGTGGTAGCCGGCCCGCACGCCCTTCGCGATCCCCTCGTAGGCGACGTCGCGGATCATCAGGTGCCGGAACCGCCACCGCTCCTCGCCGGGCGGTGCGGCGAGGGGCCGGATCAGTTCCTTGCTCGCTACCGTCTCGACGGTCCGCTCGAGGGAAGCGCGCTCCTCGGTCGGGGAGATCGCGCCGAGCTCGCCGATCGAGAAGTCGCGGCCGATCACGGACGCGCGCTGAAGCATCGCGCGCTCCGCCGGCTCGAGCCGGTCCAGCCGGGCCGTCAGCAGGCCCGAGATCGTCGATGGGATCGGCACGTCCGTCAGGTCCCGCGCCGGTGTCCAGCGACCCTCGCGCAGCTCGAGCGCCCGCTCGTCGATCAGCATGGAGACGATCTCCTCCGCGAAGAGCGGGTTGCCCCCGGCCGCCGCCGAGATGAGGCGGTTGGCGTCGGGGTCGAGCTCCCCCTCGACGAACAGGTTCGCGAGGAGCCGGTCGACGTCGTCGGCCGCGAGCGGCTCCAACAGGACCGTGGTGGCGTTCAGCTTCCCCCCGCCCCAGCTCGGCCGGGCCTCGAACAGCTCCGGTCGGGCGACGCACAGGAGCATGATCGGGGCGTCGCGGGATCGATCGGCCACGTGCTCGATCAGCTCCAGGAACGTGGGCTCTCCCCAATGGATGTCGTCGAACACCAACACGAGCGGACGGGAGGCGAGGGACTCGAAGAACCGCCGGATCGCCCACAGGAGCTCCTCGGGGGACGGCGCCCCCGGGGTGAGCCCGATCGCCTGTCCGACGCGCTCGGCGATCACGGCCCCGCGGTCGACGGGCGCGAGGATGCGCTCGAGCCCCCGCCGGACCAGCTCGCGATCGTCCGCGACCGACACGCCGGTGGCCTGCTCGACGACCTCGGCGATCGGCCAGAACGTGATGCCGGCGCCGTAGGGCAGGCAGCGACCCTGCAGCGTCAGGGCTCGGTCGCGGTTCGGTTTCAGGAACTCCTCGACGAGGCGGGACTTCCCGATCCCCGGGGAGCCGAGGAGCGTGAAGAGCTGACAGCGGCGGCCGGCGACGACCCGGTCGAGCGCCTGCTCCAAGAGGGAGCGCTCGGCCTCCCGGTCGACCAGCGGCGCATCGAGGCGCCGCGCGTGCCCCTGGGCGGCCCCCGCGAGCGCGACGAGGCGGAACGCGGGCACCGGATCCCGGAACCCCTTCAGGTGCAACGCGTCCAGCGGCTCGACCTCGACCGCGTCGCGCACCAGGCGATGGGTCTCCACGCCGAGGACGATCTCGTCGGCACCGGCCGACTGCTCCAAGCGGGCGGCGAGGTTCACGATCGAGCCCGTCACGCGGGCCGATCCCGCGTCTGGCCGACCGACCACGACCTCCCCGCTCGCGATGCCGACCCGCGTCATCAGTCGCATCCCGCGCTCGTCCTCGAGCTCGCGATTGAGGCCATCGATCTCCGCCCGCATCTCGATCGCGGCGCGAACGGCCCGGATCGCGTCGTCCTCGTGAACGACCGGGACGCCGAACACGGCCATCACCGCGTCCCCGATGAACTTCTCGACCAGGCCCCCGTGCCGTTGGAGCACGGCGCGCATCCGGTCGAAGTAGCGGGCGAGGATCGCGTGCAACGTCTCGGCGTCGAGGGACCCGGCCAGCTCCGTGGAGCCCACGAGATCGCAGAACAGCACCGTGACCAGCTTCCGCGTCTCCATCGCAACCCCCGCGCAGCCTACGGCTGCGGGTGGGCGGGCTCCAGCCGACGACGATGTGATGATAGGGATCGGCCATGTCCCGGATCCCCGCGTGCCGCTGACGCTCGACGCCCCCGTGATCGAGATCGACCGCCGCATCGCCATGCGGCGCGCGGGCGGCCGCACGAAGGGCCCCGAGGCTCACGTGGTCCTCGAGGAGTCCCTCGGCATCCGCACGGTGCGCGACCTCCTGGAGCACTACCCGCGCCGGTACATCGACCGCTCGAAGGTGGAGACGATCCGCACGCTCAGGATCGGGCAGTACGCCACGGTGATCGCCCGCGTCCACAAGGTCTTCAAACGCCAGACCCGGCGGCACCAGACCATGGTGACCGTCACGCTGGGTGATGGGACCGGCTACCTCGACCTCACGTTCTTCAACCAGCCCTGGACCGCGAGCCAGTATCGCGAAGGTCAGGAGCTCGCCGTGTCCGGCGTGGTTACGCGCTACCGCGGTCGCCTCCAGCTCGCGAAGCAGGAGGTGGAGCTCCTCCGCGGCGACGACGCCGATCTGATCCACACGGGGCGGATCACGCCGGTCCACCCGGCATCCGACGGCATCGCAACGCGCACGATCCGGGAGCTGATCCATCGAGCCCTGGAGCGTCTGCCGACGATCGAGGATCCGCTGCCGCCGGAGCTCGTCGCGGCCGAGGACCTCGATCCGTTCGACCTCGCGATCCGGGCCATCCACTTCCCCGACGACGACGGGCAGCTCCGCCGGGCCCGGCAGCGACTCAAGTTCGACGAGTTGTTCACGCTGGAGCTCGGGGTGGCCTTCCGCAAGCATCGCGTCACGGCCGAGCAGACCGGCGTCGCGCACCGGCCCGACAACCCGTTCACGCGGGCGATCGACGCCGCGCTCCCGTTCGAGCCCACGGCCGCCCAGCGGCGGGCGATCGAGGCCGTCGACCGCGCGATGGCGCTGCCGCGACCGATGAACGTCCTGCTCCAGGGCGACGTCGGGGCCGGCAAGACGCTCGTCGCCGTGCACGCCGCCGCGGTCGCGATCGGCTCGGGTCATCAGGCGGCGATCATGGCGCCCACCGAGGTCCTCGCCGGACAGCACGCGATCTCGGTGGCCGCCCTCCTCGCCCCGATCGGCGGCGCGCCGTACCTCGGCCTCCCGGCTCGGGCGCGTGACGACGGTCAGACGTCGCTGTTGGACGAACCGGCCGGTCCCGCCGCCGGCGAGACACGGATCGCCTGGGCCCTGCTCACGTCCGCCGTCACGGGGAAGGACCGAGCCCGCATCCTGTCGGGACTCGCGGACGGTGAGATCGACCTCGTGATCGGCACACACGCGCTGGTGCAGGAGGCCGTGACGTTCCGCGACCTGTCCCTGGCCGTGGTCGACGAGCAGCACCGGTTCGGGCTGCACCAGCGGATGGCCCTGAAGGGGAAGGGGCCGGAGCCGGACGTGCTGATCATGACCGCGACCCCGATCCCGCGGACCCTCGCGCTGACCTACTACGGCGACCTCGACGTCGTGATCCTCGACGAGCTCCCTGCGGGCCGTCGTCCCGTGACGACGGTCGCCGCGCGCACCGAGGCGGATCGCGCCGCCGCGTACGAGCTCGTCCGCGGCGAGGTCGCCCTGGGCCGGCAGGCGTTCGTCGTGTGCGCCGCGATCGACGAGACGAACCGGGCCGAGGTGAAGGCGGCCGAGGCCGAGGCCGAGCGGTTGGCCGCCGACGTGTTCCCCGAGCTCCGGGTCGACCTGCTCCACGGGCGGATCCGGCCGAAGGAGAAGGCGGCGGTGATGGAGCGGTTCCGCGGCGGTGAGACGGACATCCTCATCTCGACGACCGTGATCGAGGTGGGTGTGGACGTGCCCAACGCCACCGTGATGCTCGTAGAGAACGCCGAGCGCTTCGGCCTGGCCCAGCTCCATCAGCTCCGAGGTCGGATCGGCCGCGGAGCGCACCCAGGCACCTGCGTGCTCTTCGATGGCTCCGACGGCGAGAACCCGGAGGCCCGGGCCCGGATCGACGCCATGGTGCGGACGACCGACGGCTTCGAGCTGGCGGACGAGGACCTCCGGCTCCGTGGCGAGGGAACCCTCTTCGACGTCCGGCAGTCCGGGATGCCCGACCTGAAGCTCGTGCGTCTGGCCGACGATCTGGACCTCGTCCGGCGCGCCCGGGAGCGAGCGTTCGCCGTGATCGCGGACGATCCGCGGCTCGTCGCGCATCCGGACCTGCTGAACACGCTCCGCGAGCGGTTCGCGGGCTCGATCGAGTGGCTGTTCAGCTCGTAGATCCCGCCCGGGAAACGTCCGTCGGGCGCTTCACTCGGGGTTGCTTCGGAACGATAATCCTCGCGTGACCGACGACGGTGTCCGGCTCATGCTCGTCGACGATCACGTGATGATGCGCGAGGGTCTGCGGAGCCTCCTCGAACGGCAGCCGGATCTGCACGTGATCGCCGAGGCGTCCTCGGTCGCGACCGCCGTCTCGGCCGACGCGGACCCCCAGGTGATCGTCTGCGACCTGGTCATGCCGGACGGGCGCGGCGCCGACGTGATCGCTCGCGTCCACGACCGGTTCCCCGATGCGGGCATCCTCGTGCTGACGATGGTGGACAACCCCGCCGACGTCCACCTGTGCTTCGCGGCCGGAGCGCGCGGCTACATGTTGAAGGAGGCAGCCTCCACGGAGCTCACGGACGCTGTCCGACGGGTTGCCCGAGGGGAGGACTACCTCCAACCGTCGATGGGCGCGGCGCTCGCCGGGTACCGCCAGGCCCCCGCGGCGGTGCACGCGTCCGCGTCCGAGGTGCTGACGCCCCGTGAGATCCAGGTCCTGCGCCTGGTGGCGCTCGGACACACGAACGCGGAGATCGCAGCGATGCTGCACCTGTCTCTCCGCACCGTGGAGAGCCACCGATCGAGCATGAACGCCAAGCTCGGGGTGCGGACCCGAGCCGAACTGGTCCGGCACGCGCACCGTCAGGGGCTCGTCGGACACGAGTGATCGTCGCCGCCGGAGCCCGGCCGGGTCGCCGATAGGCTCCGAGCATGCGGGTGATCGCGGGGACGGCGAAGGGAACGCGCCTCGGCGTCGTGCCGCCGGGCGCGCGGCCGGTGTCGGACCGCGCGCGCGAGGGGGTCTTCTCGAGCCTCGGCGAGCGCGTCGCGGGCGCGATCGTCCTGGACCTGTTCGCCGGGACGGGGGCGCTCGGGATCGAGGCCCTGTCCCGTGGGGCCGAGCACGCGGTCCTCGTCGATCGGTCCGGGCGGGCGACGGCGGCGGTGCGGGAGAACCTCGCCCGGACGCGCCTCGCGCGACGAGCGACCGTGCGGCAGGCCGACGCCGAGTCGTTCCTCGCTCGGGAGGATCGGCCCGAAGGGCCGTTCGACCTCGTGTTCCTGGACCCGCCCTACGACCTCGAGGGACCCGAGCTCGAGCGGATCCTTGCCCGCCTGGCCGAGGGATGGCTCGCACCGGAGGGGTGGACGGTGGTGCTGACCCGCGCGAACAGGAGTTCCATGCCTGTGATTCCGGTAGACTGGGCCGTCGCGAGGCGTCTGCGATACGGCGACAGCCTCCTCATCCTGTTCCAGGAGGTTCGATGGGCCTGACCGCCCTGTGTCCGGGCACGTTCGACCCGGTGACCAACGGTCATCTCGACATCATCGGCCGCGCGGCGGATGCGTTCGACGCGGTCATCGTCGGCGTGCTCGAGAACCCCGCCAAGGAGCCGTTGTTCGGCGTCGAGGAACGGGTGGCGATGCTCGAGGACGCCTGTTCGGCGATGCCGAACGTCAAGGTGGCGGGGTTCGCCGGCCTGCTCGTGGAGTTCGCGCGGTCCGAGGGCGCGACCGTGATCGTGAAGGGCTTGCGGGCGGTGTCGGACTACGAGTACGAGATCCAGATGGCGCAGATGAACCTGCGCCTCGGGCAGATCGAGACGGTGTTCATGCCCACGAACCCCACGTGGTCGTTCCTGTCGTCTTCGCTGATCAAGGAGGTGGCGCGGTTCGGGGCCGGCGCGGACGGCCTGGTCCCCGACGCGGTCGCGGTGCGGCTGCGTGAGCGTCTGGGGGATCGAGGCTGATGGACCTGGCCGGACGGCTCCAGCAGCTCGAAGAGATGGTGCGCGAGGCGAAGTCGATGCCGTTGTCGTCCTCGGCCCTCGTGAACCGCGATGAGGTGCTCGAGATGCTCCAGGAGATGCAGGAGAGCCTCCCCGAGGAGATCAAGCAGGCCCGGTGGATCGTGAAGGATCGGGAGGAGCTGCTCGCCAAGGCCCGTGCCGACGCCGAGAGGCTCGTCGAGGCCGCCCAAGAAGAACAGCTCCGGATGGCGCGCAAGGAAGAGGTCGTGGAGCGCGCGCGGGAGGAGGCGGATCGTCTCGTCGCCGAGGCGGACGATCAGGTTCGGACCATGCGAGACGAAGCCGAGGACTACGTCGACGCCAAGCTCGCCCAGTTCGAGATCGCGCTGCGCCGGATCCTCGAGGAGGCGCAGGCGACCACGCGCGGCCTCGCGAAGACCCTCGACCAGGTCGAGCAGGGACGCGAGCGCCTCCGAGCGCCGCTGACGGCCGCCGAAGCGGAGTTCGCGCCCGGGGACACGGAGCCCTACGACGAGGAGCAGCGGTGACGTTCGACCCGATCGACGTCCGCGACCTGGTCGGTCATCCCGGCGCGTCGCGCCGGCTCGCCGTCGAGGGTGAGCTCGATGGGTTGCAGGTCGAGCTCGCCACCGTCACGGGTCCCGTGCGCGGGGAACTGCTGCTGGAGTCGGTGGTCGAAGGCATCCTCGCCTCCGGGACGATCACCGGCTCGTTGCGGGTGCGATGCGCCCGATGCCTCACCGAGTTCGACCGGACGTTCGAGATCGAGCTGCAGGAGCTCTTCTCATCGGAACCGGATGCCGGCGACGACGCGTACCCCGTGACGCCCGATGGGTTCCTCGAACCGGAGCCGGTCCTGCGCGACGTCGTCGGCGTGGAGCTGCCGTTCGCACCCCTGTGCCGCCCCGATTGCCGAGGCCTCTGCGGCGTGTGCGGCGAGAACCTGAACCTCGACGGGTGTCCCGGACACGAGCAGAGCGACCCGCGGTGGGCGGCGCTCGAGACGCTCTTGCTGGAACCCACCGCCGAACGCGAGCGATAGGAAGGAACGACATGGCCGTCCCCAAGAAGAAGCAGAGCAAGACGCAGACCCGCAAGCGGCGTGCGACCTGGAAGGCGACTCCTCCCGCCTACGCCGACTGCCCGCAGTGCCACCAGCCGAAGCTCCCGCATCGGGTGTGCGGCAACTGCGGCTACTACGCCGGCCGTCAGGCCATCGAGGTCGAGTGACCCGGTGAGCTCCGCCGTCGAGCTGCCCGTCGGATCCCTCGAACGGGCCCTCGGCGTCGCGTTCCGCGACCCACGGCTTCGCGAGATCGCGCTCACGCACCGGTCGTACGCCTTCGAGCAGGGCGAGGAGGTCACGAACGAGCGCCTGGAGTTCCTCGGGGACTCGGTGCTCGGGCTCGTGGTGACCGACATGGCGTTCGCGGCGTACCCGACGATGCCGGAGGGGTCGCTCGCGAAGCTCCGAGCCGCCATCGTCAACATGGTGGCGCTGGCCGACGTCGCCCGGTCCCTCGGCGTCGGACTGGCGGTGCGGCTCGGCCGCGGCGAGGAGCTCTCGGGCGGTCGGGACAAGTCGTCGATCCTGGCCGACTGCCTGGAGGCGATCTTCGGCGCGGTGTACCTGGATCAGGGCCTCGACGTCGCCCGCGCGCTGATCGAGCGTCTCTTCCGGCCGCGGATGGAGGCCTACGTCCGGGGGGAGGGCGACCGGGACTACAAGACGATCCTGCAGGAGGTGGCGTCACAGGAGCTCCGGGCGATGCCGGACTATCGGCTCGAGGAACGGGGGCCGGACCACCAGAAGGAGTTCACGGCCACGGTCTTCCTGGCCGGGGAGCCGCTCGGGACGGGCTCCGGCCGCTCGAAGAAGGAAGCGGAGCAGCAGGCCGCCCGCGAGGCCTACGCGCGGATCACCGAGCGCCTCGGGCACCAGGGCGCGTAACGCTCGGAAGGGGGGAACGGGTGGAGCTGCCCGAAGTGGAGGTGATGCGGCGCGACCTCGAGAAGGACGTGGTCGGCCGCCGCATCAAGACGACCGAGGTCAAGTCCTCGAAGAACGCGATGCGCGTGATCCGCCGCCACGCCAAGCGCAAGGACTTCACCGCACGGCTCGACGGCCGGAAGATCACGAAGCTCGAGCGTCGCGGGAAGTACCTCCTGCTGTACCTGGACTCCGGCGACGTGCTGGTCACGCACTTCGGGATGAGCGGGCAGTTCCAGCGAGGGAACGGGCGCGTGGCGCTCGCCCCGCACACCCATGTGGTGCTGACGTTCCAGCAGGGAGGCGACCTGCGGTTCATCGACCCCCGGACCTTCGGAGAGATGTTCGTGACCGGGAGCGACGAGCTCGGGAAGGTCAAGGAGCTGCAGCACCTCGCGATCGACCCGCTGGATCAGGTGTTCACCTGGCCGACCTTCCAGTACCTGCTCGCCGAGCGCGCGTCCAAGATGAAGCCGCTCCTGATGGACCAGAAGTTCATCGCGGGCCTCGGCAACATCTACTCCGACGAGGTCCTGTTCGCCGCCGGGCTCCGATACGACCGGATGTCCGACACGCTGTCGTCGCAGGAGGTGCGGCGCCTCTACCGCGCGATCCAGGAGACGCTGCAGGACGCGATCAAGGCGCGCGGCACGACCCTCGACGACGAGGCGTACGTCGACCTGTTCGGCAAGCCCGGAGAGTTCCAGCTGGAGCTGAAGGTCTATGGGCGGGTCGGGCAGCCGTGCCGCCGCTGCCGGACGCCGATCCAGACCGTGAAGATCGCCGGGCGCACGGGCTACTTCTGTCCCCAGTGCCAATCGTGACGGGCGCCGGCCCGGACGGCCCAGAGCTCGACGTCGTCGTCTAGAGCAGCTCGGCTCCCGCGTCGCGCATCCGCTCGATCGCGCGATCGCCGTCGCCTGCCTCCAGGTCGACCGCCCGGATCGCGGTCGTGAGGACCTGGACCGGGAACCCGAGCATCCGGGCGTCCAGGACCGTCTCCACGACGCAGTAGTCGGTGGCGAGGCCGCCGACGACGAGGCGTTCGACCCCCCGCCGTCGCAGGAGGTCTTCGAGCGCCGTCGAGACCATCTCCCACGTGTTGGGGTCGCGCGCCGTGAACCCCGAGTAGCCGTCCTTCCCATCCGTGCCCTTGCGCACGACCTCGCCGTCGACCGTCAGATCCGGATGGAACGCGGCGCCCCACGTGTCCTGGACGCAGTGGACCGGCCAGATGCCGCCGTCCTTGCGGAAGTGCGGGGTCACGGGTGGGTGCCAATCCTGGGTGTACACGACGGCCGCGCCGGCCCGCTCGGCGGCGGCGATCTCCTCGTTGACGACGGGGACGATCCCCTCGCCGCCGCGGACGTAGAGGCTCCCGGCGGGGTCGGCGAAATCGTTCTGCATGTCCACCACCAGCAGCGCGGTGCGCTCGTCGTACGTCGCCAGTCGAACCCCTCCCGTCAGCCCGACAGGGTACCGCGCACCATGGGAGAGTCCGTCGCATGGACGCCTCCACGGGATCGGCCAGGCGCGCGCACGTGCGCGTGGCGGGGCGCGTCCAGGGCGTCTTCTACCGCTCCTCCTGCGCCGAGCTCGCCCGGAGGCTCGACGTCGCCGGCTGGGTGCGCAACCTCCCCGACGGTGAGGTCGAGGCGGTCTTCGAGGGCGCGAGCGGCGACGTCGGGACGATGCTCGCCTGGTGCCGAGAGGGCCCGCCCCACGCCCGCGTCGACCGGATCGAGGTCGAGGACGAGCCGTTCGTCGGCGAGACCGGGTTCCGCGTCCTCCGCTGAGTCGTCGCCGCGCACGGGTCGGCGGCCGGCCCGCGAGGAATCTCCGGCAACCTCCCCGGGGCGCGCGGAGGCCACTGTTAGCATCGCGCGGCATGTTCCTTCGCCAGATCCACATCCGCGGGTTCAAGTCGTTCGCGGACAAGACGGTCTTGGAGTTCGTTCCGGGCGTCAGCACGATCGTGGGACCGAACGGCTCCGGCAAGTCCAACCTCGTCGACGCGATCAGCTGGGCTCTCGGCGAACAGGGGGCCCGCGCGCTCCGGGGCGGGCAGATGGCCGACGTGATCTTCGCCGGCACGCCTTCGCGCCCCGCCCTCGGGATGGCCGAGGTGAAGCTCGTCATCGACAACGAGGCCGGGAAGATCCCCGTGCCGATGACCGAGATCGAGGTGAGCCGGACGATCTTCCGCTCGGGCGAGAGCGAGTACCGGATCAACGGCCAGGTCGTGCGCCTCCTCGACGTGCAGGAGCTGCTGTCCGAATCGGGGATCGGCCGGGCGCTCCATACCGTCGTCGGACAGGGCCAGCTCGAGGAGGTCCTGCTGGCGCGACCCGAGGACCGTCGCAAGTACATCGAGGAGGCGGCCGGGATCGCGAAGCATCGCCGCCGCAAGGAGCGAGCCGAGCGCAAGCTGGCAGGCCTCGATCAGGACCTGCTCCGCCTACAGGACGTGCTCGGCGAGCTCCGGCGACAGCTCAAGCCGTTGCAGCAGCAGGCGGAGATGGCGAAGAAGCACGAGACGCTCACCGCGCAGGCGGAGGAGCTCTCCCGGTCCCTCGCCGCGGCACGCCTGCGCGCGTTGCGGGCCGAGCGCGATCGCAGGAAGGTCGGCTGGGACGAGGGGCTCGAGGCTCGCGCCGCGGCGCGCGCCAGGCTGGATGCGCTGGACGGACAGGTCCTGGAGGCCGCGGACGCGCGTGGCCTGGCGGCGCGGGCGCTCGCCGACCGGGAGGTCGCGCTGCGCACCGTGGCCGCGGAGCGCGGCGACGCCGAGCGCGCGTTCCGTGCAGCCGTCGAGCGAGAGGCGTCCGCGCGTGAGGAGCTCGCATCGCAGGCCTCGCGCACTGTCCGGCTCGACGCGATCGGGGCCGAG
>DATBLY010000053.1:0-11760 GCA_036555125.1 Actinomycetota bacterium | reverse complement strand
CCAGCGCCCGGACCATCGCGGCACCGTCCACCGCCCACCGGTGGTCGTCGCAGATCGCGCGGACGTTCGCCTCGACCGTCGGGTAGACGCCGGTCTGGCGCTCGAACGCCGTCGCCTCCCACGCCACCTGGAACGCGTCCTGGTCGACCATGAGTTCCCGGCCCATCGCACGGACGTGGCCGAAGAACTCATCCCGGGAGAACTCGGGGACGAGCGTGCCGAACAGGTCGAAGACCGCCGCGTCCAGGCGGCGGGCGGGGTTCAGCTCCACTCGTGCTCCAGCAGGCCGTACGCGACCAGGTCCACGTACCGTCCGCCGCCCACCCGGTCGCCGTCGCGGATCACGCCCTCCTCGGTGAAGCCGAGCCGCTCGGCCACCGCGCGCGAACGCCGGTTCTCGACGCCGGCGTGCAGCGAGATGCGATGCAGCCCCAGCTCGCCGAAGGCATGGTCGATGAACAGCCGGCACGCGCGGGTCACCAGCCCGCGTCCCTCGAACTCCTCGCCGATCCAGTAGCCCAGCTCGCCGTTGTTCACCAGCAGGTTCACCCGGAGGCCGATCGTCCCGGCGGCGCGCCCGTCGACCCAGATCCCGTTCGCCTCCAGGTCGTGCTCGGACGCGAGCGACCGCTCGATGAAGTCCACGACGTCGGCGGCCGACCGCGTCGACTCCGTCCAGGGCATCCACGCCTCCAGACGGGCCCGGTTCGCCTCGACGAGGGCGAAGACCTCCTCGGCGTCGTCGGGCGTGAACGTGCGGACGACGGCGTCGTCGTCGATCGGCCAGTAGATCGGCGTCACGCCGTGGGCTCGGCGGCGGTCGGCGCGACGGTCGCCCCGGCCTTGTGGAGCTCCTCGTCCTGGAGCACGCGCCGCAGCACCTTGCCGATCAGCGTCTCGGGGAGCTGATCGCGGAACTCCCATTCCTTCGGGACGCGGTAGCCGGTCAGGCCCTGCTTCGGATCGCGGCACCACGCGTCGAGCTCCTCGGCGGTCGCCGACTCGCCCGGCTTCAGCACGACGAACGCCTTCACGCGCTCGCCGGTGGTCGCGTCGGGCAGCCCCACGACCGAGCACTTCGCGATCTTCGGGTGGTGGTACAGCACGTCCTCGACCTCGGTCGGATACACGTTGAACCCGGAGACGAGGATCATGTCCTTCAACCGGTCGACGATCCGGAAGAACCCGTCCTCGTCCATGATCGCGATGTCCCCGGTGTGCAGCCACCCGTTGCGGATCATCTCCGCCGTCGCCTCGGGACGGCGCCAGTAGCCGAGCATCACCTGCGGTCCCTGGATGCACAGCTCGCCGCGCTCACCGGGCTCGACCGCGCGGTCGGGATCGCTCAGGTCCACGATCTTGCAGTCCGTGTCCAGGACCGGGACCCCGATCGTCCCCGGGTGCGGAGCATCGAACGGGTTCACGTGCGTGACGGGCGAGCACTCGGTCAGGCCGTAGCCCTCGACCAGCTTCGCCCCGCCGGTGATCTCGTGGAACCTGTCCGCGACCGCCTTCGGCAGCGGGGCGGCGCCCGAGATGCACGCCTTGACCGACTTCAGGTCGTACTTCTGCGTCTCCGGCGCCTCGTTCAGCGCGACGAACAACCGCGGCACGCCCGGGAAGAACGACGGCCGTTCCTTCGCGAGCTGCTTCAGTGCCATCTGCAGGTCGAACCGCGGCAGCAGCACGAGCATCCCGCCCTGCAAGATCCCGAAGCCCATCGCGACGGTCCCGAACGAGTGGAAGAACGGAAGGATGCACATCACGCCATCCTTGCCGCGCTCGAAGTCGGTGATGCAGGGCGCGGTCTGCAGCACGTTCGCGACGAGGTTGTAGTGCGAGAGCATCGCGCCCTTCGACAGGCCCGTCGTCCCGCCCGTGTAGATGAAGGCGGCGGGATCGGAACGCGGGTCCACCTGGGCGACCGGCGGGACCGCGCCGACCTTGGCCATCGCGTCCTTCCACCACCGCACCGGCGCGCCCGATGGCACCGGAGGCCAGGGCTTGCCCTCGTGCTTCGCCTCGCGCTTGAACTTGAGGGGCGCGAGGATGTTCAGCGGGAACCGCATGTAATCGGTGATCTTCGTGACGATGACTCGATCCACCCCGACGTCGGCCGCGATCGCGGCCCAGCTGGGGTAGAGCTGGTCCAACACGACCATCGCCGCGGGATCGGAGTCCTTGATCTGGTGCGTGAGCTCGCGCTGGGTGTAGAGCGGGTTGTTGCCGACGGCGACCGCTCCGATCCGCACGGTCGCGTACCACGCGATCACGTACTGGGGTGAGTTCGGCAGCAGCAGGCCGACGCGGTCACCCTTGCGGACCCCCAGGTCCGCCAGCACGCCCGAGAACCGTTCGACCTCGGACAGCAGCGTCCGGTAGCTGAGGTGCTTGCCCAGGAACGCGATCGCCGGCCGGTCGGGGAACTCCGCCGCGGAGTCGGCCAGCAACGAGAACACGGAGGTCTCGGGGTACGGCTCGGCGGTCTTGGGGACGCCGGTGCGCCAGGTCGTGAACCAGGGACGATGCTCGGTCATCCCCGCATCATTCCAGCCGCGGTCCGGGCGCTCAACTTCGGCGCTCCGGGGCGAGCATCGCGCGCCTCGGTTCGGTAGCATCGCCTGCGATGAGGTGACTCGGTCCTCCTCCGCGCCACGCCCCCGTCCCGATCGGGCGTGAAGCGCCGTCGCCCCCCGACGCCAGGAGCCCGACCGTGATCCTCATCCGCCGCCGTCCGACCACGTTCCGCGATCGACCGAGCCCGCCCCGCGGTGCCCGTCGAGCCTGCTCCACGACGCATGCCCCGACCCGGAGCCTGCCATGAGCGTGACCGCCGAACCGATCGAGCAGCACGACGCCTCCCGAGGGATGTTCCTGCGCGGGATGCGCCTCGTCGCCTCCTACATCCGGACGCACCCGGGCCCATTCGCCGTTTCGCTGTTCGGCGCGCTCCTGTTCGCCATCGGGGGGATCGCGACGACCGCCGTCCTCGGGCGGGTCACGAATCAGGTGCTGGTGCCCGCCTTCTCGGGTGGCGTGGACGCTCGCACGATCTGGCTCGGCGCGGCGGCGATCGTCGGCGTGGCGGCGGTCCGCGCGCTCGGGATCGGCCTGCGCCGCTACTTCAGCGGCATGACGGGCGAACGCATGATGCGGACGATCCGGCTCCAGGTGGCCGAGCGGTACAAAGAGCTGCCGGTCGCGTACCACAAGGCCACGCCGACCGGCGAGCTGCTCGCCCACATGGAGGCCGACGTGAACGCGGCGGTCGAGGTGATCTACCCCGTCCCGTTCGCGACCGGCGTGCTGTTCCTGGTCCTGTTCGCGATGGTCTCGCTGATCCTGACGGACCCGTACCTGGCGGCGATCGGCTTGCTCGTGATCCCCACCCTCGCGCTGATGAACCGCTCGTTCGCCCGCCGGGTGCAGGGACCGGTCGAGCGCGCGCAGGAGCGGATCGGCGACGTCTCCGCGGTCGTCCACGAGTCGATCGACGGAGCCCTGATCGTGAAGACCCTGGGGCGTGAGGACGCCGAGACGGAGCGGCTGGCGGCGCGAGCCGAGGAGCTGCGGAAGGAGCGGGTCGAGGCGGGGAACATCCGGGCCGGGTTCGAGCCCGCGCTCGAGGCCCTGCCGTCGGTCGGCATCATCCTGCTGCTCGGCGTCGGCTCCTGGCGGGTCTCGCGCGGCGACGTGACGCTCGGGACGCTGGTGCAGTTCGTCGCGCTGTTCAACCTCCTCGCGTGGCCGATGCGGTTCATCGGGTGGATCCTGGCCGAGCTGCCGCGCGCGCTGGTCGGCAAGGACCGGGTCGACCAGGTGCTGGCCCAGCCGGTCACGGTCGCGCCGCCGGCACGCCCGGTGCACCTGCCCGACGGACCGCTGGGGATCGAGGTCCAGGCGCTCGACTACCACCTGGACGGCCTGCCGATCCTGTCCGGCGTCGACCTGGAGGTCCGGCCGAACGAGTCCGTCGCGATCGTCGGGCCGACGGGCTCGGGCAAGAGCGTGCTGGCCCAGCTGATGGTCCGCCTCGACGACCCCGATGCGGGCGAGGTCCTGGTCGGCGGCGTGAACGTCCGCCACGTCGATCCGCTCGAGCTCCGCACGACGGCGGCGCTCGTGTTCCAGGAGAGCTTCCTGTTCGCGGCGAGCCTGCGCGCGAACATCGCCCTGGACTCCGGCGCGAGCGACGCGCGGATCGAGGCGGCCGCACAGCTCGCTCGCGCCCACGGGTTCATCGAGCGCATGCCGAGGGGCTACGACACGCTCGTCGGCGAGCGGGGCGTCACCCTCTCGGGCGGGCAGCGCCAGCGCGTGGCGCTGGCTCGCGCCCTGGTGCGCCACCCGCGGATCCTGATCCTCGACGACGCGACGAGCGCCGTCGACCCGACGATCGAGGCGGAGATCCTGAACGGCCTGCGCGAGGCCCACGATGCGACCCTGATCGTCGTCGCCTACCGCCTGTCGACGATCACGCTCGCCGACCGGGTGCTCGTGCTCGACGACGGGCGGATCGTGGCGACCGGAGCCCACGACGAGCTGCTGACCGCCGAGCCGCGGTACGCGCAGATCGTGCGCGCCTACGAGCGGGGAGAGGTGTGATGGCCGAGCCGACGATCCCGCTCGACGACGACCTGCCGGTTCCCCCGGAGCTCCAGAAGACGTGGGCGGTGCTCCGGCGCGGGCTCCGCGAGAGCCCCGAGCTCCGCACGGGGCTCGGGTTCACGCTGATCCTGTCGTTCGCCGTGATCGTGGCGACGCTCGTCGTCCCGATCCTGATCCAGAAGATCTTCGACCACGGGTTCGACGGCGGGTTCCAGGCGGCGTACGTGTACTCGATCTGCGGGATCGCGCTCGTGCTGGTTACGGGGTCCTACATCGCCGGCCGGGCCGCCGGCCGACGCCTCGTCACCGCGTCCGAGCACGCGCTCAAGAACCTGCGCGTTCGGACGTTCGCCCACATCCACGAGCTCTCGGTCGCCGAGCAGACGAAGGAGAAGCGCGGGATCTTCGTCTCGCGGGTGACCGCCGACGTCGACTCGCTCGCCGAGTTCACGGAGTGGGGCGGGATCGCGTGGCTGATCTCGGCCGCGCAGATCGCGGGGGCCCTGCTGCTGATGCTCGTCTACTCGTGGCAGCTCACGATCCCCTTGGTGCTGCTCGTGATCCCGTTGCTGCTCGTGGTCGGGAAGCTCCAGGCGGGGTTCACGAGCGCCTACTCCCTGGTCCGCACGCGGGTCGGCGAGATGCTCTCGGAGGTGTCCGAGTCGGTGATGGGCGCCGCGGTCGTGCGCGCGTACGGGCTGGACGAATCGGTCCACGGCCGCGTCGCGAACGCGATCGGCAACCGGTACCGCGCGCAGATGACGGCCCACCGGCGCGCGGCCACGCTCTTCCCGGTCGCCGTGCTGTTCCAGGCGTTGGGGATCGCGACCGTCGTGGTCCTGGGGGCGTTCTACGGGGAGTCGTGGGGGCTCACGGTCGGCCGGGTCACGGCGTTCCTGTTCCTGGCCGATCTCTTCCTGCGCCCGTTCGCCGACCTGCCCGAGATCTACTCGGAGACGCAGACCGCGATCGCGGGCTGGCGCAAGATCCTCACCGTGATCGACCTGCCGGTCGAGATCGTCGAGCCCGAGCCCGGCGTGGTCCTCGAGCACGGCGCGCTCGACGTGCGGACCGAGGACGTCCGCTACGCGTACCCGGACAGCGACCACGTGCTGCACGGCGTGTCGCTCCACATCCGGCCCGGCGGCCACGTCGCGATCGTCGGCGAGACCGGCTGCGGCAAGACGACGTTCGCGAAGCTCCTCTCGCGGCTGGCCGACCCGGTGGAGGGACGGATCGTCGTGAACGGCGTCGACCTGCGGGAGATCGCGCCGGCGTCGCGCCGCACGGCGATCCGGATGGTGCCGCAGGACGGGTTCCTGTTCGACACGACGATCCGCGAGAACGTGCGCCAGGGACGTCCCGGCGCGACCGACCGCGACGTCGAGACGGCGTTCGAGGAACTCGGCCTGGGCGAGTGGGTCGCCCAGCTGCCGGACGGCCTGGAGACGGTCGCCGGCGAGCGAGGCGAGGCGCTGTCGGTGGGCGAGCGTCAGCTCGTCGCGCTCGCGCGTGCCCAGATCGCGTCGCCCGGCCTCCTGATCCTCGACGAGGCGACGAGCGCGGTCGACCCGGGCACCGAGCAGCGGATCTCGGAGGCCCTGCGCCGCCTGTCGCACGGCCGGACGGTGGTCACGATCGCCCACCGGCTGTCGACCGCTGAGCAGGCCGACCACGTGTTCGTCTTCGACGCCGGCCGCGTCGTCGAGGAGGGCCGGCACGAGGCGCTGGTCGCGAACGGCGGCGTGTACGCGCGCCTGTACCAGAGCTGGCTCGGGAACGTGAGCGTCGGCTAGGACGCTCAGCTTCAGGACGCTCCGACCCTTCCCGTCCGGTCGTTCTAGGCTGCCGACGTGCAGCGGTGGCCCCCACCGACTACCTCGACCTGTACGCCGAGGCCCTGGTGTGCCTGGCTGAGACGCTCGCGCTGAGCGGCAAGCCCGCCGAGGCGGCCGAGGCCCTCCGCGCGGCCATCGAGCGCTACCGACGGAAGGGCAACGTCGTCAAGGCGGTCGACGCCGAACGGCGGCTCCAAGCGCTCGGCTCCTAGTGGCGCGCCGGTAGGCTGGCGCGCCGATGAGCGACTTCGCCGAGCAGCTGCGCGCGATGGCGGCCGCCTCCCTGTTCCCGCAGGAAGGCGAGCTCGAAGCCCCGGGTCTCGACGCGCCGGTCGAGATCCTCCGCGACCGGTGGGGCGTGCCCTACCTCACCGCCGAGACCCAGGACGACCTGTGGTTCGCGCAGGGGTTCGTGACGGCGGGCGAGCGGCTGTTCCAGCTCGAGCTCGCGCTCCGGGCGGCGAACGGGCGGCTCTCGGAGGTGTTCGCGGACCGGACGCTCGACGACGACCGGTTCGCCCGGACGATCGGGTTCCATCGCGCGGGCGAGCGCGTCGCGGCGGACTGGGACGACCGCTCCCACGCGATGCACGAGCGGTTCCGCGCCGGGGTGTTCGCGTGGATCGACGCGATGCCGGCCAAGCCCGTCGAGTACACGCTCCTCGACGTGGAGCCGGACCTGCCGGCCGACGAGGCGGCCTGGGCCTCGGCCTTCGTCTACCTGGCCTGGAGCCTGTCCGGGAACTGGGACACCGAGCTGCTGCGCGCGTGGATCGGCGAGCGACTCGGACCCGAGGGCGTGCGGACCCTCCTGCCGCCGCTGCCCGAGGACGCGCCGACGATCGCCGCGGGCGCGCTCCACGGGCGCCTGCTGGACGCCGCGCCGCGCACGAAGGGCCAGGGATCGAACGACTGGGTCGTGGACGGGACGCGGACCGCGAGCGGCAAGCCGCTGCTGGCGAACGACCCCCACCTGCTGGCGCTCCAGCCCAGCCCGTGGATCGAGCTGCACCTGCGCGCGCGCGGATACGAGGCGCGCGGGGTCGGACTGATCTTCTCGCCCGGCGTCCTGCTGGGGACGACCGCGCACCACGCGTGGGGCGTGACGAACGTGACCGGCGACGTGCAGGACCTGTACGTCGAGCGGCTGAACGAGGACGGGACGGCCGCCGAGTACCTGGGGGCGTGGGAGCCGCTCGCGTTCCGGCGCGAGGAGATCGCCGTGCGCGGGGCCGCGGACCCGGTCGCGTTCGACGTCCGCGAGACCCGGCACGGGCCGATCCTGGAGCGCTACGTCGAGGGCGAGGTCGATCCCGAGATCCGGCCGCTGCCGCCGGGTCCGGTGTACGCGCTCCGCTGGACCGGGTTCGACCGGGCCAGCCGGCCGTCGATCGTCCTCGACGCGGCCGCCGCGACCGACTTCGCAACCTTCCGGCGGGCCGCCGTCGCCCTCGAGTGCCCCGGGCAGAACGTCGTGTACGCGGACGTCGAGGGGACGATCGGGTACCAGTGCACCGGGCTCTACCCGATCCGGCGCGGCGGGGCCCACACCGCCCCGGTGCCCGGGTGGACCGACACGCACGAGTGGGACGGGTTCCTGCCGTTCGACCGGCTGCCCTGGTGCGAGAACCCCACCCGAGGTTTCGTGGCCACGGCGAACAACCGGACCCACGACGACGACTACCCGCACCGGATCGGCGACGACTTCCACACGCCGTACCGCGCGCGGCGCATCGTCGAGCTGCTGGAGGCGACCGAGCGGCACGACGTCGCGTCGTTCGCGCGGATCCAGGCCGACACCGTCTCGCAACCGGCCCGCGCGACGCTGCCGCTCCTGCTGGCGCTCGAGCCGGCCGACGACGCGGAGCGCAAGGCCCTCGAGCTCCTCGGGACCTGGGACGGCGACATGGCCGCCGACTCCGCCGGCGCCGCCGTGTTCAACGCGTGGTGCCGGCACATCGCGCGGCGGATCCTGATCCCGCGCCTGGGCGAGGATCTGTTCCGCGCGTACCACGCCTGGCGCGAGGTCTTCCAGTGCGAGGTGCTGCCGGAGCTGCTGCGGGAGCCGTCCGCCGCGTGGTTCGGCGATGACCTCGGCGGCGGGTCGCCCGCCGACGCCCGCGACGTCCTGCTCGACGCGGCGCTGGGCGACGCGCTGGCCGAGCTGACCGACCGTCTCGGGCCGGATCCGTCCGGCTGGAGCTGGGGCGCGCTTCACCGCGTCCGTCTGATCCATCCGCTGGGAGCGCTGCCCGGGCTCGAGTCGGTGTTCACCGCGGTCGACGCGCCGTTCGGCGGCGACGAGCAGACCGTGGCGCAGGGCGGGTTCGACGGCCGCGACGGGTACCCGACCGCGGTGATCCCCTCGTGGCGCGCCGTCTACGACCTGGGCGACCTCGACCGGTCGATGGGGGTCCTGCCGGCCGGCAACTCCGGCAACCCGGCGTCGCCGCACTGGAGCGATCAGTCGGCCCTCTGGCTCGCCGGCGAGCTCCGCCCGCTCCCCTTCACCCGGCCGGCGGTCGAGGCGGCCGCGATCTCGGCGCTGCGCCTGGTGCCCGGGTACCATCCCTGACATGCCGAAGTCCCGCGGTCGCCAGAAGACGAAGCCGAAGGGCCGGTACCAGGTCGGGCCGGACAAGCCGAAGCCGAAGGCGAAGTCCAGCCCCCGCTGGTACCCGCCGCTCGTGCTCGGGATCATGGGCCTGGGCGTGATCGTGATCGTCCTGAACTACATGGGGATCCTGCCGTTCACCGGCGGTCAGACGAACTCGATCGCCCTGATGGTCGGCCTTGGGCTGATCGCCGTCGGGTTCCTCGGAACCACCGGCATCCGCTGAGGCGGACGGCGCCGCAACGCCTCCCGGCTCGACCCTCCCTGAATCACAGCCGTGTGATCCTTCCACAGGGACTTTCCACATGGTGGAGAACGCCTGCGGGTTCGACCTCCCGTCGTCGTGCGTTCACGCGATGTGGAGAACCCGGTGGATGGCCGGGGGCCGGCCTGTGGATAACCGGTGGGAACTCAGCCGACCGGGCGGCGCTCCACATGCATCGGCTCGCCGCAGTGGCGCGGGATCTGGAGCTCACCCAGGCGGGTGACCCGGAACTCGGTGCCGCACTCCCCGCAGACCAGGAAGACCTCGAGCTCCTCGACGTCCTCGACCTCGGGCTTCTGGAGACGCGCCGGGTCGCTCGTCAGGGAGCGGAGCGTGGCGATCCCGACCCGCCAGATCACGTAGGCCAGGACGAGCGCGACGGGGATCGCGATCCACGGGGACATGCGGCCACGCTAGCACCGGCCCCGCGCGACGCGGGCGGGCTCAGCCCGCGGGGACGTTGCGGGCCAGGAAGGCGAGGATCGCCCGCTGCTGACGGATCTCCTCCTCGATGTCGTAGGACCCGTGGCCGGTCCCGAAGAGGTACACCTCGTGCGGATGGCTCCGGGCGGCGAGCTTCTCCACGTAGGCCATCGCCTGCCGGTACGGGCAGCGGCTGTCGTTCTCGCCGATCAGGAACAGCACCGGCACCCGGACCGCATCCGCGAAGTAGATCGGGTTGCGGTCGCGCATCAGCTCCGGGACCTCGGACGGCGTCCCGCCGAGCAGCGCCCGGTCGTAGGCCTGCAGGTCCGGCGACATGTCGTCGTAGGACAGCTCGTAGTCGCCGACCGGGATGCCCGCGATCCCGCAGACCCACAGGTCCGGGTGCTTGCCGAGTTCCATCAGCGTCAGGTAGCCGCCCCAGGACCAGCCGCCGATCACGGCCCGAGCGGGATCGGCGATGCCGTGGTCGACGAGCCACGTCAGCCCGGCGTTCAGGTCCTCGAGCTCCGGTCCCCCGATGTCGCCGATCAGGGCATCGCGCCACTCGGCGCCGTAGCCGGTGGAGCCGCGGTAGTTGATCATCGCCACCACGAACCCCGCGTCCACGTAGGCCTGGACCTCGGGGTTCCAGCGGTCCTCGTCGAGCCAGGTCGGCCCGCCGTGCGGGCGGATCAGGACCGGGAACGGCCCCGCGCCCTGGGGCGTGACGTAGAAGCCGTGCACGCGCTGACCGTGCGCGTTGTCGTAGCGGAAGGACGTGTAGGGACGCCCGGCCGGGGCCTCGTCGCCCTCGGCGCGCAGGACCGTCGCGCCGGCGTCGTCCAGGATCCGATGGTCGTGCGCGCCGTCGCACCAACGGAACCAGACCGAGCCGTCCGGCCGCACGCGCGCCGCCGAGACCTGGCCGTCCGGGTGGTCGATCGGCTCCAGCCCACCGGTCGCCAGGGTGAACCGGTATAGCCGATGGCGACCCTCGACGAGGTGCGAGAGCAGCAGCGCCGACCCGTCCGGCCACCAGTCATGGGCGGAGACCTCCCCGGTCAGGCCCGTCGCGACGTCGGTCCAGGCGCCGGTCGCGGGCTCCCAGATCGCCGGCGCCTCCTCGCCGCCGCGTTCGTGGGTCACGGCCAGGCGTCCGTCGCCCGCGAGCGGTGACCACGCCACCGCCGAGAGCGCCTTCCCGTCGTCCTGGAGCTCGGCGACGATCGCGCC
Source organism: Actinomycetota bacterium (assembly GCA_036555125.1). GTDB lineage: Bacteria > Actinomycetota > UBA4738 > UBA4738 > HRBIN12 > DATBLY01. The sequence continues at coordinate 776 of DATBLY010000053.1, read as the reverse complement.
CGTGCGCGGGTCCACGACCCGGAGCCAGGGATGCATCATGTCGCCGCCCTGCAGGCACAGGAGCGCGCCGTCGGCCGACAGGCCGCCCCGGTTGTAGCCGTCGCCCCCCGCGATCCGCAGCCAGTCGGCGCCGCGGGCGATCTCCTTGGCCGGGTCGTCGCCGAGCGCGACGTAGACCGCGAACCCCGACGCGTCGCTGACCGAGGCCGCGATCGTCCCCGGCGCCTGCGCGAAGCCCTCGTTCCACCCGACCGGCACGTCCGCGAGGAGCGGCCGGGCCTCGCCGCCCCCGAACGGCGCCGCCAACCAGCGGCCGGACTCGTCACCGGTCTCGTCCTGCCACCACAGGATCCGCTCGCCGTCGGCCGACGGCGTCCCCTCGATCACGCCGACCGGATGATCGGTGACGCGCCGGCGCGTACCGGTCGACCGATCCCACACGTGCGTCTGCCAGACGCCGCTCTCGGTGCTCTGGTACGCGATCCGGTCCGGCGCGTGCGGGGACCACTCGGGCATCGAGACGACCGGGGCTCGGAACCGGCGCTCCCAGGCGGGGGTGGAATCGCTCATGGCGGAGGAGCCTACGTCATGGGTCGTCGGTCGCGTCGCGGATCGCGCGCCAGACCCGCTCCGGTGAGAGCGGCAGGTCGACGTGGCGCACCCCCAGGTGCGACAGGGCGTCCACGGCCGCGTTCTGCACGGCCGGGGTCGAGCCGATCGTCGCGGACTCGCCGATCCCCTTGGCCCCCAAGGGGTTGTGCGGGGTCGGGGTCTCG
>DATBLY010000006.1:0-29913 GCA_036555125.1 Actinomycetota bacterium | reverse complement strand
TCGGGCGCTCGGCCCGACCGGGCTCGTAAGCTAGGACGTCCGGAGGACTGAGGATGGTCGCCACGCCTGCGAGTTCGATCGCCGACCCGATGATGCTGCGCGGCAACGCCCGTCGGCGTCGCAAGGAGCGGGTCGTGGGTGGTGTGTTCTTCTCGGCCGCGGCGCTCGGGCTCGTGATCAGCGTCGCGATCGTCGTGGCCCTGATCGGCGAGGCGGTCATCTGGCTCAGCAAGATCGACCTCGGCATGCTGTGGGGCGATGGGTGGTTCCCACGCCGGAGCGAGTTCGACCTCCTGACGATCCTCGCGGGCACGATGATCATCGCCGTGGTCGCCATGTTCGTGGCGACGCCCCTCGGACTCGGTGCGGCGATGTTCCTCTCGGAGTACGCGAGTCCCCGGACGCGCAGGACCCTCAAGCCGATCCTCGAGGTGCTGGCCGCGATCCCTAGCGTGGTCCTCGGCTACTTCGCTCTCCAAGTGATCAACCCGGACCTGGTCCAGAAGCTGTTCTCGTCCGTCGGCGCGTTCTCCCTGTTGGCGGCCGGCATCGGTGTCGGGATCCTCACGATCCCCCTGATCGCGTCGGTGGCCGAGGACGCGATGTACGCCGTCCCCGCGTCGCTGCGGGAGGCCGCGTACGGGCTGGGTTCGCGGCGTCGGACGGTGACGACCAAGGTCGTGTTCCCCGCAGCCGTTTCCGGGATCGTCGCCTCGTTGATCCTGGGGTTCTCGCGAGCCGTGGGAGAGACCATGGTCGTCGCGATCGCCGCCGGAGCGACGGGGGGTGCCCTCAGGACGTTCAACCCCCTCGACCGCGGTCAGACGATGACCGGGGCGATCTCGTCGCTCGCGATCGGATCGGATCAGGTCCAGGGGTCGACGCTCGCGTTCCCCGCGCTGTACTTCGTCGGGTTGTTCCTGTTCGTGATCACCTTGACCTTGAACCTGCTGAGCGAGCGGTTCGTGCGCAGAGTGAGGCAGACGTACTGATGGCGGTCGCGGCTTCCCCCCGTTCGGTCCGCTCCTCGGTCGAGCTCGCGCTCACCGGCCGCCGATCCGACGTTCGCGGTCGGATCTTCGAGGCGATGTTGCTGCTGACGCTGCTGCTTTCCCTCGCGTTCCTGGTGGTCCTACTCTGGGTCACGATCTCCGATGCCTTGCCGGTGTTCCGAGACCGCGGCTGGGACTTCGTGACGAGCAACCTCTCCAGCCTCGACAGTCGCGCGGGTGTGTGGCAGGGGGTGGTGGGCTCGTTCATCTTGATCGGCTTCGTCGCGGTGATCGCACTTCCGCTCGGGGTCGCTGCCTCCATCTACCTGCAGGAGTACGCGAAGGACACGGCGCTCAATCGCACGCTGATCGCCAACATCCGGAACCTGGCGGGCGTCCCCTCCATCGTGTTCGGGATCCTGGGCCTGGTCGTGTTCGTCCAGGCGATGCGAGGGTTCACGGGCCCCGATTCCGCCGGCCGGAGCTACATCTCGGGCGGGCTGACCCTGTCCGTCCTGGTGATGCCGATCGTCATCCTGGTCACGATGGAGGCGCTTCGCGCGGTTCCGCAGAGCATCCGCGAGGCCGCCTACGGCGTGGGCGCCACGCGATGGGAGGTGATCAGGAGCCACGTCCTTCCGTACGCGGCGCCCGGGATCCTCACGGGGACGATCCTGTCCCTCGCTCGGGCGTTCGGCGAGACCGCGCCGCTGCTGCTGGTGGGGGCGGTTACCGGCTTCCTCGCCACCGCGGGTGGCCGCGGCCTCGCCGAGACCCTCCAGGGGCCATACACGTCGCTGCCGACCGAGATCTATGCGTTCGCGAAGCTACCGGGGGATACGTGGCGGGCGAACACCGCCGCCGCGATCGTCGTGATGCTCGTCGCGATCCTGGCCGTGAATGCGGTGGCGATCTTGCTGAGGAACCGTTATGAGCGAAAGTGGTGAGTCGATGGAGACGGAACTGACGAGGTCGGACCAGGGACAGGCCCCCGCCGTCGAGACCGAGGAGGGCGCTCACCTCACGGTGAAGGTCTCTCGGGAGACCGAGGAACCCGAGGTCCAGCGGGAGTCGATCTTCGACGTGCAGGACCTCTCCGTCTACTACGGCGACTTCCGCGCCGTTCGCAACGTGCATCTGCCGATCCTCGAGCACGAGATCACGGCGCTGATCGGTCCCTCGGGCTGTGGCAAGACGACCTTCCTCCGATGCCTGAACCGGATGAACGACCTGATCGAGGGCGCCCGCGTGGAGGGGAAGCTGCTGTACCACGGCGTGGACCTGTACGACGAACGGGTGGACGCGGTCGAGGTCCGGCGGCGGATCGGGATGGTGTTCCAGAAACCGAACCCGTTCCCGAAGTCGATCTACGACAACATCGCGTTCGGTCCGAAGATCGCCGGGATGAAGGTGAACATGGACGACCTCGTGGAGGAGTGCCTGCGGCGGGCCGCGCTCTGGGACGAGGTGAAGGACAAGCTCAAGGAGTCGGGGATGGCGCTGTCGGGCGGACAGCAGCAGCGGTTGTGCATCGCGCGGGCGATCGCGACGCGGCCCGACGTCATCCTGATGGACGAGCCATGCTCGGCCCTGGACCCGATCGCGACGGCGAAGATCGAGGACCTGATGCAGGAGCTGGTTTCCGACTACACGATCGTGATCGTGACCCACAACATGCAGCAGGCGGCCCGCGTCTCCGACCGGACCGCCTTCTTCACGGTCGAGGTGGGCGACAACGGCCAGCGAACCGGGACGGTGGTGGAGTTCGACCGGACGGAGACGATGTTCACGAACCCGTCGGACAAGCGAACCGAGGACTACGTGACGGGGCGGTTCGGATGACACGCGAGAGCTTCCACGAGTCGCTCGAGAAGACCGAGCTGCAGCTGCTGAGCTTGGGAGAGCTCGCCGCCACCGCGGTCCAACGGGCCGTCGAGGCGCTGGTCAGCCATGACGACGCGTTGGCGGAGCAGGTCGTGAGCGACGACGATCAGATCGACGACCTCTACCTGTCGCTCGATCGCGAGGTGCTGCAGCTCCTGGCCCTGCAGTCCCCGGTCGCCGAGGATCTGCGGCTGATCTCGGCCATCCTGCACTCGTGCCTGCACCTCGAGCGGGTCGGGGACCAGGCCGTGAACGTCGCGAAGCACTACCTGGCCACGAGGGACGAGCCCGGGAGCGAGGGGATGCGGCAGCAGCTCCGCGAGATGGGTGACCTGGTCGTCACGATGTTGCGCACGGCGATGGAGGCGTTCGCGAAGCGGGACCTGGAGCTCTGCCAGCGGGTGCCGATCATGGACGACCCGGTCGACCGACTCAACCGCTCGACCCACCTCGAGGCGCTCAAGCTCGCGGACGACCCGCGCAGCCTGGACTGGGGCCTGCACATGAACATGGCCTCCCGGGCCCTCGAGCGTGTCGGGGACAACGCGGTGGACATCGCCGAGCAGGTCGGCTTCCTGGTGACCGGGGAGTTCCGCGAGTACACGGACGCGTCGCATCCGGTGGACGTCTGAGCGGATGTCCGCGGACCCCGGACGCATCGTGTCCGAGCCCGGCCTCCGGATCCTCATCGTCGAGGACGAGGAGTCGCTCGCGGATTCGGTCCGGTACAACCTGGAGCGCGAGGGATACCTCGTCACGGTCGCGACCGACGGCCGCGCCGCGCTGGAGCGGTTCCGGCGGGAGCGGCCGGCCCTGGTGATCCTCGACCTGATGCTGCCCGAGGTCTCCGGGCTCGACGTCTGTCGGACGTTGCGTGCGGAGTCCGACGTCCCGATCATCATGGTGACGGCGAAGGACTCGGAGGCGGACAAGGTCACGGGCCTCGAGCTCGGTGCCGACGACTACGTCACGAAGCCGTTCTCGGTTCGGGAGCTCGTGTCGCGCGTCCGCGCACACCTGCGCCGCTCCCGCATGCAGGCCGTCGATGAGGCCGACGAGGTGCTGATCGGGGGCCCGGTGCGGATGGACGTCCAGCGCCACGAGGTACGCATCGCGGGCGAGGAGGTCGCGTTCCCTCCGAAGGAGTTCGAGCTCCTCGAGGCGCTGCTCCGCCGCAAGGGGCGCCTGCTCACCCGGGAGTTCCTGATCGAGGAGGTCTGGGGCGCGGACTACTTCGGCGATACCAAGACGCTCGACGTCCACGTCAAGCGGATCCGCCGGAAGATCGAGCCGGACCCGCACCACCCCGCGCACCTGGTCACGGTCCGCGGGCTGGGCTACAAGTTCGTCGCCTGACCTACCCGGGGACCGGTCCGCGGGTCGCGGCGATCCGGCCCACCTCGCGGAAGCCGAGCCGCTCGTAGAGGCGCAGGACCTGGGGGGCATCCGGGTCGGCGAACAGCATCAGGTGGTCCGCACCCGCGTCCGGCGCCTCCTCCACGATCCGAGCCGTGATCGCGGTGGCGAACCCCCGCCCGCGCGCTTCGGGGAACGTGGTCACGTTGTCGACGTGCCCCACCCGGTCGAAGATCATCAAGGCGGCGGACGCCACGATGCGTCCGCCATCGCGCACGCCGAACCATCGCTTGCCCGCGGGCGTGAGCACCTCTTCCTCGATCCTCGCGAGCTGCGTCCGGGCCTCATCCGTCTCGACACCGAAGAGCGCGAACGTCTCGCGGATCGTGGCCCACAGCTCCGGTCCGGGTGAGAGCTCCACGACGTCGGCGATGGGGTCGACCTCCGGCGGGGCCGCGAGATCCATCACGACGTCCCACGAGCGAGCATGGCCCGCCGCCGCGAGCTCTTCCAGCATGCCGGCATCCGGGTCGGGCTCGTAGCTCACGGTGTGGAACGTGGCGACCCCGGCGGCGGCGAGCGCGGGCGCCAGCTCCCCGGCGATCTCCGCGAGCGAGACGTCGCCCGTCGGCACGTCGACCCGCGCGTAGTTGACATCCCACACCGCCGGATAGCGGGGATCGGTCACGACCGCCCCCCACCGCGTCTGCCGCAGGGATCGGAAGGAGCGATCGGCGGCCCGCCAGTAGCGCAGCACGTGCTCGGGGAGCGGCATCATGGGAGGGTAGCGGCCGAGCCTGTACTACGCTCCGCGCGTGATCAACGGGAGGGTCTACCGTCACGGCGTCCTGGAGCCGGACCCGATCGACCCGGCCGACGTCCGGACGTTCGCCGGTGACGGCGCCTGGTGCTGGTTCGACGTGGTGGATCCGACCGTCGTCGACCTGCAGACCCTGCAGCGCGATCTCGGCCTCCACCCCCTCGCGGTCGAGGACGCTCGGCACCGGCAGCAGCGCCCCAAGGTCGAGATCTTCGACGACCACGCCTTCGTGGTCGTCCGTCCGCTCACGGTCTCGAGCTCGGGCGACGTGGCGGAGACGGAGGTCCATGCCTTCGTCTCGAGCGGCTGGATCGTGACGCTCCGGTTCACGCCGGTCTTCGACCTGGCCCCGGTGCTGCACCGCTGGTCGAACGGCGGGTCGATCGCCGACGGCTCGACCGGGTTCGCGCTCTACATCCTGATCGACGAGGTGACGGACGGGTACCTGAGCGTCGTGGAGCGGCTCGAGGACCGGGCCGACGACCTGGAGGACCTGGTGTTCGGCCGCGAGGCGATCTACGGGGAGGAACAACGTACGCTCCAGACGCGGATCCTGCGCCTGCGGCGCGACGTCGTCCGGCTCCGCCGCTACGCGATGCCGCTGCGCCAGGCGCTCGACCTGATCCACGAGGAGCCGTGGCTCGTCGGCTCCGACCTCGCCCCGTACTACCGCGACGTCTCGGAGCACCTCCTGCGGGCGGTGGAGCTCGCGGACAACGTTCGCGAGTCCCTCACGACGATCCTCGAGGTCCGGACCGCGCAGGCGGCCAACCAGCTGAACGAGACCACGAAGAAGCTCACGGCGTGGGCGGGGATCATCCTCGTGCCGACGCTGATCGCCGGGATCTACGGCATGAACTTCCGGCACATGCCCGAGCTCGACTGGGCGGTCGGCTACCCGCTGGCGCTCGGCCTGATGGCCGCCTCGGGCGTGATCCTCTACGCGGTGTTCAAGCGGAACGACTGGCTGTAGGGGAGCGGGATGTGCCGAGCGGTGAAGGTCCTGTGCGTCGCCGAGGACGCCGACTCGCTGGCGGCGCTGCGCGCGGCGACGGTCTCAGCCGAGTGGGAGCTGACGCCCGGGGCGACGACCGAGGCGGACGCCGTCGGCCTGCTGGACGCCGAGCGACCCCACGTGCTGGTGGCGTTCGGGGCCTTCGACCGCCTGGTGGCGCTGGCGCACGAGCGGTTCCCCGCGATGCGGATCGTCACCGACCGAGACGCGCCCGGGGCGACGGTCGTCGCGACCTCGTTGGACGAGGTCCGGGGCCGGGTCCTCGGGACCCGCCCGGGCGGTCCGGTTCGGAGCTAGCCGCTCAGCTCCACGGGCCCCACCCGCCGTGGTGCACCATCTTCATCGTGACGATGATGTTGGCGCGGGCGTTGAAGGCGGACCAGCCGTGGAAGCCGAACGTCGTGGCCCGTCCGGGCCAGTAGGACAGCAGGTGCTGGTAGATGCCGGCCGCGCCGGACGGGTTGTAGGCGCCGGGTTCGAAGTTGGACTCGCGGTCGGCGATGTAGAGCGCGGTCTGCGCCCCGCCGGGCACGGACCAGTGGCTGGCCGCGCAGCGGATCAGCTGTCGCACCTGCCAGGATCCCTGTCGCCAGTCGTAGTCGCAGATCTTGGCGGAAACGCGTCGTGCCTCGTGGGGGACGGCCGCCTCGGCGATCGTCGCCGGAAGGACCGTCAGGGTCAGGATCAGGATGAGCGCCGCCTGGATCCGGCGACGCGACTGGATGGCATGGGTCATGTGTTCGTTCACCCCCGCGGTGATCCGGTGCTGGCGGCGCCGGGTCGTGCGACCGGCCGTGCGGCGGACCTCGCCGTGCCGGTCGACCCGCGGTAGGTCGCGGGTGTGGTGCATCACCTCCTACGGTCGGACAGCTCTCGTGTGACCTAGCGTCCGCGCCAACCCCCGGGCCCCTTCGACCCGCGCGCAGGCATGCGCCAACCACCATGGGAAGGTGGGAGCGCAGCCAACTGCGCGGGAAGGTCCGAGCCGGGAGGCTCGTGCGGACCCGCAAACCCTAGACCGGGACTGGAGGCTCCGACAACCCGAGGATGACCGCGGGTCACATCCCCCCGTTGGGGGAGGCCGCTCGGCCGACACGACGGTGAGGGAACGGCGCCGTGGGTGCCGCTCGACCGGCGGCTACCATGGCTCTCATGGGGAAGCGGGTCCTGCTGGCGGCGCCGCGTGGCTACTGCGCCGGCGTCGAGCGCGCGGTCGACGCGGTGGAGCACGCGCTCGCGGCCCACGGCCCTCCCGTGTACGTCCGCAAGCAGATCGTCCACAACCTCCACGTCGTACGCGACCTCGAGGAGCAGGGTGCGGTGTTCGTCGAATCGGAGACGGAGGTCCCCGAGGGCGCCGTGGTGGTCCTGTCGGCCCACGGGGTCGCGCCCGAGGTCTACGCGAACGCCTCGGCGCGCGAGCTCGAGGTGATCGATGCCACGTGCCCGCTCGTCACGAAGGTCCATTTCGAGGCCCGGCGGTTCGCCGAGGAGGACCGGACGATCGTCCTGATCGGGCACGCCGGGCACGAGGAGGTCGTGGGCACGACCGGACAGGCCCCCGCTCGGACGATCCTGGTCCAGAGCGTCCAGGAGGCGCGGACGATCCAGATCGCCGATCCCGACAACCTGGCGTACCTGACCCAGACCACGCTCTCGGTCGACGAGACCGACGCGATCCTCGCGATCCTGCGGGAGCGTTTCCCCGCGATCGCGGGACCGCCCCGGGAGGACATCTGCTACGCGACGCAGAACCGCCAGGACGCGGTCAAGGCGATCGCTCCGGGGGCGGACGTCGTGCTCGTGATCGGGTCGACGAACTCCTCCAACTCGAACCGGCTGGCCGAGGTGTCCCGGGAGCTCGGCACGCCGGCCTACCTGGTGGACGACGAGGAGCAGGTCGACCCCGTGTGGCTCGAGGGGGCCGGGACCGTCGGACTCACGAGCGGCGCCAGCGCGCCCGACCATCTCGTCGCCCGGATGCTCGCGTGGCTCGCCGACCGCGGGTTCGACCAGGTCGAGCAGGTGCGTGTCGCGGAGGAGGGCGTGCGCTTCTCGCTGCCGGCCGGGGTGCGCCGGCTCCCAATGCCGGACCCTCAGGTCCAGGCCGAGAACTGATCGCGGTCTTCCTCGGGCTCCTCGTACGCGATCGACACGAGGGTCGACGTCGACCGCACACCCGGGAGCGCCTGGATCCGCTCCAGGATCGTGCCGCTCGCGACCTCCCACGGCTGGGCGACGCACGCGAGCAGGTCGAAGGTGCCGCCCGTCACGGCGACGCCCGAGACGTCCTCGAGCTCCGAGAGGCGCTCGGCGATCCCCGGCGCCGCCCCGGGATCGGCCTGGATGTGGACGTAGCACGCGCCGGCGATCAGCGCGGGCGGGGCGGGCGCGCCGAACCCGCCCGGCGCGAGCAGGTCCGGCGGGACCACCGGGACCGTGAGGGTTCGTCGGACGCCCTCGACCTGGTGGACGCGCGCCAGCACCGTGGTCGCGATCTGCTCGAGGTCGGCTCCCTCGAGGATCGCGAGCACGTCCCACGCCCCGACGACGACGACGGCCCGCCGCACGCCCGGGAGGGTCGGCAGGGTCGTCGCGACACGCGCCGTGGTGCCGGGTTCGGTGCGGAGGTAGAGGTACGCGTCCACCGTCAGCTCTCGACCAGGACCGGCGGGGGACCGCAGAGGTCCTCCAGCTCCTCGGCCCCCTCCTCCGGACCGACGGAGATGATCCGGTCGCCCGCGCGCAGCGTGAATCCCGCCCGCGGCCGGTAGATCCAGCGCGTGCCGCGCTGCACGGCGAGGACGAACATCCCGGTCTCGGTCTCGACGCGGAGCTCGCGCAGCGACCGCCCGTCGGCCGGGGCGCCCGGCGCGACGATCGTCTCGGCGAAGGTCTCCTCGGTCTCCTCGAGCGCCAGCTGCACCACGGGGTGGAGCGGTTCGCCGTGTTCCACGTACCACGTCATGTCCCTGGCCGCGTCGCAGATCGACTCACTGGCGCCGGCGAGACGGATCAAGCCGCGGAGCTCGTCGGGGTTGCGGGCCTCGGGGGCCGCCCGGAGCACCCAGGACTCGAGCTCGTCGTCGAGGACGTCGCTGCGGGCCTCGAGGGCCCCGACCTCTGCCGCGAGGGCTCGGTTGTTGAACAGGATCGAGGAGTACGCGAGGCCGACGGTTGCTTCCGCCAGGTCCTTGAGCTCAACCAGGATGTCGACGGCACGGTCCAACTCTGACAGCGGGGGGATGTCCTCATCGTCCGAGACGGGGAGCGCTTTGGCCCCGGCGAGCTCCCGCACGAGGTTGACGCCCTCTTCCGGACCGCGAACCAGCAGGACGTCGCCTTCGGAGATCTGATCCTCAGGGCCGGGATCGAACTCCCAGTCCATGCCGCTGCGGATCGCCATCACCCACATCCCGGTCTCGGTCGGCAGGGAGAGATCGCGCAGCGAACGTCCGGCCATCGGGGCGTCCTCGTGGATCTTCACACGCGCCGTCATCTCGTCGGCGTGACGCAGGTCCTGTTTGAGTGCGTCCGGGATCCCGAGTCGAGCGGCTACGACCCTGGCGATGTCCCCCGCGGCACCCCCGATGCGCTGGATCGCGTCGGCGATCCAGAGCACGCCCGCCATGCCCTCCGCATCCTCTGGGCTCCTGGCGGCGAGCATCGCCATCATCCGGAGATGCCGCAGGTGGCCGGTCATCCGCTCCTCGAGCCGGCCGACCTCGCGCGCGAGCTTCTCCTCGTCGAAGAAGACGCCCGCGTACGCGAGATCCACCATGAGCTCCGAGGCGTCCTTCAGCTCGACGAGGAGCTCCTTGACGTTCCTGGGTTCGTCATCCATGCAGGTTCACCCGTGATAGTGACATAGCGAGCAGGACCGCGGCGATGCCCGCCAGATCCATCACCCCCGTGATCAAGGGGATGCTCAGGTTGTCCGGGTCCAGACCGAACCGTGTGGTCCCGACGGCCAGGTAGTAGCCCAACCCCACCAGGATGGGCAGCACGATCAGTCCGGCGACCAACGTGCCGCCCACCATCGCCCAGATCCCCGGGGCGTCCTTGCCCAGAAGCGCTCCGAGCCCGAAGCCGAGGGCTCCGATGAACGCGAAGATCGTCAATGCGTAGGCGACGACGATCGCGGCATCGATCAGCGCCGGGCGCTCGGGACGGCCGCGCGGGGTGATCACCCCGACGGCGAGCTTCGACGACAGCCGGGAGGACAGGATGCCGCCGAGCGCGCCCGCCTGCGAGATGAACGGCGGGATCAGGATCAACAGGGCCGGGTAGGCCAGCAGACGCGCGGACTGGGCTTCGAGCAGGGTCCCCGCGAGGACGTCGAGTACCGGCACGATCACCAAGACCGCGACCATCTCGACGAGCACGCGACGGATCCTCCGTTCGCTCCTCATGGCCACGAAGAGCGCGGCGACGGTCGCGCCGAGGCACGCGGTCGCGATCGCGATCCGCGCGGAGTCGATCTCGACCAGAACGGCCGCGGCCAAGAGGGCTGGGAGGGTGACCATGTCGCCGACCGCCGTGATCATCGGCGTCGCGACGGTGTCGAGGTCCCACCCGCGCCGGAACGACGTGACGGCGAGCGCGACCGTCGCGGTCAGGACGATCGCCGTGCCGATGGCTCCCCCCACGACCGAGATCGTGACGAGGTCGACGAACGGGATCGTCGGTTCTCCGAAGACCGAGGCGGCCGCGCGCGCCAGGATCGCGACGTAGACGGACGAGACGAGCGTCAGCACGACCGCGATGACGGCGTTGTCCCTGAGCACGCCGCCCCGGCGGAACGAAACGTCGAAGAGCCCGGCCGCGATGCTCGTGCCGAGTCGGGCTCCGGTCGTCCCCGAGATCACGCCGCGCATCCCCACGGACGCCGGGATGAGGATGAACAGCCCAGGGAGCCGTTGGAGCGTGCCGGTCATGGCGCCGAGGATGACGCCGGCCACGAACGACGCGACGGTGCTCAGGAGCAGCGCCACGAGTCCATGCCGCAGCGTTCGACGCTCGGCCCTCCAGTAGCCGATCAGCCGCATCGCCTTGCGCGGCACCAGGACCCGAGCCCGCTGCACGCGGCAAGGCTACGCCGACACGGGGAGGATCCCGAAGTGGGTCATGACGGCGAGCAGGATCACCACGCCCGCCAGATCCATGAGGCTCGTGAGGATGGGGACGGTCTGATCGTCGGGGTCGAGGCCGATCCGATAGGTCACGATCGCCAGGTAGTACCCCGTGATCAGGAGCACGGGCGTCGCGCCGATCCCCGCGATGAGCGTCGAGCCAACCAGGGACAGCGGCGCGGGCGCCGGATCGCCGGTCAACGCCGCCAGGCCGACCGCGGCCGCCCCGATGAGGGTGAAGACGGCGATCGCCATCACGGCGACGAGGGCGGCGTCGATCAGCACGGGCCGTTGGGGTCGCCCTCGCGGCGAGATCACACCGATCTGGAGCTTCGACGACGTCCTCGACGCGAAGATCCCACCGAGGGCACCAGCCTGGGAGACGAACGGGGGGATCATGATCATCACGGCGGGCACGGCGAGGAGCTCGGGCAGGCGATGCTCCTGCAGCGAGCCCGCGAGGATGTCGAGGAGCGGCGTGAGGAGGATGACCCCGGTCATCTGGAGCACGATGCGCCGAACCACGTCGTCGTCGACCGTGTAGGCGCGCACCAACGCGTAGACGCCCGCGGCGAGGCACAGCGCGGACGCGACGGCGTTCACGGCAGGGTCGCGTACCAGGAAGGTGGCCAGGTACAGGGTAGGGAGCGTGGCCATGTCGCCGAGCGCCGTCACGATCGGCGTCGCGACCGAGTCGACGTCCCAGCCGCGCCGGAAGGAGAGCACCGAGAAGCCAACGGTCACGAGGAGGATCAGGATCGACCCCAACACCCCGCCGACCACCGAAATGGTGATCAGGCTCCAGATCGAGATCGAGGGTGCCCCGAACGCAGCCGCCACGGCCCGTGCCAGGACCGCGAGCCACAGCGACGAGGCGAACGTCGTGACGATCCCGACGTAGACGTTCCGGTACAGCACGCCGTCGTGTCGGCGGGTCACCTCGAACGTCCCCGCCGCGTTGGTCGTCCCGATTCGGGCGCCGATCGCGCCGAAGATCGTGCCCCGCATCCCGACGGCGGCCGGGACCAGGACGAGGAGGCCCGGGAGGGCGCGAAGCGTGTCGCCGATCCCGGCGAGCGTCAGGCCGGCGACGAACCCGGCGATCGTCGAGAGGACGAGCGCGACCAACCCCTGCCGGAGCGTGCGACGCTCGGCATGCAGGGAGCGGTACCACCGCGGGGCGCGGCGGGCGAGAGCCATAACGGTACGCTCACGTGTCGCATCCTTCCGGTCCGAGCGGCGCGACGGAACGGCTACCGCTCGTCAAGGGGTGGGCCGAAGGCCCGAAACAGTATGCGCCCCAACCGCGGCGGGCACAAGCCGCGCGGGCCGCGCGGGGTATCGGTCCGGTGGCGCTCAGGCGACCCAGTCGCGGGTCACGAACAGCCAGAACGCGAGGCCCGCGTGGTCCCCGTAGCGGCGGAAGCGCCGGGCGATCGCGGCGTCGCTGACGCTCCGCCGGCCGACGAGGCGCGCGTACGTCGGCCGGGTCCACGAATCGAGGATCAGCCTCGAGGTGCGTCCCACCGTCATCATGATGTGGGCCGCGGCGTACGGCCCCACGCCGGGAAGGGCGAGCAACGTCCGCTCCAGCTCGTCGTCGGGGAGCTCCTCGGACGACGCAGCTTCGAGCCCCTCCAGGTCGAGGTCGCCCGCGGCCACCGACCGGGCGAGCGCGATCAGGTACGCGCCGCGGTAGCCGGCACGGACGACCTCGCGGTAGAAGGTCTCCGGTGCCGAGGCCATGGCCTCCGGCGCTGGGAACGCGCTCGTGAGCGGCCCGTCGCCGCCGACGGAGGGCGTCCCGAGGTGCTCGACGAGGGCGCCGACCATCCGCACCGTCGCGCCCCACGCGCAGTTCGTCGTGCAGATCGTCTTCACGACGTCCTCGAAGACCGACGGGCTCTGCAGCATCCGTCCGGCACCGGCCGCGGCCCAGGCGAGATCCGGATCGTCGACGACCTTCGCGTAGAAGCCCGACAGGTCCTGGTCGAGGCGGAGCACCTTCGCGACGCCCGCCGCGACGTCGGCCCGGGTGCGGGTCCCGGCGGACGGCCCGAGGATCTCCACGGCCGCCTTCCCGCCGCGACCCTCGGCGATCCGCACCCGCCGCGGCCGCCCGCCGCGGACCGGCAGCGTCACGGCGAGCGAGCGCGCGTCCTCGTCCAGCGTCGTCGGGGGCAGCTCCGCGAAGCCGTGGGAGTTCAGGGTGCGCCACAGGTCGACCGGCTCGCCGCCGGGACCGCGGAGCGGGATCTCGATCGTCGTGGACAGCGCTCCTCCTTCCGTCGGGCTCGGGCTCGGGCCGTCCGCGATCCGGTCGACTCAAGGCCGTGGCCTGGGAAGACGATGCCTCGGAGGTACCCGTGAAGACAAGCACCGGCGGGCCCCTCCGGGAAGGGCACGGCACGTGACGACGAACCTCGCAGCGCTCGCCCGAGGCCTCCGATCGATGGGTCGTCGAGGCTTGGTGTTGCTGTTCGCGCTGCTGGTGGCCCCCGCGGTGGTGCTGTGGGTCGGCCGCTCGTTCCCCGCCCTCGATCCGGTCTACGAATCCATCCGGTTCCACCTGATCGTGGTGAGCGCGATCGCGGCGTGCGCCCTGCTGGTCGCCCTCGCGACCGCGGCGTTCGCCGCGCGGGACGGCCGCTCCGCGCCGGTGCTCCTGGCGCTCGGCTGCGTCAGCGTCGGGTTCATGATGCTCGCCCACGGACTGACCACGCCGGGGATCCTCGACCGTCCGACGAACCTGTGGGTCGCCCGCCTGCCGGTCCTGTCGCTCACGGGCTTCGCGCTCTGCCTCGCGCTCGCGGTGCGGGACCAGGGGGTCGCGGCCCGGGTCCTCGCGGCCGCCCCACGCGCGTCGCTGCTCGTGCCGACGATCGCGCTCGGCCTGGTCACCGCCGCCGTCGTGGTCGATCCGACGATCGCTCACGGGTCGGCGCCGATCCCGGGCGAGGAGACGATCCGCCTGGTGCTCCTGGGCACGAGCGCCCTCGTGCTGCTGGCCGTGGGGGCGATCCATTGGCGCCGATGGGGCCTCGGGCGCGACCGCATCCACCTGGCGCTCGTGCTCGCGTCGTGGCTCGCGATGGCCGCGCTGCTGTCGCTGCAGTTCGGGACGTTCTGGCGGCTCAGCTGGTGGGACTACCACGTGTACCTGCTGGCCGGGTTCGCTGCGGCGGCCTGGGCGGTCGTGGCCGGGTTCCGCCGCTCGCGGAGCCTGGCGGGCGCCGTCGGCGGGATCGCCGTGCGCGACCCGATGGAGCAGATCGCGCAGCGTCACCCCGAAGCGCTGCACGCGTTGATCGGCGCGGTCGAGGCCAAGGACCCGTACACCCACGGGCACTCCGTGCGGGTGGCGGAGGTCTCCGCTCGGATCGGCCTGCGGCTGGCGCTGTCGCCCGAGACGATGCGCGGCCTGCACCAGGGGGCGTTCCTGCACGACGTCGGGAAGATCAGCGTGCCGGATCGGGTGCTGAACAAGGCGGGGGACCTCTCCGCCGAGGAGTGGGCGATGATCGAGCGCCACCCCGAGGTCGGATGGGACCTCGTGAGCCGGGCCGAGTCCCTCCGCGGCGCGCTCTCGGCGATCCGCCATCACCACGAGCGCTGGGACGGCACCGGCTACCCCGACCGCCTGGCCGGCTCCGACATCCCTCACCAGGGCCGCATCGTGGCGGTCGCCGACGTGTGGGACGCGCTGACCTCCGATCGCGCGTATCGTCCCGCCTGGGAGGTGGATCGCGCCGTGTCCCACATCGCCGCCGCGAGCGGCAGCCTGTTCGACCCGGAGGCCGTAGACGCGTTCCTCGACGTCGTGGCCGAGCAGGGGTTGTGGCCGGAGAAGACGCGGGCCGACCTCACGGCGCTCCTGGAGGCCTCCGCGGGATGCCACGTCGAGGATCGTCGCGCGCGCCAGCGGGCCGCGAACGCGGCGCCCGGCCCCGGCGTGACCGCGCCGACCGTTGCGGGACCCGTGCCGGGCGCGGAGGGCGAGGCCGCGCCGGCGCGCGAGCCGGCGACCGACCGGCCGTCGTGATCGAGGTGAGCCCCCGGGCGCGCGAGGTCCTCGCGCGGGCGTCGGCCTCGGCGCGCCGCTTCGACCCCGACGCTCGGATCCGGATCGTGCGCGACGGCGCCGGCATCCGGTCCGGGTTCGCCCACGCGCCCGAGGCCGGCGACCACGTGATCGAGGACGGGGACGTGGTCGTCTTCGTCGAGTCGGGGCTCTCCGGCATCGTCGACGTCACGGAGTCGCACGATCAGCTCGTCCTTCGGCCCGGGGACGACGGCTAGACTTCGCCCATGGTGCAGCGGCGGCGTGCGGGTCTGTCCGGCCTGAGTGGCTCTGGGACCGCCGGCCCGGTGATGGTGATCGGCGGTGCCGAGGACAAGCTCCGGGACAAGGCGATCCTGGCGCGCTTCGCGAAGTTCGCCGAGGGGCCCGAGGGTCACGTCGTCGTGATCTCGACGGCCTCGTCGATGGGGGACCACGCCACGCAGGCGTACCGGGAGCTGTTCGAAGGGCTCGGGATCGGCCGGGTGACCGGGCTGCGGCCCGACGATCGCGAGGAGGCGATGGACCCCGCGCTCGGCGCCGAGCTCGCGGGTGCGACGGGCGTGTTCCTCACCGGCGGGAACCAGTCCCGGCTGGCCCAGGTGGTCGCCGGCACGCGGCTCGGAGACGCGCTGTTCCTGGCCCACGATCGCGGGGCGGTCCTCGCCGGCACGTCGGCGGGCGCGAGCGCGATGGCCTCCCACATGGTGGCGTTCGGCCGCTCGGGATCCACTCCCAAGAACCGGATGGCGCAGCTGTCCGCCGGCCTCGGGATCCTGCAGGGGATCGTGATCGACCAGCACTTCGAGCAGCGCGGGAGGATCGGCCGCCTGCTCGCGATCGTGGCCGGCTCGCCCTCGCTGCTCGGCATCGGTCTGGACGAGGACACCTGCGCCGTGGTCTTCGCCGATCAGAGCCTGCACGTGATCGGCCGCGGCGCGGTGACGATCGTGGACGGCTCGATGGTCAAGACCGACGCCTATCGCGGGAAGGGGTATCGTCCGCTCATGGTCTCCGGGGCGGTCCTGCACACGCTGCCATCGGGCTACTGGTTCGACCTGCGCACCCGGAGGCTCCTCGCGGGCGAGGGCCTCCAGGGGGTGGAGCGGGAGGCGTCGGAGTGACGTCCGCGCGCACCCGGACGCGGGGCGACCGGGAGCGTGCCAAGCGCGAACCGGCATCGAAGAAACCGGGGAGGCCGAAGCCCGACCTCGCGATCCTCCAGACCCAGGTCTTCCGGGGCCCCAACTACTGGTCCTACGAACCGTGCATCCGGATGCTCGTGGACCTCGGGTCGCTCGAGGACTGGCCGTCCAACACGATCCCGGGGTTCAACGCGAAGCTGCTGAAGGTGCTCCCGGGGGTGGGCGAGCACTCGTGCTCGCTCGGCAAGCGCGGCGGCTTCCGCGAACGGCTCACCGACGGCACGTGGCTCGGGCACGTCTGCGAGCACGTGGCGCTCGAGCTGCAGCGGGAATCGGGGGCGCACATCAGCCGCGGGAAGACGCGCAGCGCCGGCGAGCCCGGCCGCTACCACGTGATCTACGGCTACGCGGAGGAGCGGGTCGGCCGTGCGGCGGGGGAGCTCGCGGTCCGTCTGCTGAACCACCTGATCAAGGCGGAGCCGGGGTTCGACTTCGACGTGGAGCTGGAGCGGTTGATCCTGCTGGCCGAGCGGCGGCAGTTCGGCCCGTCGACCCAGGCGATCCTGGACGAGGCGACCGGGAGGGACATCCCGTTCATCCGGCTGAACGAGGCGTCGTTGGTGCAGCTCGGCCAGGGCAAGTACCAGCAGCGGATCCGGGCGACGATGACGTCGCAGACCTCCGCGCTCGCCGTCGACGTGGCCGGCGACAAGAAGATGACGAATCAGCTCCTCGCGGCCGCCGGGCTGCCCGTGCCGCGGAGCGAGGTGGTCCGGGTCGAGGACCACGCGGTCGCGGCGGCCAAGCGGATCGGCTTCCCGGTCGTGACGAAGCCGCTCGACGGCAACCACGGGCGGGGCGTCGGCCTGGACCTGCGGACCGAACGGGCCGTACGGACCGGCTTCCGGCGGGCGCTGAAGGAGTCCCGGGGCGGCCGCGTCGTGGTCGAGTCCTTCGTCACGGGCAACGACTACCGGATGCTCGTGATCGGCGGGCGCATGGTGGCGATCGCCGAGCGGGTGCCGGCCCACGTCGCCGGCGACGGGAAGCGCACCGTCGCAGAGCTCGTGGAGAAGACGAACCAGGACCCCCGTCGCGGGATCGGCCACGAGAAGGTGCTCACGCGGATCAAGATCGACGAGGCCGCGATCGAGCTCGTCAAGAAGCAGGGGTACGCGCTCGACGCGATCCCGCCGAAGGGGGAGCGCGTCCTGCTCGCCGCCACCGGCAACATGTCGACCGGCGGCATCTCGATCGACCGGACCTGGGAGGCCCACGAGGACAACGTGGAGATCGCCGAGGAGGCGGCCCGGGTGGTCGGCCTCGACGTCGCCGGGATCGACTTCCTCGCACCGGACATCTCGCAGCCCGTGCGCGAGACCGGCGGCGCGATCGTGGAGGTCAACGCCGCCCCCGGGTTCCGGATGCACACGCACCCGACCGAGGGAGAGCCGCAGTACGTGGCGAAGTACGTGGTCGACCTGCTCTACCCGCCCGGCACGCCGGCGCGGATCCCGATCGTCGCCGTGACCGGGTCGAACGGCAAGACGACGACGACGCGGATGATCGCGCACATCTTCCGGGGCATGGGGCGCCAGGTCGGCGTCACGTCGACCGACGGGATCTACATCGACGAGCGGCTCGTCAAGCGCGTGGACGCGAGCGGGCCGAAGTCCGCGCAGATGGTGCTCCAGAACCCGCGGGTGGACATGGCCGTGTTCGAGGTCGCCCGCGGCGGGATCCTGCGCGAGGGACTGGGGTACGGTCGCAACGACGTCGGCGTCGTGCTGAACGTGACCGGGGATCACCTGGGTCTGCGGGACATCCACACGATCGAGGAGCTCGCCGCGGTCAAGCGCGTGGTCGTGGAGGCCGTGCCCCGCAACGGATGGGCGGTCCTGAACGCGGACGACCCGCTCGTGCTGGACATGCGGCGACACTCGAGCGGCAACGTGATCCTCTTCTCGATGGCCGACAAGCACGAGTTCGTCGAGCGGTGGATCCGTCGTGGTCACCGGGCGGTCGTGCTGGAGCAGACCCCGCGCGGCGAGATGATGGTGATCAGGGAAGGCCGCCGGACGATGCCGATCGCGTGGGTGCACACGCTTCCGGCGACCTTCGACGGCAAGGCGCGGATGATGGTGCAGAACGCGATGGCCGCGGCCGCGGCGGCGTACGTCTCGGGGGCGCACCTCCACGACATCCGTCAGGGCCTGCGGTCGTTCACGACGTCCGTCTACCAGGCGCCCGGTCGCCTCAACCTGTTCGACCTCGAGGGCGTGCGCGTCCTGATCGATTACGCCCACAACGCGGCCGGGCTCGAGACGGTCGGCGACTTCGTCGAGCGGATGACGGCGGACGTGCCGACCGGCGAGCGGCCCGGAGGGGCATCGTGGACCGCCAACCTGCGCGTCGCGGTCGTCGCCACCGCCGGCGATCGTCGCGATGAGGACATCCGGGAGCTGGGACGCGTCGCCGCTCGCTACTTCGACGAGGTGATCGTCCGCGAGGATCACAACCCTCGGGGCCGGCAGAAGGGCGAGACCGCCGAGCTGATCCTGGAGGGCGTGCGGGAGTCGATCGCGAGCGGGCAGGGGCGAGCCGGGCACGCCGAGGTGGTGCTCGACGAGATGGAGGCGACGCGGCGGGCGCTGGATCGTAGCCGCCCGGGCGACCTCGTGGTCCTGTGCGTCGACTACGCGACGGACGTGTACCGGGAGCTCGAGAGCCGGACGGGCGCCGCGGCGCCGCAGGTGCTGCGTGCCTCGGAGGACGGAGCGACGGTGGAGGCCGCGGGCGGCGATCCGGACCTCATGTCCGCCGACGCCTGAGTGGATCTCGATCGGATCAGGCGCGAGCTGGAGGCTCGAAAGGAGGAGCTCCGGTCATCGCTCGGGGTGCTCGTCGAGGTCCGCCGGGACCCCGCCGCGTCGGTTTCGTTCGGTAAGCGCGTGGGCGACGGAACGACGGAGGCGGTCGAGCGCATCAACCAGACGTCGGCGGCGCGGTCGCTCGCCGGGACGCTCCAGGCCGTCGAGGCCGCCCTCCGCCGGATCGACGACGGGACCTACGGGGTGTGCGTCCGATGTGGTGCGCAGATCCCCGCCGAGCGTCTGGAGGCCGTCCCCTGGACCCCCTACTGCGTGGCCTGCAGCCGCCAGGTCACCGACTGAGCCTGTGGCCAGGTCTGGCTCCGCTCCGGCCTCGCGATGCGCGGCCTCCGCGTGGATCACGTGCATCAGCGCGTTGATCAGGGCGAGGTGGGTGAAGGCCTGGGGGAAGTTCCCGAGGTGCCGGCCGCTCGTCGCGTCCAGCTCCTCCGCGTAGAGCCCGAGCGGGCTCGCGAGCGAGAGCAGCTTCTCGCACAGACGCCGGGCCCGGTCGATCTCTCCGATCTCCACGAGCGCCGAGACGAGCCAGAAGGAGCAGATCGCGAACGTCGCCTCCTCGCCCTCCAGGCCGTCGTCGCTCCGGTCGGCCCGGTATCGCAGCACCAGGTCGTTGACGCTCAGCTCGTCGGCGACGGCCAGGACGGTCGCACGCGCCACCGGGTGGTCGGGCGGCAGGAACCCCATCAGGACGGCGAGCAGGGACGACGCGTCGAGCGCGTTCGATCCGTACCGCTGCGTCAGCACGCCGCGCTCGTCCACCCCGTGGGCGAGGACGTCGGCGCGGATCGTGTCGGCCTCGGTGCGCCAGCGGACGGCCATCCCCGGCTCGTCCATCGCCTCGGCGAGCCGGGCGGCGCGGTCGCACGCGACCCAGCACATGATCTTCGACGAGGTGAAGTGGTCGGGTGCGGACCGGACCTCCCAGACCCCCTGATCCGGCTCGCGCCACCGGCTCGCCGCCTGATCGGCGATCCGCACGAGCTCGGCCCACGTCACGCCGGTCAGGTGCTCTCCCGCCCCCAGGTTCAGCAGCACGGAGTCGAGCAGCGCCCCCCACACGTCGTTCTGCTGCTGCCGATAGGCGTCGTTGCCGATCCGCACGGGCCTCGAGTTCTCGTACCCCGACAGGTGATCGAGGGTGCGTTCCGTCAGCTCGCGCTCGCCGCCGACGCCGTAGAGCACCTGCAGCGGCGCGTCCTCGCCGATCCGATCCGCGATGAAGTGGAAGAAGTCCCGGGCCTCGTTCGCGAACCCGAGCGTGTACAGGCCCCAGAGCGCCCACGTGGCGTCGCGGACCCACGTGTAGCGGTAGTCCCAGTTCCGCTCCCCGCCCGTGATCTCGGGGAGCGACGTGGTCGGCGCCGCCAGGAGCGCGCCGGTCGGAGCGTAGGTGAGCCCCTTCAGCGTCAGGGCGCTCCGCTGCAGGACGGGTCGCCAGGGGTGGTCGGGGAAGTTCCCGCCGACGACCCAGCCGCGCCAGAAGTCGCCGGTCAGCCGCAGGCACTCCTCGGCCTCCGCCACGTCGGCCGGCGGACGGCCGTCGCCCCACGACAGCGCGACGAAGGCCCGGTCGCCCTCCTGCATCGTCGTGTGCGCGCGCGCCGTGCGTCCCTCGAGACCGAGCCGGAGGTCGGTGGTGAGCCGGAGCGGCGCGTCCTCGGGGTCCCCCGTCGCGACGGCCTCCCCGTAGCCGGGACCGGCGTAGGCCCAGTCCGCATCGCGCAGCCCGTAGCCGAACACCGGCTCACAGCGGACCTCCAGGTCGACCTGGCCGTTGATGCACTTGATCGTGCGCACCAGGACGTGGTCGGCCCGGTAGTCGTCGGGCGGACGGACGTACTCCTCCTGCCGCTGCTCGTCCGACCAGCGCCGGACCGCCAGGGCGGACCGGACGATGAGCCACCCCGAGCGCGTCTGCCACGTCGTCTCGAGCACGTTCGTCCCCGGGAGGTACCGCCGACCGGCCGGGACCGACAGCTCGTCCGGGCCGACCCGGAAGCTGCCGGCCGCCCGGTCGAGGATCGCGCCGAACACGCTCGGGCCGTCCGGCCGGGGGATGCACAGCCACTCCACGTCGCCGGAGGGGGACACGAGCGCCATCGCCTCGCGGTCGGACAGGAACGCGTACTCCGCGATCGGGAAGAACGCGCCCGGCTGCGGCCAGCCGAACGGCATCTGCGCCGGCTGCGCCTCGCGGCGCGCCTCCGGATCCGAGAGCGAACGGTCCATCGGGCCAGTCTAGGACCGTCCGGACCGCGTTCCGGGACCGCCGTACGATGACCGCGTGATCCCCCCCGGCGCCCGTGCCCGCGCGCTCGCCGCGCTGCGACACGACCCGCGGCGCGCGGCGATCCTGCTCGACTTCGACGGGACGCTCAGCGCGATCGCGGATCGGCCGGACCTCGCGAGGATCGCGCCCGGGGTCCGCGATGCGCTCGCGCGGCTCGTGCCCGCATACGCGCTGGTGGCGGTCGTCAGCGGCCGCCCCGCGGCAGAGGTCGGGCCGCTCGTCGGCGTGGAGGGCGTCCGGATCGAAGGGCTCTACGGCATGGACGGTCGCCCCGGCGCGACGGCGGTGCCTGGTGACGTCGTCGCCGAGATCGAGCGCGTCGCCGTCGCGCTCCCCGGCTCCGTCGTGGAGCGCAAGGGGGCGACGGTCGCCCTGCACGTGCGGGGCACCGCCGATCCGGACGCCGCCGAGGCATCCGCGGCCGCGGCGCTCGGCCCCCTCGCGTCGGCGGCGGGCATGCGCCTGCTCACCGGCAAGCGCGTCCTGGAGCTCGTCCCGAAGGACGCGTCGCTGAAGGACCGGGCCGTCCGGCGGCTGATCGACGCCTCGGGGGCCGCGGCCGCCCTGTACGCGGGTGACGACGCGGCGGATCTCGACGCGTTCACCGCGCTCGACGACGCCCGGGTCGATGCGGTCAAGGTCGCCGTCCGAGGACCGGAGACGCCGGCCTCCGTCGTGGCCGCGGCCGACGTCGTCGTCGACGGTCCCGACGGGATGGCGGACCTCCTGCACGACCTGATCCCCTGACCGCCGGGAGGGTCGGCGCCGGTGTGCGGTTCAGGCGGCGGGCCGGATCCGGTCGACCGCCTCGAGCTGCTCGGTGAGCCAGGTCGCGGGCGTGTGCGCCTGGATCGTCCGGGAGAGCCCGCGGGCCCGCCGCGCGCGCTCGTCGGCGGGCATCTCGAGCGCCGCGCGGATCGCCTCGGCCGTCTCCGAGAGGTCGAACGGGTTGATCGCGAGCGCCTGCCGGCCGAGTCGGCCGTACGCGCCGGCGTTCCGGGACAGGATCAGGGCTCCGCGGCGCCGGTTCACGAGCGGTCCCTCCATCGCGACGAGGTTCATCCCGTCGTAGACCGGGTTCACGAGGAGCGCGTCGTACGCGCCGTAGGCGGCGACCGCGTACCGGTAGTCCTCCTGCACCCGCACGTCGATCGGCGCCCAGCCGTCCCCGCCGAGGCAGGCGTTGATCCGATCCGCCTCGGCGAGGCACTCCTGCCCGTAGTCCCGGTAGGCGGGCACGTCCTCGCGGGACGGGCTGAGCAGCGAGAGGAAGCGGACGCGGCCCCGCCACGCGGGGTTCCGCTCCAGGAAGAGCTCGTAGGCGAGGAACCCGCGCAGGATGTTCTTCGTCGGCTCGAGGCGGTCCACGCGGAGCAGGAGCGCGAGGCCGCCACGCTCGCGCTCGACCTCGGCGCGCATCGCGCGCACCTCCGGGTCCGCCGCGGTCTGGCGGATCTCGGCCGCGTTGACCGCCACCGGGAAGGTCCGGACCGCGGCGGTGTGCGTCCCGTCGGACACCCGCCAGCGACGCAGGTCGACCCGGACGCCAGCCAGGCTGCGGCAGGACAGGAGGAAGTTCTCGGCCCAGGTGCGGCTCTGGAAGCCCACCACGTCCGCGCCCGCCATCCCGCGCAGGATCGCGGCGCGCATCCCCACCGGCAGGGCCCGCATGTAGGTCGCGCCCGCGAAGGGCGTGTGGGAGAAGTGGACGATCTTCGCGTCTGGCCGGAGCTCGCGGAGCATCGCGGGGACGAGCGCGAGGTGGTAGTCCTGGATCAGGTACACGGGCTCGTCGCCGGTCACCTGGGCCAGGACGGCCGCGAAGGCGCGGTTCGCCTCCTCGTACGCCTGCCAGTCCCGGGCCGTGTCGTCCCCGAACACGGGCGACCGAGGCAGGTCCCAGAGGTAGTGGTGCAGGAACCACAGCACGCCGTTCGCGATCCGGTTGTAGTACGCGTCGTAGACGTCGGGCGCGATCCGGACGAACCGGACCCGGATCCCCGTCTCCGCCGTCACGTCGACTCCGGTCTCGGCGGCTTCGTGGTCGCCCTCGGTCATCGCCGCGGACACCCACGTGATGTCGTCGCGGAAGAACACGCTCGACAGGGCCGTCACGAGCCCGCCCGAGCCGCGCCTCGGCACGAGCGTCCCGCCGTCGTCCCGCTCGAAGGAGACGGGGCCGCGGTTGGACGCGACCACGATCGGAGACTCGATCGCGGGCACGGAGACGTCCGACGGGGGCCCGGGCATCCGGGCAGTCTATCCGCGGGTCGCGATCGGCTCCCGCCGGGCCCTCCGACGCGAACCGTCGCGGGTCGGGACGGCCGGGGCCGCCGCCCGCTCGACCAGCCGCCGGACGTCGCCCGGCCGCAGACGCAGGGCGCCGGCGGCGTCGAGGAAGGCGAAGATCTGCGGCCGCATCCCGAGCGCCGTCACGCTGACGACGTCGCCGCGGGACGAACGCTCGAGCATCCCGCGGAGCGCGTGCAGCTCGTCCTCGTAGACGGTCACGTCGTCGGTGCCGGCCCGCGCGGCGCCCGCCCGGAGCTGGTGGACCACGTCCTCCCGCGTCCGCCCGCGCAGGTAGTGCTCGAGCTCGGCGATCCCGAGGTGGTCCGCCCCCACGGCGGCGCGGAAGGCGAAGGCGCGCAGGATCGCGTCGGTCCGGTCCCCGGCGGTGCAGATCGCCAGCCAGACCGCCCGTCCCGGCTGACGGAGCCCGTCGAGCACCTCGGTGAGCCCGATCATCCCGGCCTCGTTGTGGGCGTAGTCGATCACGACGATCCTGCCGTCCAGGCGGAACAGGTTCGCCCGTCCCGGGTTCCGCTCGGGATCCAGCACGAACGTCCTCAACCCGCGTGCCACGGCGCGCTGCGGGAGCCCGATCGCGAGGGCCGCCGCCGCGGCGGCCAGGGCGTTGTGGAGGTTGACGCGGGAGATCCCCGCGAGCGTCATGGGGATGTCCAGGACCGGGACGATCGGGTGCGTGTCGCGGCGTTCGATCCAGGAGAGGCGCCCGTCGAGCACGGTCATCACCCGGCCTCCCTCCCGCAGGATCTCGGGGATCGCCGGGTGATCGGCGTGGAGCGAGCAGATCCACGGTCGCCCCGTGGCGTGACGGCGCATCGCGAGCACGCGGGGATCGTCGGCGTTCAGCACGTCCCAGCCGTCGTGCCGCGTGATCCGCGTGACGATCGCCTTCACCTCCGCGAGCTGGTCGACCGTCTCGACCCCGTGCAGGCCCAGGTGGTCCTCGCTCACGTTCGTGACGACGGCGACGTCGTTGTGCCGCACCCCGGCCCCTCGCAGCAGCAGGCCACCGCGCGCGGTCTCCAGCACCGCGATGTCGGGGTGCTGCGCCAGCGCCCGGGCAGCGCCGCCGAACCCCGAGTAGTCGCCCGGCTCGACCAGGATGCCGTCGTCGCGGTACACGCCGTCGGTCGAGGAGTAGGCGACCTGCAGGCCGGCCGTGCGCACCAGGTGCGCCAGGAGGCGCACCGTCGTCGTCTTGCCGTTCGTCCCGGTCACCTGCACCACCGGGACGGCCGGATCGGGCACCGTGGGCTCCGGGCCAGGCTCGACGGCCCGCAACCGCGCGCCCGCCTCGGCGATCACCCGGTCGGGTGCGCGACGGCGGATCGCCTCGAGCGCCGCGGCGACCTCGGTCGCGAGCGCCTCGGCCGCACCGCGGCGACGCCAGGGGAACGCGACGACGATGAGCCCCGGTCCCGGGCCGCTGCGCGCTCGGACCGCCAAGCGCCGGGCCCCGCCCGCCACGGCGATCCGCCGCGTGAGCTGGGCGGCGATCCGGCCGATCGCGCGCCGCCGCTGTTCCGTGCCGGGCGCGCCCGCCCGGAACGACGAGGCGGAGCCGAGCCGCCCGGCCGCCCGGACCACGGTCGCCTCGGGGGCGCCCATCCATCCCGGGACCGAGAGCGTCAGCTTGATCGCGGGACGCGGGAAGTACAGGTTCGGTCCGTCGAGCACCCGCAGCTCCACCGTTCCCACCGGTCCACGCAGCCCGGCCATGCGCGAACGCTAGCTCAGCCCGCGACCTCGGCGCGATACCGGCGGAGCTCCGGGTACACGGCCGCGACCACGCCGGCGCCGACGATGCACGCGAGGCCTCCGGTCACGACCGAGATCGTCGGCGAGAAGGCCTGCGCCACCACACCGGCCTCGAAGTCGCCGAGCCGCGGTCCGCCCGTCACGACCAGCGTGAAGAGCGCGCCGACCCGGCCGCGGAGGTGGTCCGGCGTGGTGACCTGCATGATCGTGCTGCGGAAGATCGCCGAGATCACGTCCGCCGCGCCCGCCACCGCCAGGAGCAGCAGCGCGAGCCATAGCCGGGTCCCGACCAGCCCGAACGCCGCGATCGCCGCGCCCCATCCCGCCACCGACCACAGGACCGCGACGCCCTGGCGCACGACGTGCTTCGCCCACCCGGACGCGACGGCCTGCAGCAGGGCCCCGACCGACGGCGCCGCGAACAGGAGCCCGACGACCGCGGCCCCGCGATGGAACTGGGAGATCGCGATCACGGGGAAGAGCGCCACGGGCAGGCCGAAGATCATCGCGATCAGGTCGATCACGAACGTCGACTGGATCAGCCGGTTGCGCCGGACGAACCCGAGGCCTTCCGTCACGGCCCGTCGCCCGCGCACGACGCGCTCGGCCCGCTCCGGCGGCATCGGGTGCATCGCGAGCGCTGCGAGGAGCAGCGCGCCATACGTGACCAGGTTGAACCAGTACGGGAGCGCGTACCCCCCGGTGACGGCGATCACGACGCCGCCCACCGCCGGACCCACGATCGACACGGTCTGCCAGGCCACCTGGTTCAAGGTCACGGCCGAGGGCAGGAGCCGCGTGCCGACGAGCCGCGGGATCATCGCCTGGCGCGCCGGGCCGTCGATCGCGGAGGTGAACGCCATGATCGCGTTCGCCATGAACACGAGCCACAGGCCCGACCGGTCCATGGTCGCGCCGATCACCAAGAGCGCGGACGCCGCCATCAACGCGACCTGGGTCCACGCCAACGTGGTCCGTCGGTCGTGCGCGTCGATGAACCCGCTGCCGATCAGGGTGCCGAGCACGAGCGCGACGAACCCGGTGAGTCCGATCATCCCGACGGCCACGGTGGACCGGGTCAGATCGAACACCTGGATGTAGATCGCGGTCCGCGCCACCTGTACGCCGAGGGCGGAGACGAACCCGGCGAAGTAGAGCAGCCGGAAGTCCCGCGAGACGCGCAGGGGCGTGAGGTCGATCGCGATGCGACGCAGGCGGGACCGGCGCGCGGGCTCGGGTACGCTCACTCGCGGCCGACGCTATCAGCCGCCCGGCACCACCCCTACGCGCCGGTCACGTCCGCGATCGCGCGCTCCAGCACGCCGAGCCCGTCGTCGAGCAGCTCGTCGTCGATCGTGAGCGGCGGCAGGAGCCGGATCACGTTGCCATAGGTCCCGGCGGTCAGGACGATGACGCCCTCCTCCAGGCACCGCCGGGCGATCGCGTTGATCCGGTCGCCGGCGAGCGGCTCCTTCGTCGTGCGGTCGGCCACGAGCTCGATCGCGCACATCGCGCCGCGGCCTCGGACGTCCCCGATCGCATCGAACCGCTCCTGCATCGTGGCGAACCGCGCCATGATCACACCGCCGAGCCGGCGGGCTCTGGTCAGCAGGTCCTCGCGCTCGATCTTGTCCAGGACCGCGAGCGCGGCCGCCGCGGCCACCGGGTTCGTGCCGTACGTCCCCCCGAGCCCCCCGGGGTGCACGCTGTCCATCAGCTCGGCGCGCCCGGTCACGGCCGAGATCGGGAGCCCAGCCCCCAGCGACTTCGCCGTCGTCACGATGTCGGGCACCACGCCCTCGTCCTCGACCGCGTACCAGCGTCCGGCGCGGCCCATCCCGCTCTGGATCTCGTCGGCGATGAAGCAGATCCCGTGCTCGGCGCAGAAGTCGGCGAGCCCCTTCAGGAACCCCGGCGCCGGCACCACGAACCCGCCCTCGCCCTGGATCGGCTCGGCGATCACGGCCGCGATGTTCTCCTCGCCGATGTGCTTGTGCATCTCGTCGATCGCGTACGCGAGCGCCTCCTCCGCGCACCGCTCGGGGCCCGAGGGCCACCGGTACGGGTACGCGAACGGGAGCCGGTAGACCTCCGGTGCGAACGGGCCGAACCCTTGCTTGTACGGCATCACCTTCGCCGTCAGCGTCATCGCGAGGAGCGTCCGACCGTGGAACGCGTGGTCGAACGCGACGATCGCCGGGCGTCGCGTCGCATAGCGGGCGACCTTCACCGCGTTCTCGACCGCCTCGGCGCCCGAGTTCGCGAAGAACGTCTTCTTCGCGAAGTCCCCGGGCGTGAGGGCGTTCAGGCGCTCCGCCAGGTCGATCGAGGGCTCGTTCGCCGTGACGCCGGACGTGTGCGTGTCGAGGTCGAGCTGGCGCTTCGCGGCGTCCATCACGTCCTCGGGCGCGTGGCCGACGTTCAGCACGGAGATCCCTGTGGCGAGGTCGATCAGGCGGTTGCCGTCGACGTCCTCGATGATCGCGCCGGACGCACGGGCGCCGACCACGGGGTGGATCGGCGGGAAGGCCGCGGGCATCGACGCCGCGCGCCGCTCCACGAGCTCACGCGACCGGGGTCCGGGGATCTGGGTGACGACCTTGCGTTCCTGGGGGATATCCATCGTGGACGCTCCTCGAGGTCGGCCCGCCCCTCGCGCGCGGCGGGGTCGGAACCAGCCTAGCTGGCGGCACCCCGCCCCGGCCCGCCGCCGAGGCCGGCCCGCGGGTGGTCTCCGCGAGCCCCGGAGGGGCATACTTGCGCTTCGGAGGGCACCGCGGCCAGCCCCGTCGTGGGTCCGACAGAAGGAGGGAACCGATGGCGGACAGCTACCAGATGTTCATCGGCGGCGAGTGGGTGAACTCGTCCGACGGGCAGACCCGGGACATCATCAGCCCCCACACCGGCGAGGTGATCGCGTCGGTCCAGGAAGGGACCGCGGCCGACGTCGACAGGGCCGTCGCGGCCGCCAAGCGGGCCTTCGAGGAGACCTGGTTCGACTCCACCCCGAAGGATCGCCAGCTGGCGCTCCTGAAGCTCGCGGACGCGATCGAGGCGAACGCGGACGAGATCGTGAAGATCGAGGCCGAGGACGCGGGCAAGCCGGCTGCCGTGACGATGTCCGAGGAGATCCCGCCGATCGTGGACAACCTCCGCTTCTTCGCGGGCGCGGCTCGCACGCCCGAGGGGCGGAGCGCGGGCGAGTACATGGCGGGCTTCACCTCGATCATCCGGCGCGAGCCGATCGGTGTCGCCGGCCTGATCGCCCCCTGGAACTACCCGCTGATGATGGCGATCTGGAAGATCGGCCCGGCCCTCGCCTCCGGCAACACCATCGTGCTGAAGCCTTCGGAGATCACGCCGATGTCGACGATCAAGCTCGCCGAGCTGGCGGCCGACATCTTCCCGCCCGGCGTCTTCAACGTCGTGACCGGTGACGGCGAGCCCGTCGGCGACCGGATCGTCCGGCACCCCGACGTGGGGATCGTCTCGCTCACCGGTGACGTGAACACCGGCAAGCTGATCCACACGAACGCCAGCGACACGCTCAAGCGCGTGCACCTCGAGCTCGGCGGCAAGGCGCCGGTCGTGGTCTTCGACGACGCCGACATGGCCTCCGTCGTCGAGTGGATCTCGATCGCGGGCTACTTCAACGCTGGCCAGGACTGCACGGCCGCATGCCGCGTGCTGGTGGCCGAGGGCTCGTACGACAAGGTCCTGGAGGATCTCGTGCCGGCCGTCCAGGAGATCAAGGTGGGGACGGCGTTCGAGGAGGACGTCGCGGTCGGCTCGATGATCAGCCAGGAGCAGCTGGAGCGCGTCGAGGGGTTCCTGGCTCGCGCGAAGGACGACGGAGCCGAGATCCTGACCGGCGGGGCGTCGCTGGGGACGGGCGGGTACCACTTCCAGCCGACCGTCGTCGCGAACCCGTCGCAGGACTCCGAGATCGTGCAGCGGGAGGTCTTCGGGCCGGTCGTGACCGTGCAGCGGTTCTCCGACGAGGACCAGGCGGTCGCGTGGGCGAACGGGACCGATTACGGCCTGGCGTCATCGGTCTGGACCCGCGACGTCGGCCGCGCGATGCGGATGTCGCGCCGGCTGCAGTTCGGGTGCGTGTGGGTCAACACCCACATCCCGCTGACGCCCGAGATGCCGCACGGCGGGTACAAGCAGAGCGGGCACGGCAAGGACATGTCGGTCTACTCGCTCGAGGACTACACGAACATCAAGCACGTGATGGTGTCGCTGGACTGACCGGTA
>DATBLY010000184.1:0-12570 GCA_036555125.1 Actinomycetota bacterium | reverse complement strand
CGAGGGCCGCGCGCGCTCGGCCGCGGTCCGCGCGTACAAGGCCCCATCCCGAGGAGGCCGAGGCCCACGCTGCGGCAGCACCCGCCGCCGCAGCCGCACCCGCCGCCGCAGCCGCACCCGCCGCAGCCGCACCCGCCGCGGCGGCTCCGAGCGGAGGCGCTTCGGCGCCCGCCCCGGTCGCGGCCGCGGTGGCCGCCGGCCCGATCGCGACGGCGGCGCCGGTCGCCGCCCCGGTCCGTGAGGCACCCCTGCCCACCGGCAACCTCCCGACCCCCAAGAAGGGCGCGCCCGACAAGCACCGGCTGCTCGCCCTGGTGCCGCCGGAGGGCATCCAGCGCGTCGAGCGCGAACAGGGCGACCGCGTGAACGTGTGGCCGCACCTGCTGGTCGAGGAGTTCGTCGCCATGCTGATCATGACGGCGGGACTGCTGGTCTTCTCCACCTTCCTGAACGCGCCGCTACGAGAGCTCGCGAACGCGAACCTGACCCCGAACCCGTCGAAGGCCCCGTGGTACTTCCTGGGCCTGCAGGAGCTGCTGCGCTACTTCCACCCGATGATCGCCGGGATCACGATCCCGACGTTCATCCTGGTCGGGCTGGCCGCGGTCCCCTACGTCGACCGCAACCCGAGCACGAAGCCCGGCGACCGCAAGATCGCACTCACGATGTTCACGACCCTGTTCATGTTCGGCGCCACGCTCACGATCATCGGCTGCTTCTTCCGCGGACCCGGCTACAACTGGATCTGGCCGTGGGCGCAAGGGGTGTTCTTCGAGCTATGACGCTCGCGGTCTCCACCGGCCTGATCGTGGCGATCGTCGTGCTGATCGTGCTCGACATCTTCGCGATCGCGTTCGGGCTGTCCTTCGTCCGGGCCCGCCGCGCCCAGGAGGAGGCCGCGAGGACCGCCGGGCTGCCGCCACCGGCCGAGAAGCCCGCCCCGGCGCTCTCGCGACGCGACTTCTTCCGCAGAGGGCTCCTCGTCTCGCTCGTGGTGTTCGGCGCCCAGTTCGGCGGGGCGTCCCTGGCGTTCATGTGGCCGAACCTGCGCGGCGGCTTCGGCTCCGTGATCAACGCCGGACCGCTCGAGGACATCAAGGCCGAGCTCCAGGACACGCAGGGACCCGTGTACAACGGCGCGGGCCGCTTCTACATCGTGCCGTGGGACGGGAAGGTGACCCCGGATGCCGATTACCCCACGGCCGGCGTGACCGCGGACGGCATCATGCCGCTGTACCAGCGCTGCGTGCACCTCGGCTGTCGCGTCCCCTTCTGCGGCTCCTCGAAGTGGTTCGAGTGCCCCTGTCACGGGTCGAAGTACAACGAGGCCGGCGAGTACCAGCTCGGGCCGGCCCCCCGCGGGATGGATCGGTTCAAGATCACGATCGACGGCGACAACGTCCTGGTGGACACGTCCGAGGTGATCCTCGGGCCACCGCGCGGGACCGACACGATCAGCGAGCCGCCCCAGGGCCCCTTCTGCGTCGCACCGGGATAGGGGGACGACCGAGGACATGCTGGCGCTCTCGGACACCGCAGGGGTGGTGCTGCTCGTCCTCGGGGGGATCTTCGTGGTGGCCGCCGGTGGCGCCCTCCTGCTGCGGAGCCGCGGGCGCAAGGAGGCGGCACCCGACATCCCCCATGGGATGCGGCCCGGCCCCTCCGACCCGGCCCTGGAGACCCCGCTCCTGCAGAAGATGCAGGGCTGGGGCCTCGTCCTGGTCACGTTCTTCGTGGTCTGGCTCCCGATCTACTGGCTCGCGGAGCCCGGCGCGAACCTCAAGCAGGAGGAGGAGCTGAAGACGCAGGCGATCGCCCGCGGCGAGCTCGCCGTGCAGCTCTTCTCGGAGGAGAACCAACTGGGGGTGGGCTGCGTCCGCTGCCACGGACCGGAGCTCCGCGGCGGCGTGATCACCGCCGGCGCCAACCCGGACGGCACGCCGGCCTACGCCTACCCGCCGAACCTGACGAACCTGTGCGCGGGACCGTTCGGGAGCCCGCCGCACAACGCGATCGCGTCGACGCAGGACATCTACCAGGTGATCATGCAGGGTCGCAACGCGATGCCCTCGTGGAGCATCCGGTACCAGGGGGCCCTCGATGACCAGCAGATCAACGACCTCGTGAACTACCTGGTCGCGATGAGCTCGGAGAACGTGCCGTTCGAGGACAACGTCTGCCTCAACCCCGAAGCGTCCGCGCGCGCGGTGGAGCAGGCGACCGCCGCCGGCACGGTGCTGGAGCGGCCCTGATGGAACATAGCTGCCTGTTCTGGTCGATCGAGTGCGGGACGCTCGTCAAGGGGGTCGGGGTCACCCTGGCGGCGTTCACGCTCTTCATCGGGAGCGTGTACCTGCTGCTGACGTTCGTCCTGGGCCGGTGGATGGGCTACCTGGTCCTGATGGTCTCGTTCTCCGGCTGGATGATCCTGTTCTCCGCGCTGTGGCTGTTCGGGTTCTGGTCGCAAGGCCTCGAGACCCCGACCAACCTGGGGCCTCGCGGGTCGGAGCCGGCGTGGGTCGTCCTCGACGGTGGGTTGAGCGCCGCGGACGATCGCTTCGAGACCTTCGCCGCCTACCCGGGACCCCCCTGGGCAGCCCCGACGGAAGCCCAGATCGCCTCGGTGCAGTCCGTCTCCGGCGCGGCGCAGTCCTTCCTAGCCGCGCAGGCCAACGAGGAGCTGGGGCTCGAAGAGGGTGACCCGAACGCGGTGACCGGCACGCAGTTCACGATCGACTCGATCATGTTCGCCCCCGAGGGCGACACCTCGCTCGCCGTCGTGCAGGCCCACTTCTCGGGTGGCGGACCGGTGGTGACGCTCTCGCTGTACCACGACTCGGGGAGCGTCCCGCGTTACTCGTACATGTTCCTCGCGGGCTCGATCCTGCTGTTCCTGATCCACCTGCCGCTGCTCGATCGCGCCGAGAAGAAGCGCAAGGCGTTCCTCACGGGCGGCGCCGCGCCGGCCTGGTACGGTCCGGCCTGACCGAAGGGAGGGAGACGATGATCGGAGCCATCGAAGTTCCCCTCCTCGATCAGGGGAGCGTCCAGTTCATCCTGATGGTCGTCATGCTCGTCGCGGTGCTGTTCCTCATGTGGATCTCGATCCCGAAGTAGCGACCCCCCCGGACACCCGCCCCCGCCGCTTGACCTCAGCGAGCGCGGCGTTGCGTTGCTCGTAGAAGGCCAGGATCTGCAGCTCCGTCGCCAGATCCACCTTGCGCACCGAGACGCCCTCCGGCACCGCGATCACCGCCGGCGCGAAGTTCAGGATCGAGCGGATGCCCGCCGCGACGAGCCGGTCGGCGACGTCCTGGACGGCCGCCGCCGGCGTCGCGATCACGCCGATCGCGATCCGATGACGCCGCACGAGCTGCGGGAGGTCCTCCACGTGCCGCACGGTGAGCTCACCCACCCGCTCCCCAACCTTCGCCGGATCGCTGTCCACCAGGGCGGCCACGCTGAACCCTCGCTCCGGGAACCCCTTGTAGTTGGCGAGCGCGTGCCCCAGGTTCCCGATCCCGACGATCACGATCGGCCAGTCCTGGGTCAGCCCGAGGACCCGGCGGACCTGATGGATCAGGTAGGCCACGTCGTAGCCGACGCCGCGCGTGCCGTAGGAGCCCAGGTGCGAGAGGTCCTTGCGGACCTTGGCGGAGTTCACCCCGGCCGCCTCCGCCAGGGCCTCGGACGACACCGTCTGAGCGCCGGACTCGGCCAGATCCACCAGCGCCCGCAGGTAGACCGGAAGCCGTCCGACGGTGGCCTCGGGGATCGGCCCGCGCCCCTGCTCCGACCGCGGGCCCCGCTGCATGACGCGAGCCTAGCGCCCGCCTAGACCCGTTCTCAAGTTCACAAGCGTCTCGCCACGGCGGCCGCGAACGCCGCCGGGTCGACCGAGATCTCGAACCGCTCCTCCCCGTCGATCAGGACGACCGGGATCCGGATGCCGTAGGCGAGCTCGAGCGCGTCGTCGGTCTCGACGTCCACCTCGACGAGCTCGAACCCGGTCCGCGCTCGTTCGCCCTCGATCACGTCGCGCGCCTCGTCGCAGAGGTGACAGCCGGGACGCGAATACAGCAGCACCTGCACGCGCCGATGCTACCGGCGGACCGCCCGGCCACGCCTGATAGAACAGGGGCCGTGGCCGACCTGGACGTCGAGGACCTGGAGCTCCACCGCCGTCTGAGCGACGGGGAGCGCGACGCGTTCGACGAGCTGTACCGGCGATACGCACCCACGGCCTACGG
The DNA here is from genome assembly GCA_036555125.1 of Actinomycetota bacterium. Taxonomy (GTDB): domain Bacteria; phylum Actinomycetota; class UBA4738; order UBA4738; family HRBIN12; genus DATBLY01. The sequence goes on along the minus strand of DATBLY010000184.1, from coordinate 8,320 downwards.
CCTGGCGTACCGACTCACGGGACAGCAGATCCTGGCCCAGGACGTGGTCCACGACGCCTTCATGGCGCTGTGGCGCGCGCCGGAGGCCTACGACCCGGCCCGGGGCGGGTTCCGGACCTTCTTCCTCTCGCTGGTCCACCACCGGGCGGTGGACACCGTCCGGCGGGAGGAGCGGATGCGCAAGCGGACCGAGCGCGCGGCGAACCTCGAGCCCGTCGTCGGCGAAGACGTAGCGGAGGGCGTCGTCGACCTCGCCGCGATCGGCGAGCGCCGCCGAGAGGTCCGCGAGGCCCTCACGACCCTCCCGGCGGAGCAACGGCAGGTGCTGGAGATGGCCTACTTCGATGGCAAGACCCAGGCGGCGATCGCCGACGAGCTGGGGATCCCGCTCGGGACCGTGAAGACGCGGACCCTGGCGGCGATGCGGAAGCTCCGGCGAGCCCTGTACCGGGAGGACTGAGTGACCGAGCCCCACGACGAGATCGAGGAGCTGCTGGCCGGGTACGTGCTGCGCGGGTTGTCCGGTCCCGACGCCGCCCGCGCGGACGCGCTGCTCTCCGATCACGTCCCCACCTGCGCCGCGTGCCGGGATTCGCTGACGCGGTTCCAGGGCATCACCGCCGAGCTGGCGTTCGCCGCCGACCCCCTGCCGCCGCCCGACCTCCTGCTCACCCGCCTGCATCGTGAGCTCCGCCCGCGCTCGCGCCGACAGGGTCCGGCCCGGATCTTCGCCGTCGCCGCGGGGTTCATCGTCGTGGCGGGCCTCACGGGGCTCACGGTCTCCCAGGGGATGCGGGCCGGCGGCCTGCAGGAGCGGGCGAACCACCTGTCGAGCATGCTCGACCTGGCGAGCCGCCCCGACGCCGAGGTCACGTCCCTGGCCGGGACCGGCTCCCCTGCACCGCTCACCGAGATCTCCGCACCTGGGACGGAGGTCTTCTACCTCTTCGGCCGCGACGTCCCGCCGCCGCCCGCCGGCCAGGTGTACCGCGTCTGGCTCGTCGCCGGCGACGCGTCGACCCCGGTCGGAGAGTTCCGGCCGGACGACGGCCTCGTCGCGATCCGCCTGGCCTTCGATCCCACCCGGTACGACGAGATCCTGATCACGGTCGAGCCCGAGGCCTCCGAGCCCGGTGACCCGGCCGACGTGGTCTGGCGCGCGGCCAGCTGACCCCGGGCGAGCCGACCTCCCTCACACCGAGAGCACCGGACTCTCCCGGGCTGCGGTCAGCGGACCTGCGAGGCGGGAGCCGACGTGGAGCGGGACGCGCGCAGGAACCCCAGGAACATCACCGCGATCCCCACGGACAGCGCGATCGAGAAGCCCGCCAGGTTGCCGAGCGCGGCGAACGCCGAGCCGAACGCCGCGATCACGGTCGCGCCGAGCATGATCAGGAGCGTCCCGACGAATCGGCCGCGCAGCTCGGGTCGGCCACGCATCCGCCACGCCGACCACGACGCGCCCCCGACGAGGATCACGTACGACGGGATCGAGATCAGCTGCGGCAGGCGGTGCGCCGCCGACCCATCGCCGAAGACCTCTTTGCCCGAGGGCAGCGACTCGCCCAGCGCGGAGACGGAGTAGGTCGCGTCGCGCATCACGAGGAGGACGGCGATCGTCAGCGCGACGAGCGCCGCCCAGACCGCGATCGTGACGTCGCGTCGGGGGAACAGGAGCTGGGTCTCTCCGCCCGCGAGGAACGGCACGTTGAGCACCGCCCCGAAGATCCAATAGACCTCGAAGCCGGTGCTCGTCCAGCCGTTCAGAGCTCCCCACGCCACGACGGCGGACGCGGCCGCGTACATCGCGAGCGCGATCGCCCAGGCGAGCTGATACGGCCGCCGCCGTTCGAGGTACGACCGCGCGAGCATCGTCGCGAAGACGACGGCGATCGCCGCGGCCACCAGCGGGAAGACCCACATGCGGCCCAGGATACGTTCGAACGACCGAGGACCGATGGCGACCGATCGGGTCGTTCGGCCCCAGTTGTGGCTAGGTCGTGACGATCCCCGCGGGGGTCTGGCGCGCCCCCGACCGACCCCGTACGATCGGTGGTATGTCTTCCCCGCCAGTGCTCTTCTCCACCGCGGCCTTCTTCGGGCGGCCCCTCGAGCAGACGTTCCGGATGGCCGCCGAGGCCGGGTTCGACGGGGTCGAGATCATGGTCACGCGCGATCCCGCGAGCCAGGACCCCGGCGCGATGCGCCGCCTGGCCGACCGCCACGGCCTCACGATCGGCGCGCTGCATGCCCCGTGCCTGCTGGTCACGCGCACGGTCTGGGGCACGGACCCGGTCGGCAAGATCGAGCGCTCCGTCTCCGTCGCCGACGACGCCGGCATCCCGCTCGTCGTGGTCCATCCCCCGTACCGCTGGCAGCGGAGCTACCGGCGCTGGCTCGAGGATTCGCTCCCCCGCCTCGGTGCCGCGAGCGGGATCACGGTCGCCGTCGAGAACATGTTCCCCGTGCACGTCGCCGGACGACCGCTCACGTTCCATGCCGGTCAGGACCTGGATGCGCTGGAGGGGCTCCCGGACCTGGTGCTCGACACGAGCCACGCGGCCGTGGCATCCCACGACCTCCTGGCCGTCCGTCGTCGGCTGAACGGACGCCTGCGGCACGTGCACCTGTCCGACAACGCGGGCCGGGGCTGGGATTCCCACCTGCCGCCGGGCGAGGGCGTGCTCCCGATCGACGCGTTCCTGGACGAGCTGGCCCACGACGGTTACGCGGGCGCGGTCTCGCTCGAGGTGGATCTCCGACGCTACCTCGCCGACCCGCAGGAGCTCGCGCGCGTGATGGCCGCGATGCGCGAGCGCTGCGCGGGCCGGCTGCTCCCGCTCGCCGCCTGAGCCCGGCGCCGCCGGACGCGCTGCTAGCCTCCACGCCGTGCGACGTCCCACGCTGATCATGATCGTCGTGCTGTTCGTGGTGCTCGCGGGCGCCGCGATCGCCCAGCTCGTGATCGCATCCGGCGACCAGCCCCCGTACGTGGGCCCCACGAGCCCCGGCCAGCTGCCGAGCGCCTCGGCGACCGCCGCCCCGTAGGTGGCTCCCGCCCCTAGGCGGGATCGAGCTCCTCGGGCGGGCGTGGCCCGGGGTCCAGCGGCGTCGGCGGCTCGATCGCCTCGAGCACCACCGCCCGTCCGACCACCAGGCCCAGGGTCTCGGCGGCGCTCCCGCTGTTGACGACGAGGGCGACCTGACCCTGCGAGTCGAGCAGCGCGGCGACCGCACCCGGGGGAACGTCCGAGAAGATCCCGACGCGCGGGATCACGCGGCCGCCGACCGACAGCGTCTCGCCGATCCCGGCCGCCTCGAGGTCCTCGGCCCGCGCGTTCAGCTGCACGTTGCCGAAGCCGTCCACGCCGAGCACGCGCGCGCCGATCGCGCCGGCCGCCACCATGGGGCCGGGCATCTCGAGCGTGCGGAGCGTCTCGGCGTCGACCGCGGGACCCAGTGCGTCGAGCGCGAGGCCGCGCGCGAGGTGCGCCGCGGCCGGGGCGAACACGTCCCGGCCGTGGAAGGTGCGTGAGACGGGCCGCAGCACGACGTCGTCGGCGCGCACCTCGACCGCGTCGGCGACCCCGCCCAGCTCGTCCCAGGCGAACGACAGGAGCCCGTTGTCGGGTCCCACGAGATCCGGCCCCGAGGCCGTCCGCACCGCGATCGCCCGGCGCTCCGATCCGACGCCCGGATCGACAACGCCCAGGTAGACCGCATCGTCGGGGAGGTACGGCACCGAGCGACCCAGCGTGATGGCACCCCGCAGGACGTCCTGCCGAGGCACGGCGTGCGACAGGTCGATCACGCGTGACGCCGGCGCGATGCGGGCCATCACGCCATGGCACACGCCGACGAACTCGTCGGCCAACCCGTAGTCGGTCAGGAAGACGATCGGCCGGCTCATGACGCGGGGAGGTGCTGCGCGAGCCACCCGAGGATCAGGTTCCGCGCGATCTCGGCCTGGTTGCCGGTCAACAGATCGGTCCCGTGATCGCCGGTCGTCAGGATCTCGACTCGCTTCGGAGGCAGGCCCTGGTCGTAGAAGCCCTGCGCGACCTGGGCCGCGGACCCGTCCGAGACCCCAGCGAGATGGAGCTTCGCCGCCGTGATCCGCTGGAGCGTCTCGGGCGTCGCGGCCAGACCGTCGATCGCGTCGGGGGCCGAGAGCGTGATGACGACGGCGATCTCGTCGCCGAGCTCCGACGCCACGACGAGCGACGCCGTGCCCCCCATGCTCGCCCCCACCAATCCGACATCGCGAACCCCCTGGGAACGCAGGAACTCGACGGCCCCCTGCACGTCCTGCCAGATCGCGCCCACGTCCTTCTCACCGTCCGAGCACCCGGCCGCTCCGCCCGGGCAGTATCCCCGGAAGTCGAACGTGAGCGCGCGATACCCCGAGCCGCCGAGGCGGTCGGCGAAGTCGAACCATGAGCGCTGATCCGCCGGCAGCATGTGCGCGAGGACCACGCCCGCCGTGGCGGTGTCGGGCCCGAACAGGCGTCCCGCCAGCTCGACCCCGTCGGTCGAGGGGAACGTCACCGCCGTCGAATCCTCGAGCGCCTGCCGGCGGATCTCGTCGGACTGGTTGCAGCTCGCGAGGGCGACGAGCGCGGTCGCGACGACGAGGGGAACGAACCGGTGGGGGGCGCGCACGGCGACCGGTGGGCTACTTGCCCAGCTTCATGCGCTGGTGCCGCGTGCGCTTGAGGAGCTTCTTGTGCTTCTTCTTGCGCATCTTCTTGCGGCGCTTCTTGATCAGCGAGGGCAAGCGTTCAGCCTTTCACTCGGTTCCGAACAGGTTCCGGAGGTCGACCCGCTTCGCGCGGTGCTTCGCCTCCAGGCGGACGGAGCCCAGTCTAAGCGCCTTGGGCGGCTCTGCCACGGGGGAGATCAGCCGGAGCACCCCGTCGGCGGCCACGTACTCGAGGTAGCCGAGGCCGGTCGTGCCTCCCGCGCCGTCCGACAGCCCGACCAGCAGCCCGTCCAGCTGCGACAGGTCGAACAGGGGCGGAAGCGCGGGCATGAAGACGGTCGGCCGGATCCGGAACCGCTGCAGCTCCCCGGCGAAGTAGCGGGCCATCATCTGCTCCCGATGCTCCGCCCGCTGCTCGACGGTCGAGGGCACCACGGAGGGATGGATCCCGAGGGCGACCACGTCGATCCCGAAGAACCGTTCGATCACGCCCAGGATCGGCGCCAGCTCCTCGCCTCGTTGCAGACCCACGATCAGATCGGGCTCGAGCAGCTCCACCATGTGGTACTTCGCGAGCTGGCCGTAGATCCCCGAGACCGGGCCGCTCGTGTCCACCACGACGAGGTCCGCTCCGTCCTCCCGAGCCCGGTCGTGGAGCCGGGACATCCCGGCCACGAGGGGCAGGAGGTAGCCCTCCGACGAGGTCGACCCCACGAACGCGATCCGGTCGGCGTCGGCGAGCCGGTCGAGCGTGAGGTCGTCGGGGGAGCGAACGTGCTTGAGCCCGACGGTGGCGGGCGGCCCAACCGTCTTCTGCCCGACGTCGGCGTCGAGGTACGCGACCGAGCGGCCGAGCGAAAGCGCATAGGCCGCGATCGCGCGCGCGAGCGTGCTCTTGCCCGCGTCCAGACCGCCGACGAACAGCACCGTGTGCGCCTCGCGGGCGGCTCGGTCCACGAGCCGGTCGTGCTCGTTCAGCGTCTGCCTCCCTCCGCTTCGCGGAGGTCGGCCGTCGCCGTGCGCGGTGGCTACCCCGCCTCGGTGTAGCGCTCGGTCAGGTAGCTATGGATGTCTTCCTCGCGGAGCCGATAGCTCCGTCCCACCCGCAGGGCGGGCATCTCGCCGGTCTTGATCAATCGGTAGACGGTCATCCGGGATACGCGCAGGAGGTCAGCGACCTCGTTCACGGTCAACAGCCGAGCCTCGGTGAAGGGTTCTCTCCTCACGAGGGGCCATACTAGGGGAACCCCCCGACCCACGGATAGCCCCCGTTCGCGTCGCAGGTCGGACGCCCGATCGGGCCGGTCGGAGGCCGATCAGGGAGCCGCGAACCGTGCGGCCACGGCCTGCAGGCACGGCCAGTAGGCGTCCGGGGCCACGTGATCGTCCATCACCACGACGACCTCCGTGCGGCCCTGGGCCTTGGCCAGGATCAGCGCCGGGTCGTTCACGTCGGCGACCGAGAGCGTCTCGATCCCCGCCTCGATCGCGGCGCCGGCGAAGCCGTGATCGGCCAGGACCAGGTCGGGCGTGTCGTCGCGCAGGATCCGCTCCATGGCCGCGGGGCTGTGCGTGTGCCGGGGCTCGCGTCCGTCGGTCAGCAGCGCCACCCCGTCGAACCGGTCGACGAACCAGTCGTGCGGCAGATGCGCGTCGCGCCAGCGGAGGTCCTCGGGCGGTTCGAGGACCCGCGCTCCGTGGTCGGCCGCCAGCCGCGCGATCTCGCGGTACAGCAGCGACAGCCCGATCGGATGCCCGGTGGCAACGAGGAGCGTCTGACCCGCGCGCGCCGCGGCGGCGAGCCGGTCCCCCAGCGCCTCGCACGCGGCCAGGATCGGCTCGGGCCGGATGTCCACCGGGCCGTAGCGCGCGTCGTGGTCGATCGGCGCCCCGGCCGCCTCCGCGACCAGATCGAGGATCCCGTCCAGGTCGAACACGCCCGGGAGGCCCGAGAGCCCGAACAGCTTGTCGGGGTCGCCCTCGTTCAGCATCAGCGCGTTGCCGCGGACGTTGTCGAGCGGATGGGTGGCCGTTCCCGCGACCGCCCCGTCGAGCAGGCCCCGCCGGAGTGCCTCGCGCCCGGAGGGTGCCGGCACCCAGCGATCGTCGAGCGCCGGGAGTCGGGCCGCATGGGCTGCGATAACGTCGGACGTCGGGTCGGCCATCGTGGCCCGCCATCGTAGGGGGGATCCGTGGAGCTGAAGGGCGCGGTGGTGGTCGTCACCGGAGCCTCGGCCGGGATCGGCGAGGCGACGGCCGTCGCCTTCGCGCGCCGCGGGGCGACGGTGGTGCTCGCCGCACGCCGCCAGGAGCGCCTCGAGGAGCTGGCCGACCGGATCGCGCGGGCCGGCGGGCGCGCGCTCGCCCTCCGGTGCGACGTGACCGACCCCGAACAGCTGGTCCGCCTCGAGCGGGTCGTCGAGGAGGCCTTCGGCCGCACCGACGTCCTCGTGAACAACGCGGGCGTCCCCGGGGGCGGCCGGTTCGAGGACCTGTCGTTCGGGCAGATCGACGCGGTCGTGCGCGTCAACCTGATCGGCGTGATGTTCGGGACACGGGCGTTCCTGCCCGGCATGGTCCGCCGCGGGCACGGACACATCGTCAACGTCGCGTCGCTCGCGGGGCGGTTCGCGGGGCCGGGCGCCGCCGTGTACACCGCCACGAAGCACGGGGTCGTGGCGTTCTCGGAATCGTTGAACTACGAGACCGAGGACCGCGGGGTGCACGTGACCACGGTCAACCCCGGGTTCGTCGCCACCGAGGGCTTCCCCCAGGACCACCTCGACCCGCGTCTCGTGCTCCCGGTCGAGCGCGTCGCGGACGCGATCGTCACGGTCGTCCGCCGCGGCATCGCACCCGAGTACTCGATCCCCCGCTGGCTGGGGCCCTTGCAGGCCTTCCGCGTCCTCACGCCGCCGCTGTACCGGTGGGGGATCCGCACGATCCGGGACCAGGGCTACCGTGCCACCCGCCCCGTCGACGGCCACGCCGACGGGTCCGGCGCCGGGTGAGCCGGCTTCCGGGACCGGCGCCCGCGCGGTAGCGTCGGGTGGATGGACGAGGTCGGGTTCGACGGCACCCTGCGGGCCGCGCGGGGCGGCGGCCACGTGGTGGCGGTCGACGAGGCGCTCGCGGCGTCGATCGGAGCCAAGCACATGACCCGGGTCCGCGGGCGGTTCGGCGGGACCGGGTACCGCAGCAACCTCGCGAAGATGCACGGCACGCTCTACCTCGGCGTCCACGAGGCGACCGTTCAGGCCGCGGGCGTCGCGATCGGCGACACGGTCGCGATCACGATGGCCCTCGATCCCGATCCGCGACCGAGCGACCGGGCCGGGTGAGCACCGCCGCGAAGACCGGGACCGCGCCGGTGGAGGTCGACCGGCCGATCGGCGACGAGGTCGTCGAGCCCGACCGTCCGTGGCTCGTGATCGTCTGGAACGACCCGGTGAACCTGATGTCGTACGTGACGTGGGTGTTCCAGAAGCTCTTCGGGTACAGCCGTCGCAAAGCCGAGCGGCTGATGTGGGATGTCCACACGAAGGGCAAGGCGGTCGTGTCGAGCGGACCGCGCGAGAAGGCGGAGTTCGACGTGTCGCGCCTGCATGCCCACGGGCT
>DATBLY010000172.1:0-12750 GCA_036555125.1 Actinomycetota bacterium | reverse complement strand
CTGGCGCCGCCGACCCCCGAGCGCGATCGCCGCCGCCGCCCCGCCCGCCGCGTAGAGCGAGCCCAGCTCGGTGACGGCGAGCGAGAGCCGCTCCAGCCCCGGCCGGCCGCCGTCGTTCGCCAGCTCGAAGAGCTCGCGATCGATCGCGCGGCCCTCGGGCGTCGAGCTCGCGCGACCCACGACCGCCGCCGCGCCCGCCAGGACGATCCCGTGCACGATCCGTCGGAGCTTCATCGGGCGGGGATGATATGCGACGATCGCGTCCGGCCGACCCGGGAGGGGACGATGCGCCGCGAGATGGACGACCCCGACGACGAGCGCATGCAGAGCCAGGACCGAGCGCTCGAGCGCGACGAGGTCGGCGTCGAGCACCGTGGGAACGGCAGGTGGATCGCGCTGGCGATCGTCGGGGTCGTGATCCTGATCTTCGTCCTGCAGAACCGCGACCGCGCGAACATCGACTTCCTGTTCTGGGACGTCGACGTCCGGATCTGGTTCGGGCTGGCGGTCGCGGTCCTGCTGGGGTTCCTGGCCGGCGTCCTCGTCGGGCGGGTCTGGCGGAAGCCCCGCTCGGGGTAGCCGCCCCCCCGGGTCAACCGGCCTCGATCTGCCGCTTCTGCGCCAGGACGCCGTGCCTGAGCGCGAGCTGCGCGCCGCCGACCGCCTGGAGGCTCCGCGCGCCGAAGCCGCCGAGGGGCCCACGGAACCGGTACGTGACCTCGTGCCGCAGGACGCTGCGCTCGTACGGGAGGGACGCGACCGACGTCGCCACGGTCGCCTCGAGCATCCCCTCGAGCCGCACGACGGAGCGCCACGGCGGCTCCCATTCCAGGACGACCGCGTCCACGGTCGTCCGGACGGCGATGAACCGGAGGCGGACGCGGTAGTGGACGCCGAGCCGCAGCGGTCCCTCGGAGAGCTCGACCGACTCGATGTGGCGGTCCCACTGCGGCAGGTTCTTCGGGTCGGAGGCGACGGTCCACACGTCCTCGGGCGGCGCGTCGACCTCGACCGAGAACTCGACGGTCGTCGTCACGCCACCGCCACGCCGCGGCCCCTCACGCGACCGCCACGCTGCCGCTCGTCCAGCCCTTCCACCAGACCAGGCGACCGGGGCGGATCCGCACGATCGCGCCGGCCCCCGGAGCGATCGAGGCGGCCAGCGCGCGGGCGGTCTTCGCCCCCGATCCGAGCTCACCGACCAGGAAGAGCTCCCCGGTCCCCTGCACCATCGCGCCGACCATGTCGCGGGCGCGCCAGGCGGCGGCCCGGTCGATCGTGAGGGCCACCGGCGCGTCCGGGCCCGCGTCGGCCAGCTCGAGCGTCTCGGCCGGGAGCGCCGCGAGCAGGGCCGACCCCTGCTGCCGCCAGCGGACCGGCAGGACGACCGGGCCGCGCGCCCCCGCGAGGGTCAGCGCCCCCTCGCCTTCGGATCCCAGCGCGTCGCGCACGTCGGCCGGCAGCGCGAGCAGCGGGTCGTCGCCCGCCGTCACGTTGCGGAACGTCGCGTGCGACGTGGCCTCGCCCCCCCAGCGCCCGCGGCCCTCCTGGATCCCCTCCTCGTCGAGCAGCGCGGTGCGCTCGAGGTCGATCCCGACGAACACGCGGCCCGGTGGCGTCCACGCGAACGGCACCTGCCGGGCGTCGAACGCGTAGCCGGCGAAGAAGCGGGCGTTCTTGCGGCTGAACGTCGCGCCGGCCCGCGCGATCGAGGTGGCGCCCGCGACCGCCTGGCTCCAGGTGGCGCGGTCGAGCGCGTCGTAGGTCCGGACCGAGCCGGTGAAGGTGACGGCGAGCTCGCCGTGTCGGATCAGCCCGGCCACCGACGGGTCGGCCTTCCACGCCCGTGCCTTCACCGAGCCTCGCGACGTCGTGAGCCACAGGCGGCCGCCCGAGGAGGCGAACACGAGCGGGGTGCAGTGCGGGCCGCCGGGCGTCGTCGTGGCCACCGCGCAGAACTGCCCGTCGGAGAGCACCTGCTGGACCGCGGTCGATAGGAAGCTCACGCCGTTCGCCCCTCCCGCCCGGCTCCCGGCGGAAGCGCGAGCATCAGCCCGGTCCAGAGCATATGGCTGGCGAAGCTCGCGAGCACCCCGCCCGACCAGGCCGCGAGGACGGCCCACAGCGCGCCGGCGACGATCGCGCCGGCGACGATCGGCGGACGGCGGCTGGCGAGGTTCGCCAGGACGTACGCGAGCCAGGTCGTGGCCGCGGCGGCGGCGGCCGTCCACACCTCGTCGAGGTGCGCCTGGAACAGCCCGCGCCAGAACAGCTCCTCCGCGGGCACCATCACGGCGAGGGAGAGCACCAGGGAAATCGCGACGGAGACCTCCGCGGCCTCGCCGTAGATCGAGGTCACCGCCCGGTGGAACCGGACCGAGCGCGACGCCACGGCCACGAACGCGAGGGTGCCGAGGTACAGCAGGAGCCCGCTCGCGAGCCCGACGGCGAACGCGAACCCGGCGTCGACCCGCGTGGCGGCGACCGGCGGCAGGGCGATCGCCGACACGATCCCCATCGCTCCGAGGACCCAGGGCATCAGCCGCCAGACGGACCGGCCGCGCGCGGCCACGAGCGTCCAGCCCACGGCCTCGGCCACCGCCCCGAGGATCATCACGGCCACGACCACGGCCCGGCCTCCCTCAGCCCGGCAGGAACCGGACCTTCACGGCGACCTCCGCCGTGAAGGCCGTCACGACCGCGAGGTAGAAGAACCCGGTCGCCGACTGGACCGCCGACGCGCGCTGGCCGCGCAGCGTCGCCTTGACCATGACGGCGATCAGCGCCGTGGTCCCGACCATCCCGAGCGCGATCCACGGCGCCAGGGCGCCGGCCGTCAGCAGGGGGTTGAACGACTCGTTGCCGCCGGTGCCGCCGAACCCGCCGGCGATCACGGCGACGGCCTCCAGGCCGACCGCGACGAGCATGATCGTCGTCGCACGGTCGATCGGCCCGCGTCCCAGGCCGCGATCGGTCAGGTACCAGTGGCCCAGCAGCAGCCCGCCCAGGATCGAACCGAGGAACGCCGCGCCGGCGATGAGCCCGAACAGCGCGAGCGGGTAGGCCTGGCGCCCGGTCGCCGCCATCGCGACGAGCATCGCTCCCGCGACGGGGACGGAGGCGAGCGCGAGGACGCGCGCGGCGGCCTCCCGCCGGGCGAACAGCAGTGCGGTCCAGAGCGTGACGACGGCGAGCGTCCCGAGCGCCAGGCCGACCGACCAGCGGCCGGCGTCGTCGCCCGCGACGACGCCGGCCTTCGCCGACCACCAGGCGGCGACCGCGATCACGATCGCGATCGCCCCGACCAGCTTGAAGAAGCCGCGCTTCAGCTCCGACCACAGCGGGGTGAGCCAGGTGAACGCGAGCAGCCCGGCGACCGTCTCGGCGAGCACGAGCGCCATCACGCCCGCCGATCCGCTCATCGACCCCCCTCGCACATGGCGCTACAGCGTACCGGCGCCGTCTGGCCCGCCGGACCGGGCGAGAGGTCTCCCGGTCACGAGGCGCCGGCCTCGTCTCGCCGGCCCGCCGGTAGGCTCTTCGGCGATGGACGACTGGCGCTCCTACGACCTCGTCGCCGAGACCTACGAACGCGTCCACGCCCCCCGCTTCCGCGAGGTGGCGCGCGACCTGGTCGGCCTCACGGACGTGCCGGCCGGCGCCGAAGCGCTGGACGTCGGGACCGGGACGGGCGTGGCGGCGGAGGTCCTGTCGGAGCGCGGGGACGCCGTCGTCGGCGTCGACCCGTCCCTCGGGATGCTGACGGTGGGCCATCGGGTCCGCCCGACGATCCGGTTCGTGGCCGCCCGTGCGATCGACCTGCCGTTCCGCGACGGCCGCTTCGACCTGCTCACCGCGAACTTCGTGCTCGCCCACTTCGCGAAGGTCGAGACCGCGCTGTTCGATCTCCACCGGGTGCTGCGCCCGGGCGGGACGATCGCCCTCTCGTCCTGGTCCGACGGACCCGACGCCTTCCAGGCCGCGTTCCGCGAGCAGGTCGAGCAGGTCGTCCCGCGCGAGCTCCTCGAGCCCGCGTACGCGCAGGCGGCGCCGTGGCACGAACGGTTCCGGGACCGCGTGAACGTGGAGGAGGCCTTGATCGACGCCGGGTTCCGGCACGTCCGGACCGAGATCGCCTCGTACCGCTGGTCCTACGGGCTGGACGAGTACCTGGACGGGCTGGAGACGTGGGCGACGGGGCGCTTCGTCCGCGGGATGCTCGGCGAGGACGGCTGGGCGTCGTTCCGGGCGCGCGTCCGCGCCGTGTTCGCGGAGCGCTTCGCCGACCCCTTGAACGACTTCCGCGACGTGATCCTCGCGGCGGGGACCCGCGAGTCTTGAGGCGCGCCTAGGAACGGCCTCCTCGTCGGGGCCGGGCGAGCTCGGTCCTCAGCGCACGGCCTTCTTCACGAGCGCGGCGATCTTCTTCTCCTCCGTGTCGGTCAGCTCCGTCAGCGCGAAGGAGGTCGGCCACATGGCGCCCTCGTCGAGGTTCGCCGTGTCGTTGAAGCCGAACGTCGCGTACCTCGCCTTGAACTTGTCCGCGCTCTGGAAGAAGCAGACGATCTTGCCGTCCTTGGCGTACGCGGGCATGCCGTACCAGGTCTTCGGCGACAGGTCCGGCGCGTTGGCCGTGACGATCGCGTGGAACCGCTCGGCCATGACGCGATCCGCCTTGGGCATCTCGGCGATCTTCGCGAGCAGGTCTGCTTCGCCGGCCGCCCGATCCTTCCCGCGGCGCGCCTCCGCCTTCAGCTCGCGGGCGCGCTCCTTCATCGCGGCTCGCTCGTCGGCGGTGAACCCCTCGGTCGCCCTCGTCGAGGCCGTGCCCTTCGCCGATCCCCCCGTGCCCTTCTTCGTCGTGGTCCCCTCAGCCATCGTGCGACACCTCCTGGATGCGGATCAGGTTGCCCGCGGGATCGCGGAAGGCGCAGTCGCGGATCGCGTACGGCTGGTCGGTCGGCTCCTGGACGACCTCGGCGTCGCCCGCCTGCAGCCGCTCGAAGGTGCCGTCGAGGTCGGTGGTGGCCAGGTTGATGCTGGCGTAGGTCCCCTTGGCCATCATCTCGGCGATGGCGCGGCGCTCGTCGTCGGTGAGGCCGGGGGTGGCGGACGGCGGGTACAGGACGATGGACGTGCCGGGCTGGTCGGGGGGGCCGACCGTGATCCAGTGCATCCCGCCGTACTCGACGTCGCCCCGGACCTCGAAGCCGAGGGTGTCGCGATAGAAGGCCAGGGACGCGTCCGGATCGTCGTGCGGGAGCATCGCCTGGTGGATGGTGACGTCCATGGCGGTCATGCTACGTGCGGCTCGGCGAGCGGCGCTTCTCGATTCCTGACCGGTCTGGTCACCTGCTTCGCCACGCAGGGCGGCATCCCCGCCATCGCGCCCGCCGCGTGGCGCCGGTAGGCGCTGGGCGGCATCCCGACCAGCTCGGCGAAGCGTGTGCTGAAGGTGCCCAGCGACGAGCACCCCACCGCGAAGCAGATCTCGGTGACGCTGAGGTCGCCACCACGCAGGAGCGCCATCGCGCGCTCGATGCGCCGCGTCATCAGGTAGCTGTACGGCGACTCGCCGAACGCGAGCCGGAACTGCCGGCTGAGATGCCCGGCCGACATGTGCGCGCCGCGTGCGAGGGCCTCGACGTCGAGCGGCTGCGCGTACTCCCGGTCGATCCGGTCGCGCACGCGGCGCAGCCGTGCGAGATCGCGGAGGTGCTGCGCCTCGGCCGGTCCGCTGGTCACCTGCGGAAGCGTGCCACGTCGCGGCGGGGTTGCCCAGCGGCGCTCGCGACCGCCCCTCGATCCGCCTCGTTCGCGGTCGACGAAACGTCCTAGCTCAGGTCGAGGACGCGGAACTCCTCGGCGAGCTCGACGCCGATCCGCGCACCCGCGACCCGCGCCTCCTGGCGCATCCACTCATCCCAGAACCGGATCCCCTCGGCGAGCTGGCTCGCGTGCTCCGCCAGGGCGGCGATCTTCGTGTCGAAGTGCGCGCTCACGTCCCGCGCGTGGTTCGGCTCGTTCGTCCAGCCGAGCCACACGTCGTGGACCTCCTGGACGGCGAGCCCCTCCCCCAGGTGCTCGGGGAAGAAGTGCGGGTTGCCCGACCCGGGGAACACGGCGTCGAGCGCGACGGCCCCCGCCGTCCGGTGGTCGGCGTGGTTGTAGGCGGTCTTCGTGGCGCCGGTCTCGGGATCCGGGATGTCGAAGAACACCGCGGTCGGATCGACCGACAGGACCGTCACCGCCCCGACCTCGCGGATCCGCCGGACGGTCGCCTCGCGCACCACGGCGGAGTTCTCGAGCTCGCCGTCGGCGATCCCGAGCACCTGCGCGCTGGCGAGACCCAGCACGCGCGCCGCCGCCTGCGTCTCCGCGAGCCGCGTGGCCGCCAGCTCGGCGCGGTCCCGGGTCGCATCGCCGGAGCCGCGGTCGCCGTTCGTCAGGACGAGCAGGTGCACCTCGCGCCCGGCGGCGGCCCAGGACGCGAGCGTCCCGCCGGCGGCGATCTCGGCGTCGTCGGGGTGCGCGAAGACCCCGAGGACGGGACCCGGGACGGTGGCGGATCGATCTCCGGCCATGCGTGCTAGGACGCCCGGTCGAGCAGGTAGCGCACGAGCGCACGCACCGGCGCGCCCGTTCCACCCTTCGGGCCGAGGTCGTTGCCCTTCTCGCTCCACGCCGGGCCCGCGATGTCGAGGTGCACCCACGGCGTCTCGCCGACGAACTCCGACAGGAACCATGCCGCCGTGATCGCGCCGCCGTAGCGCTCTCCGATGTTCTTGACGTCGGCCACCGGCGAGTCGATCAGCCGCCGGTAGTCGGGGTACATCGGGAGCTCCCAGATCGGCTCGCCGGTCGCGTCGCCCGCCGCGATCACGTCGCGGATCAACGCAGGGTCGTTGCCCATCGCGCCCGTCACGCGGTCCCCGAGGGCGATCATGCACGCGCCGGTGAGCGTCGCGGTGTCGATCAGCGCGCTCGGCCGCTTCTCGGACAGGAACGCGAGGGCGTCCGCCAGGATCAGCCGGCCCTCGGCGTCGGTGTTGAGCACCTCGGAGGTCGTGCCGCCGCGATGGTGGAGGACGTCGCCGGGCTTGGTCGCCGAGCCCCCGGGCATGTTCTCCGCGGAGGGGATCGCGGCGATCACGTTCAGCTTCGGCCCGAGCTGCGCGATCACGGACATCGTCGCGAGGATCGACGCGGCGCCGCCCATGTCGCACTTCATCGTCTCCATGCCCTTGGCGTCCTTGATCGACAGGCCGCCGGAGTCGAAGGCGATCCCCTTGCCCGTGAGCGCGACCGGGGTCGCTGCGCCGGCGCCGCGGTACTCGAGCTCGATCATGCGTGGCGGGTTCACGCTGCCGGCCCCGACCCCGAGGATCCCGCCGAACCCGCCGCGCTCGAGCTCGGGCTTGCCCCAGACCTTGCAGCGCAGGCCCATGCGACGGGCCATCGTCCGTGCCTCCTGCGCGAGCCGGGCGGGTGGGAGGTCGCCCGCGGGCGTGTTCACCAGGTCGCGGGCCCAGTTGACGCCCTCGCTCACGATCTGCCCGCGCCGGACCGCGGCGCGCACGCCCGCGGCCGTCCACCGGGGGGAGCCCAGGATCCGCACGCGGCTGAGCGTCCCGGTCCCGTTCGGCTTCGTCTTGTAGCGGTCGAACCGGTAGGCCCCGAGGGCGATCCCCTCGACCGCGGCCTGGGCGGCCTCGGCGGCGAGGCGCGCACCCAGCGCCTGGGGGAACGTGGTCGCGGCCGATCCGAACCGCGGGAGCGAACCGGCGGCACGGCCGAGGGCGCGCCGGAGCCCCGTGACGTCGAAGGCGTCCTTGGGACCGACGCCGACCAACAGGACCGCGTCGGCCACGAAGCGATCGCGGTCGCGGCGCGTGACGAGCAGGTGCTCGCCGGGCTTGCCCGTGAGCTTCGCGTCGCGGTACGCCTGCGCGAGGCCCACCTCGCGCACGCCCGGGCCCGGCTCGGGCCCCTGGAAGACGGGAAGGACGAGCACCCCCGTCCGGACGGCGCTGGCGCCGTCGGTCGAATAGGAGAACGTGGTCACGGCGGCTCCTTCTGTTCGTGCGGGATGGGCGGGGCTCAGTCTAGACGCGGCCCCGGATCCGCCGAGGTGGGCGGGGATGCCCGGATCTCGTCTCCCATCGAGTGTCCCCGCCGTCCGCTCGGCGCCGGTAGGCTGCCCCGCGTGAAGAGCCGCGACATCCGCGATCTGGTGCACTTCTCCGACGACGGGGCGCTGCATCACCCGTTGTTCGAGACGGAGCGCCTGTGGTCGGAGATCCTGTGTCTCCAGGGCGCGCAGGGCGTGGGCCCGATGACGGATGCACGATCGGACGCGATCGTCGCCGTCCTGTCCGGCGAGGTCGCCGCCCAGGTGGACCGGGGCCGGGCTCGGATGAAGCAATGGGAGAGCGTGCTCGTGCCCGCCGGCGCCGAGCTCACGCTCCGCAACGCGTCCGACGAGCCCTCGGTCGTGCTCCTGGTGCTCTCGCCCCCGCCGGTCCCGAGCGATCCCGCCCGCGACGACGCCGGCTAGCCCGCGGCCCCGGGACGCCGAGCCCTCGCCGGGCGCAGCAGGAACCACGCCAGGCCGAACGCGGCGAGGAACGACGGGACGCTCGCGCCGATCGGCGCTCCCGCGATCAACGGCAGCGGCGCCCCGAGCCAGCCGTGGACCACCCGCTCGAGCCCGGACACCCACCACTCGGGGCCCGTCGGGACGCACCACTGGTACAGGACGAACCCCGCGATCCAGGCGACCACGGCGCGCCACCGGATCCCGTCGGGGGCCGACCCGAAGAGCGCCGACTCCCCGTACCGCCACCCGTGTCGGACGAGGTCGGCGACGAGCACGCCGAAGAGCGGCACGAACACCGACCCGACCAGGAACAGGAACACCTCGAACGTGGCCGCCGCGTCCGACAGCATCGCGGCGATCGCCAGACCGGCGAGCCCGAGCCCGACGATCAGCGGCCGGAGCCGGACGCCCGGGACGACGTTCTGGACCGACACCGCCCCGGAGTACAGGTTCGCCATCGCCTGGTCGCTCTCCCCCACCAGCAGCGCGGCCAGGACGACGCCCCCACCCGCCGTCGCGGCGACCGTCGTGCCGATGTCGAGCACGTCGGGCGACGCGCCCGCGGCGAGCACCAGCAGCGCGCCCAGCAGGTAGAACCAGGCGTTCCCCGCCGCGTAGCTGCCGAACGTGGCGACCGCGGACCGGCGCTCGTCGCGCGCGAACCGGTTGAAGTCCGCGACGAGCGGCAGCCACGACACGGGCATCGCGATCACCAGGTCGACGCCCGCCCAGAAGGGCAGACCTCCGGTCCCCGGCCGGGACCAGAGCGCGCCGAGATCGCCGACGGCGAGCACCCGGACCGTGATCCAGACGGCGACCGCCGCGACGACCCACGCCCCGAACCGCTCCAGCCAGCGGCGGACCGTGAAGACCGGTCCCGCGAGCGCGAGCGCCGTGCACACGACCGCCACGGCGATGAGCCACACGGCCCAGGCGTCGACGCCGAACACGTCCGCGGACACCGCGTTGCCGACACGGGCCATCGCCCAGAACTCGAACCCCGTCCACCCGACGAGCTGGAGCAGGTTCGCCGCGGACGGCAGGTACGAGCCCCGGCGGCCGAGCACGGGGCGGAACAGCACCATGCCGGGCACCCCCTCGCGGGCGCCCGCGAACCCGACGATCGCGAGCGGGACGCACCCGATCGCCGACCCCAGCACGATCGCGAGCAGCGCGTCGGGCAGGCCGAGCGCCGGCACCAGCAGGGCTCCGGAGACCAGGACGAGCAGGCCGATCGAGAGGTCACCCCAGAGCACCGCGACGTCGAACCCCGAGAAGCGCCGCAGGGCGGCCGGGACCGGGCGGATGCCCCAGACCGGGGCCTCCCGTTCGAGCGCCTCGCCGAGCCGCTCGGTGACCGATGCCATCGCGCTCCCTCCGCCGGTGCGAACCGGATCAGGTTCGAAGGGTCGCCGGCCCGGTCGGACCCTGGCGCGGATCCCACTGCCGGCCTCTCAGCCCGGTCCCGCCGGGCTCCCCCGCCGAGGCGAAGCCTAGCGGACGGGACCGCGCGCGATGATCGAGGCGCGGAGCCCCCGCATCGCTCGGCCCATCAGCCTGCGCATCACGGGGGCGTACAGGCGCGCGGCGAACGCGCCCACGACCGGCACGGCGAGCGCCACCTCCTCGCTCCAGGTGAACCGCGTCCCCTCCGGGACGGGGTCGAGGCGCCACCGTCCGGTGCCACGGACCGCCCCGCCGTGGCGGATCGCGAGCTCGGCGGGCGGGTCCCACGCGGTCACCTCCATCGGCTCGGTGAACGCCGGGATCCCGAACAGCCGCGTGCGGACCGCGAGCCGGACGCCGATCCCGTCCCGCCGGTCCGAGACCACCTCCACGCGGTCGGCGTCGAGCATCCAGTCCGCCTGGCGCTCCCAATCCACGAGGACCACCCATGCCTCGTCCGGCGTCGTGGGCAGGACGATCTCGCGCTCGAGCCGCATCGAACGCAGTGTAGGGACGACCCTCGGTAGGCTTCGCGCCATGGCCAGGGCTCGGGGGGCGGCGGTCGCGGCGGCGCTGGCCACGGCCGCGGGACCCCTGCCCGCGCGCGGCGCCGCCGCGACCGCGAGCGTGACGCCCGGGCCCGCCGGCATCGCCTGGGAGGACGGGGCGATCACCTACGTCGGACCCGCGGACGGGATGCCCTCCGCGCCGACGGTCGGTGCCCCCGATCGCGGGCTGCTGATCCCCGGCTTCGTCGACCCCCACGTGCACCTGCCGTTCGCCGGTTGGCGCGCCGACGAGTTCGAGGCGCGACTGGCCGGCGCGAGCTACCGGGACCTCCACGGCGAGGAGGGCGGCATCTTCCGCAGCGCCCGGATGCTCGCGGCGGCCTCGGACGAGGAGGTGCTCGCGTTCTCCCGCGGGTTGCTCGACGAGATGGCCGCGCACGGGACCACGGCGACCGAGCTGAAGACCGGGTACGGGCTCTCGGTCGAGGCGGAGCTCCGGCAGGCCCGCCTGGCGCGCGCGCTCGCCGCGGACGCGCCGCAGACGTGCTCGGTCACGCTGCTCGCCTGCCACGCCGTGCCGGCCGGGATGACGAGCGCCGAGTGGGCCGCGGTCGCGGCAGACGAGCTGATCCCGGCCGCCGCGGCCGAGCGGCTCGTGGATCAGGTGGACGTCTACGTCGAGGACATCGCGTTCTCGATCGCGGACCTGGAGCGCGTCGCCGCGGCGGCCGAGGCCGCCCGCCTCCCCCTGCGCGTGCACGCCGACCAGCTGGGGCCGAGCGGCGCCGCCGAGGCCGCGGCCGCCCTCGGCGCGCGCAGCGCCGACCACCTGAACCACGTGAGCGACCGCGGCGTCGCGGCGCTCGCCGAACCCGGCACCGTCGCCGTCCTCCTGCCCGCCTCGACGTTCGTGCTGAGCGCGCAGCCGCCGCCGGTCTCGGACCTCCGCGCGCGCGCGGTCCCCCTCGCGATCGGGACCGACCTGAACCCCGGGACCTCGCCGGTCTGCTCGATGCCGGAGGCGATCGCGATCGCCTGCGCGCTCTACGGGCTGGCCCCGCTCGACGCCCTCACCGCCGCGACCGCGAACCCCGCGTGGGTCCTCGGGCTCCACGACCGCCTCGGGACGCTGGAGGTGGGCAAGCGGGCCGACCTGTTGCTGCTCGAGGAACCGTCCTTCGCGCAGGTGCCGTACCGGCCGGGCCACGACCCGGTCGTGACGACGGTGATCGCCGGCGAGATCGTCGCGGACCGGTCCGGCCCGGCGACCCAACCACTCTAGTCTGACTCAGACTAGATATGGGAACGTGATCGCGACCGCCTCACCCGAGCTCGCCGACCAGGGCGCGCGCGGCCTCGACCAGCGACCCGGTCCTCACGAGCGCGACGGTCCCGCGGATGTCGGGGCCGAGCTCCCGGTCCGCCTCCAGGAACGCGACGTCGGCGCGGATCCGATCGCGGACCGCGCGGGTCGCGGGCGCGGGCTCGAGCGGGGCACGGAGGTCCAGCGCCTGGGCCGCCGCGATCGCCTCGAGCGCGAGCACCGTCTCGGCGTTCGCCACGACGCCGCGCGCGTGCCGCGCGGCCGTCATCCCCATGCTCACGTGATCCTCCTGCCCGGCGGACGACGTGATCGAGTCGACCGACGCCGGATGCGCGAGCGACTTGGACTCCGAGACGAGCGACGCCGCCGTGTACTGCGCGAGCATGAAGCCGGAGTTCAGGCCGCCGTCCGCGACCAGGAAGGCCGGCAGCCCGTTCGAGAGCTTCGGGTCGAGCAGCCGGTACAGGCGCCGCTCGGCGATGCTCGCCAGCGGCACGGTCGCGAGCGCCAGGGCGTCGAGCGCCGTCGCGACCGGTTGCCCGTGGAAGTTCCCGCCCGATCGGACCTCGTCGTCGTCCGGCAGGACGATCGGGTTGTCCGACACCGCGTTCGCCTCGATCGCGAGGACGTCGCGCGCGTACCGGAGCGCGTCGCGCGCGGCGCCGTGCACCTGCGGCGCGCACCGCATCGAGTACGCGTCCTGCACCAGGTGGGGGCTCGCGCGGTGCGACGCCAGGATCGGCGAGCCCGCCAGCAGCGTCCGGAGGTTGGCGGCCGAGGCCACCTGGCCCGGGTGCGGCCGGAGGCGATGCAGCCGCTCGTCGAACGGCGCGTCGGTCCCGAGCGACGCCTCGACGCTCATCGCGGCGACG
>DATBLY010000131.1:0-11768 GCA_036555125.1 Actinomycetota bacterium | reverse complement strand
CTCACCAGCGGCGCGGGCGACCGCGCCGGCTCGGCAAGCCCCACCCGGAGCAAGGCCAAGCAGGGAGCGTTCGAGGGCGGCCCGCCCGAGCTCCCGGGTAGGCCGCACGCCGCCGGCGAACGGCGGCGCGGCGCCGCGGCGGCCCTCGGGTCGCGCGCGCCGAGAGAGATGGTCGCCGCCCCGCCGCGAGGCGGGCGCACAGGATCCGGCTTACAGGCCGGCTCCTCCTACCCGGTCGAGGTGGCCATCGTGGGGGCCCTCGAGGCCATCGCGGCGGATGCGCGTCGGAACTGCTCGCCCGCGTGGAACGAGCTGCGGACGAGCGGCCCGGCCTCCACGTGGGCGAGGCCGATCGCCGTGCCCGCCGAGGCGTGCTCGGAGAACTCCTCGGGCGTCACCCACCGATCGACCGGAAGATGGTGCGGCGTGGGCTGCAGGTACTGGCCCATCGTCACCAGGTCGCACGCGGCCGCATGGAGGTCCCGGAGGGTGGGCAGGATCTCGTCCGGGCGTTCGCCCATCCCGAGGATCAGGTTCGACTTGGTGACCTGGTCGCCACGGAGGCGTTTGGCGATCCGCAGCACCTCGAGGGAACGGTCGTACCCGAAGGCCGGGCGGATCCTCGGGTGCAGGCGGCGGACCGTCTCGAGGTTGTGGGCGAACACATCGGGACCGGCCGCGATCAGGGTCGCGATATCTCGCTCGCCGCCGCTGAAGTCGCTCGGAAGCACTTCGACGCGGCACCCGGGCACGGCGTCGCGGATCGCCCTGATCGTGCGCGACCAGATCCGTGCCCCGCCGTCGACGAGGTCGTCGCGCGCGACGCCGGTGAGCACGACGTAGCGCAGGCCCATGGCGACGACGGCCTCGGCGATCCGGTCGGGTTCACCCTCGTCCACCGGATCGGGCTTCGCCGTCATCACGTCGCAGAACCCGCACCGGCGCGTGCAGCGCGAGCCGAGGATCAGGAAGGTGGCCTCGCGCTGCTCCCAGCACTCGCCGAGGTTGGGACACATCGCCTCCTCGCAGACGGTGTGCAGCGACCGTGACCGCATCAGGTCGCGCAGCTCCGTGACGTTCGGTCCGGTGGCCAGTCGGACCTTGAGCCACGGTGGCTTGCGCTCGCCGCGGACGTTGACGCCGGCCGCCTCCGGACCGGGGCCGTTCGTGACGCCGACGATCGGCAGATGGAGGCGACGACCGGACGGGTTGTGGTCGCGGGTCGGCATCCGCTCGAGTCTAGCCCGCCTCCGCGCGATCCCCGGCGTCACGGTCCGCTCCGCCCTCGGCCCCGTCTGGGGCGCCGTCGCCGGGCCCGTCCGGGAGGAAGACACGGAAGGACGCGCCGCCCCCTTCGCGCTCCTGCACCCAGGCTCGCCCCCCGTGGAGCTGCGAGAACCTGGCGACGAGGGAGAGCCCGATGCCGGTCCCGGGCGCGTGCGGCGCCGTGTTGGTGCCCTGTCGGAATGGCTCGAAGATCGCCTGACGCATCTCCTCGGGCACGCCCTCTCCGTCGTCCTCGACCACGATCAGCACCCCGCCGGGTTCGCGCTCCACGCGCAGCCAGATCGTGCGGCCGGTCGACGTGTGGCGGGCCGCGTTCATCAGGAGGTTCTCGACGATCCGCTCGACCTTCGCGGCGTCCACGGACATGGTCGCCGGCTGGGCCTGCACCTGGATCGTCCGATCCCCGAGCGCATCGAGGTTCTCGACCGTCCGGCGCACGAGGGCTCCCACGTCGGTGGTCCGGTACTGCGGCTCGACGATCCCGCGGTTCAAGCGGTCGATGTCCAGCAGGTCCTTGAGGAGCCGGTCGAGCTTGCGTGCGTTGGCCGCCAGGCGCTGCAGCAGGTCGTTGCGGTCCGTCTCCTCGAGCTCGGACCGCTCGAGCGTGAGCGACAGGCCGAGGATCGAGGTGAGGGGGCTGCGTAGCTCGTGGGAGACGGCCGCCAGGAAGGTGTTCTTCATCTCGTCGAGGGCCCGGAGCCGCTCGGCGGCCTCCCGCTCCCGCTGCTCGCTCTCCCGCAGGGCCTGCTCGGCGAGCCGCCGCTCCGTGACGTCCCAGATCACGCCCTGCATGTAGGTCGGGTCCCCGTGCTCGTCGTGCAGGAAGGTGGTCTCGTCGCGGACCCAGATCGTGCGGCCGTCGCGCGTCCGCATGCGGTACTCCTCGGCCCACGCCCGCTTGGCATCGACCGCCGCCCGGTACGAGCGCAGGATCTCATCGCGGTCGATCGGGTGGATCGCCTCGACCCATGCCTCGGGTCGCGCCCGCCACTCCTCAGCCGAGATCCCCGTGAGGTCCTCGATCTGCGGGCTGATGTACTCGGTCTGGAGGCTTTCGTCGGGCCGGTCGAGGTAGATCGCGGCGGGCACGTGCTCGACGATCGCGCGGAACCGTTCCTCGGCCTCGCGGAGCTGGTCCTCGGCCTGCTTGGCAGCGGTGACGTCGATCACCACCCCCTGCGAGAACCGGTGCCCCCCCGTCTCGTCGTGGATCATCACCGCCTGGTCGCGGACCCAGACCCAGTGCCCGTCCCGATGCCGGAAGCGGTACTCGGCCTCGTACGGGACGCCGTCGCGGTTGTGTCGATCGACGGCGGCGACCACCTCGTCGTGGTCGTCCGGGTGCAGCCCCTGCTCCCAGAGCCACGGCTGGGTCTTCCATTCCTCCGGCGTGTAGCCGTAGATCTGTTCAACCTGTGGGCTCATGTAGAGCGCCTGCGAGATGGCGTCGACGGTGTCGATGTAGGTCGCGGCGGGGATCGTCTCGATCAGGGAGCGGTAACGCTCCTGCGCCTCCTGGAGCTGCTGCTCGGCGAGCTTGGTCTCGGTGACGTCGATCAGGATCCCCTGGCTGAGCCGCGGCCGGCCGTCGGGGCCCAGGAGCGTCGTGGCCTCGTCGCGGAGCCACCGGACCGACCCATCCTTCGCGAGGAGGCGGAACTCCGTCGCGAGGGGTTCGCCGGTCTCGTAGTGGTGCAGGTCGGCGGCGAGGGCGCGGTCGCGATCTTCGGGATGCACGATGCGCCTCCACAGGGCCGGGTCCTCCGCGAACTCCTCCGGCTCGTAGCCGAGGATCGCCGCGACCTGGGGGCTGATGTAGGTCGTCGACCACGGAGCGTCGTCTTCCTCGGGCCGCTCGTCCACGTAGGTGATGGCGGGCATCTGCTCGACCAGCCGGCGGTACCGCTCCTCCGCCTCGCGGAGCTGCTCCTCGGCCTCCTTGCGCGACGTGATGTCGAAGCGGACCCCCTGCCAGTAGAGGGGCGTCCCTCGATCGTCGCGGAGCAGGACCGCGTCGTCCTGGATCCACACGACACCGCCGTCCGGTCGCTGCATGCGGTACTCGACGCTGAACGGCTCGCCGGTCCGCCCGGTGCGATCGTCCTCTTCCCGGACCCGCTCGCGGTCGTCCGGGTGGATCCTGCCGAGCCAGCCCTCGTGACTCCAGCTCGTGTCGCGGACGCCGAGGATCGACTCGACCTGGGGGCTGATGTAGAGCTTCTTCCCGGGCTCGGTGGCCGATTCCATGTACGTGATCGCGGGGATCTGCTCGATCAGGCTCCGGTACCGAGCCTCCGTCTCCGACAGCCGGCGCGACGCGCGCTCTCGTCCGATCGCCGCACCGAACGTGTTCGCGACCACTCGGAGGGCGTCCAGCTCGGCGTCCTGCCACGTCCGCTCCTCGTCGGCCTGATCGCAGACGACGTGCCCCCACCATTCGCCGCCGGCGCCGATCGGGATCGCTGCGAGCGAGCGGATCCCGACGCTCCGGAGCAACTCCGCCTCGTCCGGGGGGAACGCGTCCGCCGAGCCGTGGATCGCTTCGCCGGCGGCCAGGAGCCCGGGCCAGCGGCCGAGGCCCGCCTCCTCGAACGAGACGAGCTGGCCCTCGATCCGCCCCGCGAAGCCGCTCACGCGGGAGGTCGTCCACTCTTCGACGAGGGCGAGGCAGAGCCGGCCGTCTTCCCTCGGCGTGTTCCGGTAGACGGCCGCGCGACTCGCGCCGGCAGCCGCCCCGACCCGGGCCAGGACCTCCCCGACGACGTCGTTCCAGGAGTCCACCGAGAGCAGGCGCTCGGCGGCGAAGCTCGCGGCCTCGAGGATCCGGTCGCGACGCGAGAGGCGGTCGAGGGCCTCCTTCGCCTCCGTGACATCGGTGAGGACCCCCTGCCACGCCCGGATGCCGTCGGGCATCTCCACGAGGTTGGCCTGATCGTGGACCCAGACCGTCCGCCCGTCCTTCGACACGATCCGGTACTCGATGTCGAACGGGTCGCCCGTCTCGTTCGTCCGGATCGACTCGGTGAGCACGCGCTCGCGATCCTCCGGATGCAGGATCTGCGTCCACAGCTCGGGAGCGTCCAGGCGCTCCTTCGGCGTGTACCCGGTCAGGGCCTCGTACTGGGGGCTGATGTAGACGGCCGAGCTCACGTCGTCGACCGCGTCGATGTAGACGGCGGCCGGGAGGCGTTCGACCAGGTGGCGATAGCGCTCCCTCGCGTGTCCGAGCTGCTCCTCGGCCGAGCGTCGGGCCGTGATGTCCTCGAGGACCCCTTGCCACGTGGGTCCCTCGGGTCCGTCGCGATCGACCAGGACCGCCGTGTCCCGGACCCAGACGACGTCGCCGTCGGCCCGCAGCAACCGGTACTCGAGCTCGAAGCGATCCTCCGATCGATCGGTCCGATCGTCCTCGCGCCGGACCCGCTCGCGGTCATCCGGGTGGAGGCGCTCCTCCCATGCGCCGTCCGATCCCGTCCAGGCCTGCGGGTCGTCGCCCGTCAGCTCGCGGATCCCGGGGGCCATGTAGAGCGTGCGGTGGCGCCCACCTCCGGATGTCGCGAGGTACGTCACGACCGGGAGCTGCTCGACCAGGCGGCGGAACCGCTGCTCGGCCTCCTTCTGCTCCGTGATGTCGAACATCACGCCCTGGTAGATCGCCCGACCGCGTGCCCCCGTGGACACGGGGACCGCTTCGTCGCGCACCCAGATGATCCGACCGTCCCGGTTGCGGAGGCGGTACTCCATCGCGAACGGGTCGCCCTTCTCCGAGGCCTCCGCCCACGCGGCCAGCACGGGCTCGCGATCGTCCGGATGTGCGCTCGAGGACCACAGGCTCGGATCGCGCCTCCACTCCTCGGCCTGATAGCCGAGGAGCTGATGGATCTGCGGGCTGATGTAGAGCGTGGGTGCGGCATCGGGCGCGTCGGCGCTGTCCCACGTGTACGCGACCGCCGGGACGCGCTCGACGATCGTCCGGTACCGGTTCTCGGCCTCCTGGAGCCGTGCCTCCGCCTCCTTCCGCTCCGTGATGTCGAACATCACGCCCTGGACGAGGGTCGGCCGGCCCGACGCATCCCGCTCAACGACGACGGCCTCGTCCCGGATCCAGACGTAGCGCCCGTCCTTCGTCCGTGTCCGGTACTCCTCCAGGAACGGCGTGCCCGCTCGGTCGGCTCGGTTCGAGGCCGCGACGACGCGCTCGCGGTCTTCCGGGTGGAGCCGTTCGATCCACAGGCGAGGGTCGCCGGACCACTCCTGCGATTCGAACCCCAACAAGCGCTCGATCTGGGGGCTCACGTAGGGCGGTGCGACGTCGCCGGTCGGCTGGGTCGGGACCCACGTGTACGTCACGGCGGGCAGTTGCTCGACCAGGGATCGGAATCGCTCCTCGGTCGTGGTTCGGAGGTCACGTTCCCGGTCGGCGTGCAGCCATTGGCGGATGCCGAACACGCAGAAGGCGCCAGACAGGACCAGCAGGACCGCGAACACGTTGTCGATCTGGACACGGGTGTGCAGCTCCACCCAGTCACGGACCCGCTCGAACGCGTCGAAGGCCACGCCCAGGAACAGCAGAGCCAGGGCGACGGCCGAGATCGTCAGGAGATCTCGTTTCGCGCCCTTCCGGTTGGGGGTCCCCGACGGTCGCTTGCGCTCGTTCACGGGCTTCGGGTCCGTTATCGACGCGTGCGTGGACGGCCTGAACGAACGGGACGCGGGTGGGGCGAACGGCGGTCGCCCGGCGGCGGGACCCCGCAGGATCCGTCGCTACGACCGGGCCAGCTCGCGCATCCGCCGGTAGAGGTGGTCCGGCTCGGGCTCCATGAAGAAGTGCTCGAGCGGCGTGGCGAACGGCATGGCCGGGACGTCCGGACCGCCGACCCGGACGATCGCGGCGTCGAGGTCGAACATGGCCTCCTCGGCGATGGTCGCGGCGATCTCGGCGCCGGCTCCGTAGGTCCGGTTGTCCTCGTAGACGATCATCGCCTTGCCGGTCCTGCGGACCGACGCGAGGATCGTCTCCGTATCGAGCGGCGCCAGCGTCCGGACGTCCACGACCTCGACCGACACCCCCTCCTCCTCGCTCAGTCGAGCGGCCGCGTCGAGGCAGCGATGCACCTCGTAACCGTAGGTGATCACCGAGAGATCCTCTCCGGCTCGCTTCACGTCGGCCCGACCGATCGGCGTGTGGAACGCTCCCTCCGGGACCTCACCCTTGACGGCTCGATAGGTCTTCTTGTGCTCGAGGAACAAGACCGGGTCGGGGTCGCGCAGGGCGGAGCGCAACAGGCCCGCCGCATCGGCCGGGGTCGACGGCATCACCACCTTGAGCCCGGGGATGTGTGCGTAGAACGCCTCGATGGACTGCGAGTGGTACAGGGCGCCGTGGATCCCGCCGCCGCACGGTGTCCGGATCACGAGCGGCACCCCGAAGTCGCCGTTGGATCGGTAGCGGATCCGCGCGGCTTCGGACACGATCTGATCGAAGGCCGGGTGGATGAAGTCCGCGAACTGGATCTCGGCCACCGGGAGCAGCCCGTGCAGCGCCATCCCGATCGCGACCCCCACGATGGCGGACTCGGCCAGGGGCGTGTCGATCACCCGGTCCTCGCCGAACTCCGCGGCCCAGCCCTCCGAGATCCGGAAGACCCCGCCGCGCGCACCGACATCCTCGCCCAGCAGGACGACCCGCTCGTCCTGCGCCATCTCGTCGTGGAGGGCTTCGCGGATCGCGGTGACGACGTTCCGTTCGCTCAACGGCCGTCGTCCTCGGCGAACACGTGCCGGAGGGCGGACGCCGGCTCGGGATCGGCCGCCTCCCATGCCGCCGAGATCGCCTGGTCGATCTGCGCCTTCACCTCGGCGCGGACCGCGTCGCGCTCGGATCCGTCGACGATCCCATGGGTCTCGAGGTACCGCCCGAACTCGACCAGGGGGTCGTGGTGCTTGGCTTCCTCGACCTCCTCGCGGCTGCGGTAGCTCTTGTCGTCGTCGTCGGACGTGTGAGGGAAGTACCGATACGTCTTGCACTCGATCAGGGTGGGGCCCTCGCCGGCGCGGGCCCGGTCGTGCGCCCGCTTCATCGCCGCGTAGCATGCGATCACGTCGTTGCCGTCCACGACGACGCCGGGGAACCCGTATCCCTCTGCCCGCTGGGCCACGTCCTCGACGGCCATCTGCTTCGACTGGGGGACGCTGATCGCGTAATGGTTGTTCTCGCACACGAAGATCACGGGCAGGCGGTGGATCCCGGCGAAGTTGAGACCCTCGTGCCAGTCGCCCTCGCTGGTGGCACCGTCTCCGAACCAGCAGCCGACGACGGTGTCTTCGTGGCGCAGACGGGCCGCGTAGGCGATCCCGGCCGCATGAGGGACCTGGGTCGCGATCGGCGACGAGCCGGTGATGATGCCGAGCCGTCGCGAGCCCCAGTGCGAGGGCATCTGCCGTCCGCCGGAGGACGGGTCGTCGGCCTTCGCGAAGACCCCCAGGAAGATCTCGTAGGGGGTCATCCCGGCGACGAGCACCACGCCGACGTCCCGGTAGTAGGGCAACCAGATGTCGGTTCCCCGGCGCATGGCCCACGCGGTACCGACCTGGCACCCCTCGTGCCCGGATCCGGGCACGACGAACGGCGCGCGTCCCATCCGGTTCTGACGGAGGGCCGCTTCATCGAGCATCCTCGCGAGGAGGAGTGTGCGGTGGATCGAGCGGAGGTCGTCGTCGGTGAGCCCGAGGGCCCCGTGAGGGGTGTCCCTCACCCGCGTGGCCACGCACCAGCTCCTCGCACGGTCGTCCGAGTCTAGCACCGCCCCTCCGCCGCCCCGGCTTCCGCTCCTGCCGCTTCCGCGGGCTCGTTCATCGATACCCCCCTAGGGTATGATTGCGATGAGAGCGTCGACCGGAAGGGGACCCACGATGATCGACCCGGTCTGCGGCATGGCCGTCGAGCCTGCGACCGCGGCGGCGGCCTGGGAATACCGTGGTGAGACGTACTACTTCTGCTCCCTCGGCTGCTTCGAGCGGTTCCGTTCGGACCCCGATCCGTTCCTGGCGGGCGATCCGTCGGAACGAGGGATGTGAGCGTACCCCAGCGGGGTATGAGGGCAGGTCGGGAGGAGCCATGTACGGATACGCGATGAAGGAGAAGGAGCTGAAGGACCGGCTCCGTCGGATCGAGGGACAGGTGCGCGGCCTGCAGCGGATGGTCGATGAGGAGCAGTACTGCATCGACATCCTGACGCAGGTCAACTCCGTCGTGGCGGCCTTGCGGGCCGTGGGGGTCGGGCTGCTCGACGGACACGTCCGCCACTGCGTGACCGAGAGCATCGAGCGCGGCGACGGCGACGAGAAGGTCGAGGAGCTGATGGCTGCCGTCGCTCGGTTCGCCGGACGATGACCGGAGCATCCGCGGTGACCCACGAGGTCGTGCTCGACATCGAGGGCATGACCTGCGCGTCGTGCGTGGGGAAGGTCGAGCGAGCCCTGGGCGGCGTTGACCTCGTCGAGTCGGCGGCGGTCAACCTCGTCACGCGCACCGCGACGGTGCGGACCGCGGCGGACGACCCGGACGCGCTGATCCGGGCCGTCGAGCGGATCGGCTACGGGGCACGGCGGCACCGGGGCGAGCCGGCCGAGGACGAGCCGGCGACCTACCGCCGCCGGCTCTGGGTCGCCGCCCCGCTGACGGTCGCGGTGCTGCTCCTGACGTTCGGGACATCGGCGGCCTGGTCGATGTGGCTCGCCTGGGCCCTGGCGACGCCGGTGCAGTTCTATGCGGGTTGGCCGTTCCTGCGCTCGGCCTGGCGTTCGGCGCGCCACGGGACGACCGGCATGGACACCCTCGTCGCCGTGGGCTCACTCGCCGCGTACGCCTACAGCGTGTGGGCCGTGCTCTCCGACGCCGGCGGCCACTACTTCGACACGGGCGCCGTGATCATCACGCTCGTCCTGCTCGGCAAGACGCTCGAGGCTCGTGCCCGGGTCGCGGCGAGCGACGCCTCGCGCGCCCTGCTCGAGCGCGCGGCGACCGATGCGACCGTGCTGGACGGAGACGTCGAGCGCGGGATCCCGGTGAGCGACGTTCACCCGGGGATGCTGGTCGTCGTCCGTCCCGGCGAGAAGGTCCCCGCAGACGGCGTGGTCCGCGAGGGGACCTCGTGGGTGGACCTCTCGCTCCTCACGGGGGAGTCCGTCCCCGTCGACGTCGGTCCGGGCGACGAGGTGGTCGGGGCGTCCGTCAACGGGACCGGACGCCTCGTGGTGTTCGTGACGACGGTCGGCGCCAACTCCCAGCTCGCGCAGATCGTCCGTCTGCTCCAGGCGGCGCAGGGCTCGAAGGCCCCGATCCAGCGTCTCGCCGACCGCGTGGCGTCGGTGTTCGTGCCGATCGTCCTGGCCCTGGCGGCCGCGACCTTCCTGGGATGGTGGCTCGCGGCCGACGCCGGGCCGGGAGCCGCGCTCCTCCACGCTGTGGCCGTGTTGCTGATCGCGTGCCCCTGCGCCCTGGGGCTCGCCACGCCCGCCGCGATCATGGCCGGCACGGGACGAGCGGCCGAGATCGGCATCCTGTTCCGTGAGGCGGATGTCTTCGAGGCCGCTCACCGGATCGACACCGTGCTGCTGGACAAGACGGGGACCGTGACGCAGGGCGCCATGACGGTCACCGAGACGTTCCCGGTGAACGGGGCGAGCGAGGACGCGCTGCTCGCGTCGGCCGCCGCCGCCGAGCTCGGCTCCGAGCACCCGATCGGCCGCGCGGTCGTCGCCGCCGCCGGGGAGGCCGGCCTGGCGATCCCCGCCGGCCGGGACCACACGATCACGCCGGGGGCCGGGGCGCGCGCCACGGTCGACGGGCACGAGGTCGTCGTCGGACGTCCCGAGGAGCTGCCGGCCGCGATGGGGGAGCGCGCCGACGCGATGGCCGGAGGGGGCCTGACGCCGTTCGCGGTCTGGCGCGATCGGATCCCGATCGGGTTGATCGGCGTCTCGGATCCGCTCAAGCCCGAGGCCCGCGCGGCCGTGGGCGCGCTCTCCACGATGGGACTCCGGGTCCGCCTCGTCACCGGCGACCGCGCGGCGACGGCGACGGCGGTCGCGGAGCGCGTCGGGATCCCCGAGGTCGCGGCCGAGGTGATGCCGGCCGGCAAGGTCGACGAGGTCCGCTCGGCCCGGAGCGGCGGACGGTTCGTGGCCTTCGTCGGGGACGGGATCAACGATGCCCCGGCGCTCGCGGAGGCGGACCTGGGGATCGCCCTCGGCACGGGGACCGATGTCGCGGCGGCGGCCGCCGGCGTCCGCCTGCTGGGCGGGGACCTGCGTGGCGTCGGCGACGCGCTCCGGCTGGCGCGCCGCACCTACCAGGTGATCTCGCAGAACCTGTTCTGGGCGTTCGCCTACAACGTCGTGATGATTCCCCTGGCCGTCTTCGGCGTGCTGTCCCCGGTCTGGGCGGCAGCGGCGATGGCCGGCTCGAGCATCACGGTGGTGCTGAACGCGCTTCGCCTGCGTCGGTTCCGGCCTGACCGGATCACCCGCGCCTGAGCACGACCGAGCACTCCGAGGCTCTCGAGGTGTGATTCCCCTACGGGCAGTTGCTCCCGACGCAGGTCCGATCGGCCGCAAGCATCGCCGAGAGTGGGGCCACGTTCGGGTCGTTCGCCGGGTTCCCGTCCGCGAGGAGGTTCACGAGCTGGAACGGGTCGTTCACGAGGTCGTAGTACTCGCGGAACGTGACCGTGACCCTGTCGTCGGCGTACCACTCCGTGTACTGGTAGGTCGACGTCCGGATGGACGCCCATCCCGGGATCCCATCGGCATCCGGGCTCCGCCAGTACTCGAGCAGCATGTGGCTGCGAGCGTACGAGGAAAGGAGCGAATGCCCATCCAGCGGGTAGACGACCTGAGGTGACGTTCCGGTGGCGTCCAGGATCGTCGGGGTGATGTCGACGTTGGCCACGAAGCGCGGATCGGTGACCCCCGCCGCAACATGGCCGGGCCACCGCATCATCATGGGCACGTCGAACGCTTCCGTATAGGGGAACCGCTTGTTCGAGCCGATCCGGTGCTCGCCCCAGAGGAAGCCGTTGTCGGACATGAAGATGGCAAGGGTGTTCGTCTCACCCAGCGCGGTCATCCGATCGAAGACCTCCTGCACCATGTCGTCGACCGACATCAGCGTACGGAGCTGCGCCGCGCGCAGGGACTGTGCTTGGGAGAGGGAGTAGGTTCGCCAGCGGACCGTCGGAGGCTTGTCGCTCACGTCCGCCTCGTTGAAGGCGGGACCCGGTGTCCAGGCCGGGACGGGGGCGTTCGCGTACTGCGAGCTCGGCGTGAACGGCGAGTGCGGCGCCTGTGGTGCCAGGTAGAGGAACCAAGGGGCGTCGTCGTCGGTCTCGAACGCATTGAGGGTCGTGAGGGCCTGGGTCGTGAGGACATCCGTCGAGTACCCGTTGAGGCGCTGGATCGACCCGTTCACGTTGTAGTTG
>DATBLY010000088.1:0-12712 GCA_036555125.1 Actinomycetota bacterium | reverse complement strand
ACCGACCACGTCGACCTCTACCAGGTGCACCGCCCCGAGGCCGACACCGACATCGAGGAGACGCTCGGCGCGCTCACCGATCTGCAGCGCCAGGGCAAGATCCGCTACTTCGGCTGCTCGACGTTCCCCGGCTGGCAGATCGTCGAGTCCCACTGGGTGGCCGAACGTCGCGGGCTCTCCCGGTTCCGTACGGAGCAGCCGCCGTACTCGATCCTGGTGCGCGGGATCGAGCACGACGTCCTGCCGGTGGCGCAGCGGTACGGGATGGGGGTGCTGACGTGGAGCCCGCTCGACCGCGGATGGCTCACCGGTCGGTACCGGCGGGACCGCTTCGACGACGCGCCCGAGTCGCGGGCCACGCGGACGAAGGAGCGCGGCGGCGCGATCGCGAAGCAGTTCGATCGGTCGCGGCGGGAGACCGAGCGCAAGCTCGACGTCGTCGAGGGGCTGGCGAAGGTCGCCGCCGACGCAGGGCTCTCGATGACGCACCTGGCGATCGCGTTCACGCTGGCGCACCCGGCCGTCACGTCGACGATCATCGGGCCGAGGACGCCGGCGCAGCTCGAGGACCTGTTGGCCGGCGCGGACGTCCGTCTGGACGACGCCACGCTCGACGCGATCGACGCGCTGGTCCCGCCGGGCACGGACATCGACCCGAACGACCGGGGCTTCGAGCCCTGGTGGTTCGAGCCGCGGAGCCGGCGCCGGATGCGCGATTAGGGGTCGCGGCCAGCGGGTAGGAACGGTCCACCCCGAGGGGAGGACCGACGATGCGTGTGACCTTCATCCATGGACCGCTGGACGGCGATGTCCGCGAGATCCCCGAAGAGCAGCTCTCCGACGGCGCGGTGATCGTCGTGTCGACCGCCGTGCCGGTGGACGATCCGGCCGTTCCCGGCGACGAGCGTCTCCTCGAGTACCTGTACGAGGGCGACGGACAGGCCCGATACGTCGCCGGCATCGCACCCGGCCAACGGGACGGGTGAGCCGGCGACCCGAGAGGAAGGAGCGCCGATGGATCGGTGTCGACACACCGGGTGCGGATGCACCGCCGAGGATGGGTTCTGCAGCGACTTCTGTCGCGAGCACGGCGAAGGCGATCATGGGCACGCGATGACGGCGGACGGGAGCGGTTGCGGCTGCGGTCACCCCGAGTGCGCGGCCGGCTAGGACCTCCCCCACCTGCCTGGGCCCACGCCCGAGGATAGGCTCTGGGTCGTGGACGTCCTGCGCGTGGGATCGCTCGCCGACGCCCTGGCGGCGAAGGCGCGGCGCCCCGACGCCGTCCCGATCGCGGGCGGCACGGACCTCATGGTCGGGATCAACGCAGGGTGGGACCGTCCGCCCGCGATCCTGGATCTCTCCGCCGTCGACGAGCTGCGCCACTGGGAGCGCGGCGACGAGGTCGTCCTGGGCGCCGGCCTCACCTACCGCCTGATCCTCGGCGAGCTCGCCGACGAACGGGCGCTGACGCAGGCCGCCCGCGCCGTGGGGTCGCCGCAGATCCGCAACCGAGGCACCGTCGGCGGCAACGTCGGGACCGGGTCGCCCGCGGGCGACCTGCTCCCGGTGCTCGCGGCCGCGGACGCGTCGATCGAGCTGGGCTCGGACGCCGGAGGCCGGCGGGCGGTCGCGTGGCACGCGTTCTTCACCGGTCCCAAGCGGACGACGATCGCGCCGGACGAGCTGATCCTCGGCGTCCGCTGGCGACGTCGGCGCGGGCCGAGCGTGTTCGCGAAGGTCGGACCGCGCAACGCGATGGTGATCTCGGTCTGCAGCCTGTGCCTGCAGGTGGACGAGGACGACCGCGCGATCCGGCTGGCCCTCGGCAGCGTCGGGCCGACGGTGCTCCGGGCCGACGACGCGGAAGCGTTCGGCGCGGCGGCGATCGAGGAGGCCGGCGGATGGGCGGACCCGGCCCGGCCGCTCGACGATGCCGCGGTCGCGCGGTTCGCCGAGCTCGCCGCCGGCGCGGCCCGTCCGATCGACGACCTCCGCGGCACGTCCGCCTACCGCCGTCACGCGATCGGGGTCCTGGCCGGCCGCGCGCTGCGTTGGGTGCTCGCCGACCGGGCGGCGGAGGCGCCGTGACGATCTGGGTGCGGGCGTCCGTGAACGGGCAGCTCCGCGAGGCGGAGGTCTGGGAGGGGACCAGTTTGCTCGGGATGCTCCGGGACGAGCTCGAGCTGCCGGGTTCGAAGAACGCGTGCGAGGAAGGTGAGTGCGGGTCGTGCTCCGTCTGGCTCGACGGCGATCTCGTGTGCTCCTGCCTCGTCCTGGCCGCTCAGGCCGACGGCCGGGACGTGCGGACCGTCGAGTCGCTGGGGACGGGCGAGGACCTGCACCCGGTGCAGCGAGCGTTCGTGGATGCCGGCGCCGTCCAGTGCGGGTTCTGCACGCCGGGGCTGATCGTGGCCGTGACCGACCTGCTCGATCGGGAGCCGTCGCCGTCGGATGCCCGGATCCGAGAGGCCCTCGCGGGGAACCTGTGCCGCTGCACGGGCTACGAGAAGATCCTCGATGCGGCCCGGCTCGCATCGGGGCGCGTCGAGGCGTCGGGCGATCGTCCGTGACCGGCGTACGAGATCCGGCGGCGACGGATGCGGGGGCCGTGACCGGCACCCGAGCAGCCCCGCGGATCGGACACGGCGTCGGGATCTCGGCGCCCCGGATCGACGGGGTCCCCAAGGTCACCGGCGTCTTCCGCTACGGGAGCGATCTGCGCGCCGAGGGGATGCTGCACGGCCGGACCGTCCGGAGCCCGCATCCGTCCGCCCGGATCCGCGGGATCGACGTCGCGGCCGCGCTCGCCACCCCCGGGGTCCACGCCCTGATGGTGGCGGACGACGTGCCGGGCGCGCGGCGGTACGGCCTCGAGCTCCCCGACCAGCCGGTCCTCGCCGAGGACGTGGTCCGGTACGTCGGGGAGCCGGTCGCGATCGTCGCGGCCGACCACCCGGAGACGGCGAGGATCGCCGCCGAGCGGGTGGCGGTCGACTACGAGATCCTCGAGCCGCTCGTCGACATGGAGGCGGCGCTGGAGGCCTCATCGACGCCGCTGCACCCGACGGGGAACGTGCTGCGGCACGTCCACATCGAGCACGGCGATCCGGATGCCCCCGCCGACGTCTGGGTGGAGGGCCTCTACGAGACCGGCATGCAGGATCAGGCCGCCCTGGGGCCCGAGGCCGGCCTCGCGATCCCGGCCGAGGACGGAGGCGTCGACCTCCACGTCGCGACCCAATGGCTGCACCTGGATCGCGCCCAGATCGCCCCGTGCCTGGGCCTGCCCGAGGAGCTCGTCCGGATCCACCTCGCCGGGGTCGGCGGTGCCTTCGGCAGTCGGGAGGACCTGCACATGCACCTGCACGCGTGCCTCCTCGCGCTCCGCACCGGCCGTCCCGTCAGGATCGCGTACGACCGGCACGAGTCGTTCCTGGGCCACGTCCATCGCCATCCTGCGCGGATGTGGATGCGGCACGGCGCCGACCGCGACGGGCGCCTCGTGAACGTGCACGTCCGCCTGCTGATCGACGGCGGAGCCTACGCCTCGTCCTCGACGGCCGTGATCGCGAACGCCTCCACGTTCGCGTGCGGGCCGTACGCGGTGCCGAACGCCCGGATCGACGGCACGGCCGTCTACACGAACAACCCGCCCTGCGGGGCGATGCGGGGGTTCGGCGCGACGCAGGTCTGCTTCGGGCACGAGGCGCAGATGGACCGGCTGGCGGCCGCCCTCGGCATCGATCCGGTCGAGCTCCGGCTCCGCAACGCGCTCGCGCCCGGCGGCGCGTTGCCGACCGGCCAGGTGCTCCGCGGCAGCGCGCCCGTCGCGGAGGTGATCCGCCGGTGCGTCGCGGTCCCCGAGCCACCGGCGGAGCCGGCGATGGGTCGCGATCCCATCGAGCTCCCGGGCGGGGCCGGCAACGTCGGCCGCGGCGAGGGCATCCGGCGCGGCGTCGGCTTCGCCGTGGGCTTCAAGAACCTCGCCTACAGCGACGGGTTCGACGACGGCGCGGAGGCGACCGTCGAGCTCACGGTCGACGAGGACCGGGCGACGGTGGCGCGCGTGCGGTCGGCGGCGGTCGAGGTCGGCCAGGGGCTGACGACGATCCTCGACCAGATCGTCCGGACGGAGCTCGGGGCCGACCGGGTGGAGCTCCTGCCGCCCGACACGTCGGGCGGCTCTGCGGGATCGAGCTCGGCCTCCCGGCAGACGATGATGTCCGGCGGAGCGGTCCAGGCGGCATGCCGGGACGTCCGCGACCGGCTCCTCGCGCGCGTCCGCGACGTCCTGGGCCTGGGCGCGACCGAGGCCCTCGAGCTCGCGGGCGGTCGCGTGATGATCGAGGGCGCTCCCATCGCCGAGGTCGCGGACCACGCCGTCCCATCGCTCGTCGCGACCGCGACGTTCCGCCACCGGCCGACCGCGGGGTTCGATCCGCTCGGACAGGGCGACATCCACGTCGCGTTCGCCTTCGCGGCCGAGCGGGCCGTCGTCGAGGTCGACGAGGAGCTCGGGTTGGTCCGGATCGTGCAGATCGCGGCCGCGCAGGACGTCGGCCGCGCCCTCAACCCCCGGGCGGTGGCCGGCCAGATCGAGGGCGCGACGGCGCAGGGCGTCGGGTTCGCGCTGATGGAGGAGCTCCGGGTCGTCGACGGCGCGATCGCGAACGCGTCGTTCACCGACTACCTGATCCCCACGATCATGGACATGCCGCCGGTCGTCTCTGAGCTGATCGAGGACCCCGAGCCCGACCTGCCGTTCGGGGCGAAGGGCGTCGGCGAACACGCGTTGATCGTGGCCCCCGCGGCGATCGTCGCCGCCCTCCGCGACGCGACGGGCCGAGAGCTGCATCGGATCCCCGTGCGCCCCGACGACCTGCTCGGCCTCGCCACCCCCCGGCCGTGGCGAGCGCCGCCGGCGAACCCCGACGTGCCGTTCCAGGTGCCGGTGCCGCTCGCGGGCCGGGCGACCGAGCCGGCGACCGAGCTTGACCGAGGTCGGCCCGGCGCCGGATAGTTGCAGGGGAGCCCCTGGATGAAGCGGATCGTGGTCGCGTCGGTATGCCTCGTCCTCCTCAGCGTCCCCGCGCCCGTCGAGGCGATCACGCTGTTCTCCGACGGCTTCGAGTCCGGCACGCTCTCCGCCTGGTCGGCCAGCGGGGGTCTGACCGTCGAGACCTCGGACCCCCGGTCCGGCACGTGGGCGGCCGGCAACAACGGCACCTCGAACGCCTGGGCACGGGCGCAGCTCTCCGCGGACGAGTCGGACCTGTACGCGCGGGTCTTCGTGAAGGTGTATTCGAGCTCGACGAACTTCCGGGTCCTCCGGTTCGCGACGTCGGGCGGCGCCGGGATCGTCCGGGTGTTCCTCAACGGCGCGCGGCGCCTGTCGATCCGCAACGACGTCACCGGCGCCTCGATCACCTCGACGACGGTCGTCTCCACGGGCGTCTGGCACGAGATCCAGCTCCACGCCGTCGCGGGGACCGGCGGGTCCGCCGAGGTGTGGTTCGACGGCACGTCCGTGTCGGCGCTCAGCGGGCCGCAGAACCTGGGGAGCGCGTCCTTCCGACGGGTCGAGCTGGCCAACCCGGCCGCGGGCGCCGTGTTCGACGCGGAGTTCGACGACGTCGCGATCGCCCAGGAGCGGATCGGAGGCGGCCAGACGGGGACCCCGTCGATCACGTCGTTCACGCCGCTCAGCGGACCCGCCGGAACGATCGTGACGATCGCCGGAACGGGGTTCGCCGGCGCGAACGCCGTGACGTTCGACGGGATGCCGTCGATCTTCGAGGTGGTATCCGACGCGAGCATCTCGGCGACCGTCCCGACGGGTGCGTCGACCGGGCCGATCAGGGTGACGACCCCCGGCGGCTCGGCCGACGGGCCGACGGACTTCACGGTGACCGGGGCGGCCGAGACCTTCCAGGTCGTGGTGGCCGGGGACATCTGCGGGAACTCCTCGACGGCCCTCACGAAGTGCGGCCAGACGGGCGATCGCGTCGTGGCGGTCGATCCCGCCTGGGTCATCGCCGTGGGCGATCTGGCCTATCCCCGGGGAACGGCGAGCGACTTCTCGACCCGGTACCACCCCCGCTGGGGAGGCGGGAACACGCCGTCGTTCCTCGGGATCACCCGACCCGTCCCCGGCAATCACGAGTTCGACGACCCCGTCAACGGCAACGGAGCCGAGGGGTACCGCGCATACTTCCCCGACACGGTCGCGCCGGGCAGCGGCCCGCTCTACTACTCGTGGAACGAGGGCGACTGGCACTTCGTCGGGCTCGAGACCGATCAGTGCACGACGGGTGAGCGCTGCTCCGGGATCGGCACCGGGTCGGCACAGCTCGCCTTCCTCCAAGCCGACCTCTCGGCCGATCCGCACACGTGCGAGATCGCGTACGGGCATCACCCGCGGTGGTCGTCGCCGAGCGGCGCCGGCGCGACGAACCGGCACGGGTCGCAGGCGCACATGCAGCCCGCCTGGCAGATCATGGTCGATCAGGGCGTCGACCTCTACCTGGCCGGTCACGATCACGATTACGAGCGGTTCACGCAGATGAACGCGACCGGGGCGGCCGATCCGATGGGCACCCGGCAGTTCGTGGTCGGGACGGGCGGCGCCAGTCTCTACGCGTTCGGGCCGACGATCCTCCCGACCAGCCAGGCGCACTTCCTGGATCACGGGATCCTGATCCTGACGCTGGCGCCGTCCTCGTACTCGTGGACGTTCACCGACGAGTTCGGTGCCGTCCTCGACACGGGCGGCCCCGTTCCCTGTCACTGACGGGGTCTCACCCTCACCCCACCTGGATCTCGCCGCGCATGCCGAACGCGTAGTGGCCGGGCAGGTGGCAGCCGAAGAGCAGCGGCTCCCCGGAGGCGGCCACCGTCATGGTCGTTTCGACCGTCTCGCCCGCGGGAACCGAGATCTCGCCGGGGCGCGGCGGGTGGTGCGCCTCGGTGCCCCGCTCGTGTGCCAGCTGGATCCCTCGGTCCCCGACGATGAACTCGTGGTCGATCGGATCGGTGTTCACCACGACGAAGCGGATCGTCTGACCGGGGGCCACGTCGACCACGTCCTGGTCGAAGCGCGAGAAGTGGATCCGGATCGTGACGGTCCGCGGGGGCGGCGTCCCCGCCCCATGGTCGTCGAGCCACCCCGACGCGACCGCGCTCCCGGCGCCGGCCAGGAGGGCGGCCGCGAGGATCGCGGCGAGCCCGGCACCCCGCAGGACGGTCGAGCGTCGCGACACCTTCAACCGCGCGTCATGGCGGCGCGCCGACGACCCACCGCGAGCCCGAGTCCCAACGCCGCGACCGCGACGAGCGCCGCGAGCATCACCGGCGCCAAGGGCGTGGCCGGCACCGGAAGCTGCGGGATCCGGAGGCCCGCCGCGAACGGACTCGGCTGGCCGTAGCCGCTGGCGTCGATCGCCAGGTCGTGGGTCAGGTCGCCGGCGAACGCGTCCACGCGGATCTGCGTGAGCCACATGTCGTCGGCGGGGAGCCACTCCATCCCGCGATCCGAGCGGAGGTCGGCCAGCAGCGACGGCGACGCGGGCTCGCTCACCTCCTGGATCAGGCCGTGCTGCCCCTCGTCGCCGGTCGAGCGGTCGGCCAGGGGAAGGGTGGCCGGACGCACGTCCGTCAGCAGGTACACGTCGGCCTGCACCAGGTCCGACGCGGCCCGTCCGAGCGCGAGGATCCGCAGCGGCACCCACGGGTTCGTCGTCGGGATGACGACGTGGACCGGCGTGCCCTGGCCCTGCTGGACGCCCTGCGCGTTCGCGCGACCGACGTCGAACTTCACGGCCATGAAGATCGGGCTGCGCGCGGCGTAGAAGGCGAGCACCTCGGGCGCGTCCGGCGGCAGGAAGAACCCGTGGTCGCTCGCCCACTCGCCGACGTCATCCGCGCCGCCTTCGAGCACGGTCACGTCGAGCGCGTCGATCTTCGTCTCAAGGAGCACGGTCGCACCGCCGGCGCTGTCGGCGGCGAGCGCGAGGGTGCGCTCCTCGGCCTGCGGCTGGGTCTCGAGGATCAGGCGTTGCAGGGTCCAGTCCCCGCCCTTGATCACGTCCGTCGGGACGCCGGGGAGCGGCACGATCGAGCCGACCTCGGTCGCGTCCGCGCCCGCGAACTCGAACGACGTGACGTAGTGCTCGACCCCGCGGTGGTAGGCGGCCAGCGTCGTCGTGCGGAGCAGGCTGACGGTGCCGTTCGGGGTCACGAGCCCGCCGCACGCGAACGCGGCGGTCGCCGGCAGCAGCGCGAACAGGGCGATGAACGTGGGGAGGACGATCCGACGGGCGAGACGTGAGCGATGGGCCATGGGTCTCCTCCTTCGCGAGATCGTCCTTCGACGGACGGCTCGGCGCGGAGGTTCCCGAACCCGCGGATCCGGCGGCGGATCCGTCGCCCCGAGCCGGGCGGCTAGGCGTCGGCCGACGCGCCAAGGCGCCGCAGCAGCGACGCCTTGATCGGCGGTCGGGACCCGAACACCGACAGGAAGAGCGCCTCGCGCGCGAGGCGCTCGGCGTGCTCCGTCGCGAGGATCGCGCGGCTCCCGCGAGCCACCGTGAGCGCCGCCGAGGCACGCAGCGCCAGCTCGCACGCGGCGGCTCGCGCCTCGGGCAGCCGCTCGGTCGTCGCCTCGTCCAGCTCGCGGCGGACGGCGGCGAGCTCGTCGTCCAACGGGCCCGGGCCGAGGAGTCGGCAGCAGCGATCGATCAGGCCGAGCGCGAGGGAGCCGTTCATCCGCAGGCCGGTCGCGTCGCGTTCGAGCACCGAGGCGTGCGGCTCCTCCGCGACGATCCGCTCGGCCGGCACCGCGTGGCCGTCGAACCGGAGCGTCACGGTCCCACTCGCGTTCGCGCCAACCAGCCGCAGCCGCTCGACCCGCAGATCGTCCGACCCCACCGCGTCGATCAGCATCGAGACGACGACGTCGCCGTCGCGCGCCGTGACGAGCAGCACGTCCACGAGGCCCCACCCGCTCACCCAGGGCGCGTCGCCGGTGAGGACCGGGGCGCCGCCCGCGCGCGCAGCGCGCAGGAGCGGCGGCCCGGGCCGGTTGCCCGCCAGGGCGATCCCCGCGCGCCGCTCGCCTGCGGCGAGCGGCGCGAGCCATGCGTCGCGGAGCCCGGCGTTCGCCGTCGTCGCGAGCGCGCGCGTCGGGTTCCGGTGCTGCAGCCACACGAACGTCGTCGTGAGGCACCCGGACGCGAGCGTCTCGACCACCCGGTGCTGCGTGGCCAGGTCCAGGTCGAGCCCGCCGAACGACGCCGGGACCGCCATCCCGTACAGGCCGGCCGCCGCGAGCGCGTCGAGGTTGTCTGCCGGCACCAGGTCGGCGGCGTCGGTCCGCGGCGCCGCCGGGAACAGCACCTCCTCGGCGATCTCGCGGGCACGTTCGACGACGTCCGGCACCGGCGGACCGTAGCGACGGGATCTTCGGACGGCAAGCCGGGCCTCGGAGCGTCGCGGGCTCTGGCCTTGACGGTTCCGACCGGTGCTGAGATAGTGAACCGGATGGTTAAGTCTCAGACGCTGGAGCGCGCGCCCGGGACGTCGCTCGATCGGACGTTCTCGGCGCTGGCCGACCCGACCCGGCGCGACGTCCTGGACCGCCTGGCGCTCGCCCCCGCATCGATCACCGAGCTGGCCCGTCCCTACGGGATCTCGCTCCCCGGGATGCTGAAGCACGTGCGCATCCTGGAGCAGGCCGACCTGGTCACCACGCGCAAGGATGGTCGGACGCGCGAGGTCTCCCTGACGCCTGAGCGGATGGACGACGCGTCGCGCTGGATCGAGCTGCACCGCGAGCGCTGGGAACGCCGCCTGGACCGGCTCGAGGTCCTGGTCGAGCGTCGTGCGCGCGAGCAGCGGGCGGCGCGATCGCGACGGCCTTGAGCGTCGGCGTCGGCCGACCGTCCGACGTTTCCCGAGGGAGCACGCTGGAGAGGAGAGGGAGATGGCCCACGAACTGCGGATCGAACGGCTCATCGACGCCCCCGTGGAGCTGGTGTTCGACACGTTCTGCGACCCGGACCTGCAGGCCGAGATCCACGGCGAAGGACAACCGGGCTGGGTGATCCACAAGGCCGAGACCGACGTGCGCGTCGGCGGCACGTCGACGTACCAGATGGGCGCCGAGGGCCAGGAGCCCGACACCGAGATCCGGCGCTTCACGGTGGTCGAGCGCCCCCACCGACTGGAGTTCGCTCATCACATGATCGTGCCGTCCGAGGACCTATCCCTCGAGACCGAGATGACGATCACGTTCGAGGACCGCGACGGCAAGACGCTCGTGACGTTCGTGCAGGGGCCGTTCGAGCGCGTCGAGGACCGCGACGGCTTCACCGAGGGTTGGCGGGAGATGCTCGCGGCGCTGGACCGGGTGACCCGCGAGGGCCTGAAGGCGCGGCACGACACCGAGGGCGTCGAGGCGAGCGACGAGCGAGGAGCGTGAGACCGATGCAGACCCAGATCCCGATCGACGACCTGCGCGCGGCCCTGCCGGGGCGCGTGCTCGGGCCCGGCGACGACGGGTACGACGCGGCCCGCGGCCTGTTCGCCGGGCAGTTCGACCACCGCCCGGACGCGATCGTCCGGGCTGCGGGCGCCGAAGACGTGGCCGCGGCCGTCGTAGCGGCCAGGGACGCCGGCCTCCCGCTCGCGGTCAAGAGCGGTGGCCACAGCCCGGCCGGCCTGAGCGTCTCGGAGGGCGGCCTGACGCTGGACCTCTCGGGCCTGGACGGGTTCGAGCTCGACGCCGACGGGCGCTCGGCGTGGGCCGGGCCGGGCCTGACGACCGGCGCCTACACGACGGCGGCGGCCGAGGCCGGGCTGGCTACCGGCTTCGGCGATACCCCGTCCGTGGGGGTCGGCGGGATCACGCTCGCGGGCGGGATCGGGTTCCTGGTGCGTGCGCACGGGATGACGATCGACCAGCTCCTGGAGGCCGAGGTCGTCACCGGCGACGGCGAGATCGTCCGGACCGACGCGGAGCACGAGCCCGACCTGTTCTGGGCGATCCGCGGCGGCGGCGGCAACGTCGCGGTCGCCACGCGCCTGCGCTTCCGGCTGCACGAGCTGCCGGCGGTCAACGGCGGGATCCTGGTGCTGCCGGCGACCCCGGAGACCATCGCCGGCTTCATCGCGACGGCCGAGGCGGCGCCCGACGAGCTCTCGACGATCGCGAACGTGATGACCGCGCCGCCGATGCCGTTCCTGCCCGAGGAGCTCGTCGGCACGCCGGTGCTGCTGGCGTTCATGCTGTACGCGGGCGACCCCGAGGCGGGCCAGGCCGTCCTGGCGCCGTTCCGCGCGCTGGCCACCCCGATCGCGGACTTCCTCCGGCCGATGACGTACCCGGAGCTGTTCATGCCGCAGGAGGAGGGCTACCGCCCGGTCGCCGTCTCGCGCACGAGTCTGACGGACCGGCCGCTCGACGACGCGGCGGGCGAGGCGATCCTCGAGCACCTCGCGGGCTCGACCGCGATGATGCGCGCCGCGCAGCTGCGCCCCCTCGGCGGGGCGATGGCCCGGGTGCCCGCGGACGCGACCGCGTTCGCGCACCGCCGGAAGCGCTACATGGTGACGGTGGCCGCGATGGTCGAGCGCGCCGATCAGCTCCCGGACCAGGAGCCGTGGGCGGAAGGGTTGCTGCACGCGCTCGCCGGCGAGGACGCGGCCGCGTACGTCGGGTTCCTGGCCGACGAGGGCGAGGCGCGCGTGCACGCCGCGTTCCCGGGCCCGACGTGGGAGCGCCTCGCGTCGATCAAGGCGCGGTTCGACCCGTCCAACGTCCTGCGGGGCAACCAAAACGTGCCACCGGCGAGCTAGGGGCAGCGGGTCCTGCGAGCGGCTCGACGCTCGGCGTCAGCTCGGGGCGAGCGTCCCCGCGAACACCTGCCACGCGAGCGCCGACTTCGCCACCAGGCTGAGGATCATGTAGACGCGTTCGCCGTACAGGTAGTCCTTCCACGGTCCGATCCGTCGGTACTGCAGCCACTGGTTCACGGCGAACGACATGAAGAACAGGAACAGCGACACGAAGATCGCGTAGACGAACCCGGGAGGGCTCACCTCGGTGCCGATCCCGGCG
This sequence comes from Actinomycetota bacterium, assembly GCA_036555125.1. Classification (GTDB taxonomy): domain Bacteria; phylum Actinomycetota; class UBA4738; order UBA4738; family HRBIN12; genus DATBLY01. The sequence continues at coordinate 594 of DATBLY010000088.1, read as the reverse complement.
AGGTAGACGCCGATCGCCAACCAGGGCACGGCCCCGGCGATGCACCCCAGCCAGAACGGCAGGAGGCTGCCGCCCGGGCGCTCGTACCGCTCCTGCAACAGGCCGAACAGGATCATCGCGGCGTTCACCCCGAAGATGGCGATCACGGCCGCGACGTCCGTGATGCCGGGCAGCACGCCGATCAGGACGGCCATCAGCGAGGCGCTGAATGCGTACTCGATCCATCGGTAGTCGTTGCGGCCCTGACGCAACATCGCGGTGTACCGCGGGTAGAGCCACGGGGAGGCGATCAGGAGGTGGGCGACCGCGGACAGGAACAGGAACGCCGCGACCGCCCACGCCACGCGGAGGTCGAAGAGCTCGATCGTCTCGCTCCCCGAGCCCGGCGGCCCCGTCAGCGCATGGGTGACGATGGGAACCGCGAAGTCGGTGGAGAGCAGCAGGACGACCACCGCCTGCCCCGCGTGGAGCAGCCCCAGCACCACGTTCCACACGCGGAGCCGGGCGAGCCGCTCCGCGATGGTTCTTTGCGGTGCACCGGCGAACAGGTCCGTCGTCGCGTCCACACCCACCACGCTAGCGCCGGGGTGCATC
>DATBLY010000083.1:0-2328 GCA_036555125.1 Actinomycetota bacterium | reverse complement strand
CGTCTTGGCGTCGCTGGACGCGGTGCTGCTGCCGCTGTCCCAGCTCGCGGGCCGGCCGGCCCCGCTCGGCGGGCGACCCGGGATCGGCTTCGACGAAGGACGGGCGCTGCTGTCCGCCCACACGCTCGACCTGCTCGGTCCCCAGCCCAGGGGTCGGGACACCCGGATCATGGTGACGATGCCGCCCGAGGCGGCCACGGATCCGGACCTCATCCCCCGGCTCCTCGAGGCCGGGATGGACGTGATGCGCATCAACCTGGCGCACGACGCGCCCGAGGCCTGGGAGGCGATGCTGGACCACCGGCGCCGGGCCCAGGAGCAGAGCGGCCGGCACTGCCGGGTCCTGATGGACCTGGCCGGTCCGAAGCTCCGCACCGGGCCGATCGAGCCGGGTCCGCGGGTGATCCGACTCCGGCCGCGGCGCGACGAGCTGGGACGCGTCACGCAGGCGGTGCGGGTGTGGCTCACGGACCGACGCCGGCCGAGCGGCCCGGCGTCGGAGATCGGCGCGACCTTCCAGGTGCCGCGACGCTTCCTCGGAGCGCTGCGCGCCGGCGGATCCGTCCGCTTCGACGACGCCCGGGGCCGACGTCGCGAGCTGCGGATCCTGGAGGCGTCGGAGCGCGGGGCGATCGGCACGCTCGAACGGACCGCCTACGTGGTCCCCGGGATCGAGCTCCGCGCCGAACGGGGGTCCGCGACCGCCCGGATCCGCGAGGACGACGTGCCCGCGCTCGAGGGCGCGATCCGGCTGCGCGTCGGCGATCTGCTCACGGTGACGCGCGATCTCGCGCCTGGGCACCCGGCGGTGGGGGACGCGAACGGCGAGACGACCGGGCCCGCGACGATCGGCTGCACCCTCCCCGAGGTCTTCCGGGACGTCCGCACCGGCGACGCGGTCTGGTTCGACGACGGGAGGCTCGGCGGCACGGCCGAGGAGGTCGCGGCGGACCGGATCGGGGTCCGGATCGTCCACGCCGGCCCCGACGGGGCGAAGCTGCGCGGCGGACGCGGGATCAACCTGCCCGAGACCGACCTGCACCTGGACGCGCTGACCGAGGAGGACGTCGCCCTGCTGCCGTTCGTGCAGGATCACGCCGGGCTGATCGGGCTCTCGTTCGTCCGATCCGCCGAGGACGTCGCCGCGCTCCAGGTGCACCTGGAGAAGCTGGGCGCCGAGGACCTCGGGATCCTGGCCAAGATCGAGACCGCGGACGCGTTCCGGAACCTCCCCGGGATCCTCCTCGCGCTTTTGCAGTGGCCGACCTGCGGCGTGATGATCGCCCGCGGGGACCTCGCGGTGGAGGGAGGCTACCGTCGCCTCGCCGAGGTGCAGGAGGAGATCCTGTGGCTCTGCGAGGCGGCGCACCTCCCGGTGGTGTGGGCGACCCAGGTCCTGGAGGGGATGGCCAAGCGCGGGACCCCGTCCCGAGCAGAGATCACCGACGCCGCGATGAGCGCCCGCGCCGAGTGCGTGATGCTGAACAAGGGCCCGCACATCGAGGAGACGATCCGCACGCTCGACGACATCCTGCGGCGGATGCGGGAGCACCAGACGAAGAAGCAGTCGCGGTTGCGCCGCCTGCGCTCGTGGTACGAGGACTGGCCGGTGGACTAACGCCGGAGCTCAGCCCGCGGGTGGCGGAGCCGGAGCAGGCGTCGGCGACGGGGACGGCAGGGTCACGATCGCGCGGGCACGGGCCGTGACGGACCGCGTGCCGGGGATCAGGAGCATGCCGGCCACCTCGACCGAGACCGCGACCGTCGCCTCGAAGGTCTCGGGCTCGCAAATGCACGCCGTCAGGACCGCGCCGTTGCGCGCGGCGTAGTCGGCGGCGACGTCGGCCGGGAGCAGCCCGGTCGGCAGGGCGAGCTCCTGGACCGCGGCCAGGGCCGCGGCGTCCGCGGCCGTGCGTGCCTGCGACCGCGCGACGAGGACGCGTCCGAGGTCCGCCGCGCCGAGGGTGACCACGAACGCCAGCCCGATCACGGCCGCGGCCACCAGGGTGATGGATCCGCGGTCGTCGCTCACGGGAACTCCTGGCGGTCCGTGGCGGCGGCGTCCATCGACACCGTGGATCCGAAGAGCCACACGAGCAGCGGCACGCGCACCGCCGACGCGTAGCCGACGGTCACGGTGACCGGGTCGCCCTGCGACCCGGTCCGCGCGACCTGCACCGTCATGGCGGCGCGGTCGAGGGTCGCCGACGCGGCGGCAGCCGCGTCGGCGATCGCGGCGGGGTCGTTCGTGACGGAAGCGGCGCGCGCCCCGGCGCGCGCCGCCGCCTCCACCAGCAACCGATCCCGGGCGAGCAGGCCCACCTGGAT
>DATBLY010000081.1:0-5257 GCA_036555125.1 Actinomycetota bacterium | reverse complement strand
CGCCGAGGGCGCCCGCCAGCGGGCGTGTGAGCAGCCCGCCCACCACGGCCCCGAGGATCCCACCCGCACCGAAGATCGGGAACAAGCGCTTCGCTTGGTGCGTGTCGACCACGGTGCCGGCGGTTCCCCACAGGCCGATCGCCTGCGCCAACGTCGCGAACGCGACCGTCACCCAGAGCACGGGGTAGATCCAGCGCACGTCGGTCAGCAGGACGCCGCGCTCCACGGCGACCACGGCCGCCAGCAGCACCGGCGACCAGACGTAGATCGTCCGGTGCTTGACCCGCTGCAGGACCGCGGTCAGCGCGAACATCGCGACCAGGGTGGTCCCAGCCTGGGCGAGGTACATGGAAGGGAGCGCCCGCGTGCCGATGCGGTCGAAGAACATCGCGTTGACGGCGCTCTCACCGATCGCGCCGCCCGCGAGCGCGACGAACATCAGCCCGGCGACGAGCGCGACGGTCCGCCGCTCGCCGGCATGGACGCCGAGGACTCGGGCGAGCCGCACGTCTATCGGGCCGCGGCGCCCGCCGGACGCACCACGAACGCGTCGACCGGGTAGCCCTTCAGCGATTCCTGACGATGGTCGAGATCGCGAGCGGCAAGCGAGCGCACGCGATCGACCACCGACCGCGTGACGAGGAGCTCCCCAGCGGCCGCCTTGGACGCGAGGTGCGCGGCAACGTTCATCGGATCGCCGAGGGCGGTGAAATCCCGGGCGTCCCGATTGCCGACGATGCCCACGAAGGCCGGCCCGGTATGGACCGCCACGCCGAGTGGCAGCCACGGTCCCTCGGCCGACCCGTACCCGACGGCCGCGAGCAGCGCTTCGGCCGCCTCGACGGCCCGCGCGGGATGCTCGGGGCCCGTGAGGAACGGTAGGAAGAGGCCGACGACCTCGTCGCCGACGAACTTCTCCACGATCGCGTCATGGTCGACCAGCGCGTCCATCGACACGCGGTAGAAGCGGTCCATGAGCTGGGTGAACTCGGTCGTCGACGTCGCCCGCGCGAGCTGGCTCGACCCTCGGACGTCTGCGAACAGCATCGACAGCTCGACCTCCGCACCGCGAACCTCGGCGTCGCCGGGAGCGCCGGGACACATCGCGGCGTGGAGCTTCAGCCCACGGAAGCAACGGCCGCAGAGCTTCGGGTTCTTGGCCCATGGTGTGAACCCGAACCGCCGCAGCACCAAGGCGCCCGGGCGACCGAACGGCGCCTTGCAGAGTCTGCAGCGCGGGTTCGACGGGAGGAACCGGAGCGGTGACTTCTCGTGCAGGTGAGGGTGCGTTCCGCTGAGGAAGTCGTGCCACTCCTCCTCCGGCGTCGCGTACGGCGTCACGTGCTCCGACCCTGTGTGGTCGAAGGATCACGGGAGCACGCGCCTGAGCCGGGAAGGATCTGGTTGAGGCTCCTGCCCCCCATACCGCTCGCTCCGTCGGGTCGTCCGGTGCTCGTCGCGCGAGGACCGGCCGATGGTACCCCCCGCTCCGATCCCGCGCCGTTCGGCGCTCCCTCAGCCCGCCCGCTCGACGCCCAGGTAGCGCGGCGCGGTCGGGCACAGGTCGCGCAGCGGACACGCCCGGCAGCGCGGCGTCGGGGCCTTGCAGATCTCGCGCCCGAGCCGGATCAAGCCCACGTGGAGCTCGGTCCGCAAGCCCTCGGGCACCAGGTCGTGCAGGAGCCGATCCGCGCGTTCGGCCGACGCTTTCGGCGGCACGAGCAGCAGGCGCCGGGTGACGCGGTGGACGTGCGTGTCGACGGGGATCGCGTCGCGCGCCAGCGCGAACGACAGGACCACCGCGGCGGTCTTCGGCCCGATCCCGGGCAGCGAGACGAGGTAGGCGCGCGCCTCGGCGTCGGAGAGCTCGCGCAGGCGCGTCAGGTCGTACGCGCCCTCGCGCTCGCGGACCTCGCGCAGGATCGCCTGGATCCGCGGAGCCTTCGTGTCCGCCAGGCCGCCGCTGCGGATCGCGTCGGCGACGGCGCGCGTCGGGGCCGCGACGACCGAGTCCCACGACGGGGACCGGGCGCGGAGCGCCGCGTAGGCCCGTTCGGCGTTGACGTCGCTCGTGTGCTGGGACAGCACCGTGAGGATCAGCTCGTCGAGCGGGTCGGCCCGGCGCGGGGGCTCGAGCGGCCCGAACCGCGTGCGGAGGCGGTTCGCGATCGTCCGGACACGGCGCCGGTCCGCGGTCGACGGCGGGTCGGAGGGTGGGCTCGTCGGGCGCGTCGGCACGCGGGCGACGCTAGCCGCTAGACCGGCGGTGTGTCGCGCGTGGCGTTGCGGAACTGCGTCAGCGCGGGTTCGAAGCTCAAGGGGATCGAGCCGGTCGGTCCGTTGCGGTGCTTCGCCACGATCAGCTCCGCGAGCTTCTTCTTCTCTGGATCGGCGTCGTCGCGATGGATGAACGCCACGATGTCGGAGTCCTGCTCGATCGCGCCCGACTCGCGCAGGTCCGAGAGCTGCGGCCGCTTGTCGGCGCGCGCCTCGGGGTTGCGGTTGAGCTGGGAGAGCGCGACGACGGGGATGTGGAGCTCCTTCGCGAGGAGCTTGAGCGACCGGCTGATCTCGGCGACCTCCTGCTGGCGGTTGTCGGGACGCTTGGCGGCGGCCGAGGTCATCAGCTGGAGGTAGTCCACGATGATCAGGTCGAGGCCCGACCGGCTGGAGCGCATGCGCCGGGCCTTCGCCCGGATGTCCACGATGTTGACGTTGCCGGCGTCGACGATGTGCATCGGGGCCTCGTGCAGCACCTCCGCGGCCTGCACGATCCGCGACCAGTCGTCCGGGCCGACCCGCTTGCTGCGGATCCGGTCCCACGGCACACGCGCCTCGGAGCAGAGCAGGCGCATGCCGATCTCGCTGCGGGACATCTCGAGGGAGAACATCGCGGTCGGGTGCCCGGCGGCCGCCACGTTGCGGGCGATGTTGATCGCGAGCGAGGACTTGCCGACGCCCGGGCGCGCGGCGATCACGACCAGGTTCCCCGGCTGCAGGCCCGAGGTCAGGTCGTCGATGTCCCGGAACCCGGTCGGCAGGCCCGTGTAGGCCGCCTCCCGGTTCTGGATGTTCTCGAGCTCGCTCATCGCGTGATCGACGAGGTCGCGCAGGACCGCCATCTCGTCGCGATCCTCACGACGGGCGACGTCGTAGATCCGCTGCTCGGCCTGATCGGCCACGGTCTCGGGGTCCTCGGGGGCCGAGTAGGCCAGGTCCATGATGTCGGCCGCCGCGCCGATCAGGCGGCGCATCAGGGCGGTCTCGGCCACGATCCTCGCGTAGTGGCCGGCCGACGCCGGCGTGGGGACCTCGTCGACGAGGTCGCGCAGGTAGAGCGCGCCGCCCACGGTCTCGAGCTGGTCCAGGCGCTTCAGGGCCTCGACCGCCGTGACGATGTCCACCGGCTCGCCGCGAGCGTAGAGGGACTTGAGGGCCTCGTAGATCCGGGCGTTCGCCGAGCGGTAGAAGTCCTCGGGCCGCAGCACCTCCACGACGTCGGCGATCGCGTCGCCGGAGAGCATCATCGAGCCGAGCACGGACGCCTCGGCCTCGACGTTGTTCGGCGGGACGCGATGCTCGGGGAGACGCCGGACGTCCTCAGCCGTGCGCGCCACGATCACCCTCTCCCCGCCCGATGCTCCGACCGCTCCCGGCCCCCGACTGGCGGAGGCTACGCCCCGGGGAGGCCGACCTACAGCGGAAAACGTGGTGGATTCGCGAGCGCCCAGGTCGGAGGCCCAGATTTCCTGTCACTCCGCCCGTGACCAGGCCTTTCCCCATGTGGAGAACCATGTGGACAACTGTGAATCACACGTCTGACATTCGGTGGCCGCCGCGGAGCGGCGGCCACCCGGGCCCGGCCCGGGAGACGGATGAGCCGGGCCCTGCGGGCCCGGCTCCATCCTCGTGAACCGTTGGCGCGAAGCGGGTCAGGCTTCGGCGGACACCTCGACCGTGAGGACCGGCTCGACCTCGGGGAAGAGCTTCACCCGGACCTCGTGCGAGCCGACCGAGCGGATCGCCTCGTCCAGGTGCACGTCCCGTCGATCGATCGTCACGCCCGCCTGCTCGGAGACGGCCGTTGCGATGTCGGTGGCCGTGACCGATCCGAAGAGCTTCCCTTCCTCGCCGGCCTTCGCCGAGATCCGCAGCGGCCCGGCCGCGATCAGCTTGGAGGCGAGGGCCTCGAACTCGACCTTCTGCTTCGACTGCCGGGAGACGTGCGCACGCTTGAGGTCCTGCGCGTGCTTCAGCGCGCCCTTCTCGGCCCGGATCGCCATGCCGCGCGGCACCAGGTAGTTGCGCGCGTAGCCGGCGGCGACCTCGACGATGTCGCCGGGGTCTCCCAGCTTCTCGACGGGCTTCTGCAGGATGATCTTCATCGGCTCGAGTACGGCAGCAGGGCCATCTCGCGGGCGTTCTTCACGGCCGACGCCACGTCGCGCTGGTGCTGGACGCAGTTGCCCGTCACGCGCCGCGCGCGGATCTTGCCGCGCTCGGAGACGAACTTGCGCAACGCCATCACGTCCTTGTAATCGACGTAGACGACCCGGTCCTTGCAGAAGACGCAGACCTTCCGCTTGACCTTCTTCTGCCAGCCCTTGTCGTCCTTCTCGCGCTTGGGGCGCCTCGGCCCCGGCTTCCCTTTACCCGGCATCCAGCGGTGTCTCCTCACTCATGCCGCCGCCCCCGACGGGAGCCGCCACCTTCTCGCCCCAGTCGCCCGAGGAGCTGCCGCTGCTCGAGCGCGACTGGCGCTGCACGGTGGCCGTGGCCCACCGGAGGCTCGGGCCGACCTCGTCGGCCTCGATCTCGACGGCGCTGCGCTTCTCGCCCTCCTGGGATTCCCAGGAGCGGTACTGCAGGCGGCCGGAGAGCACCACGCGCGTCCCGCGCGTGAGCGACTCGGCCACGTTCTCGGCCAGGGATCGCCAGCAGTTGACCGAGAAGTACGACGCCTCGCCGTCCTTCCAGCCGCCCGCGCCGTCCGGGATCCGCCGGTTCACGGCGATCCGGAACTTGCATACGGCCGCCCCGTTCGGCGTGTACCGCAGCTCGGGGTCGTCGGTCAGGTTGCCGGTCAACGTCACCTGGTTGTCGTTCGCCATCTCAACTCACCACCTTCGTGGTCCGCGTCCCGTCGCGCATGGCTCACGCCGGGGCGGGGGAAGACGCTTCGTCGGGGACGGGCGCCGCGTCCTCGGACGCCGCCCCGCCTTCCTGGGTCGCCGGCTCCGTCGCCGGCTCGGCCGCG
>DATBLY010000050.1:0-10957 GCA_036555125.1 Actinomycetota bacterium | reverse complement strand
CGAAGACGCGCTGGAGGATCGCGCGCACCGTCTCGGCGACGGTGGGATCCGTATCGAGCTTCGAGGGTTGGAGCCGCTCCCCGCGCTCACGCAGGTCGAGGAGCCGCAGCATCAGCGCTCCCCGTCGGCCTCGCGATGATGCTCGTCGACGGTCGCTCCGGTCCGCACCAGGCGGCGGTCGCGGACGAACAGGATCCACCCCGAGGCCCCCACGACCAGGGCGGCGACGACGAGCGCGCCGAGCGCGACGAGGAACGGGGTCTCGTGATCCATGGGAGTCCGGACAGGGTACCGGAACGCCGCGATCGCCCGACCGGCGATCTCACCCGCCCGGCGGCGCTCAAGTGGACCCCCGAACGACCGACACCTTGAGGTGACGGACCGACGTCGGCTGACCCTGGGAAGAGGTGGTAGGCAGATGCTCCGGCGCCTCACGGCGAGGCGCGAGAACGAGGCGGGGTTCACGCTCATCGAGCTCATGGTCGTGGTGCTCATCATCGGCATCCTCATCGCGATCGCGCTCCCCGTGTTCCTCGGATCGAGGACCCGCGCCCAAGACCGCGCCGCCCAATCGAACGTTCGCACGGGCTACGTCGCCGCGAACACGTTCTACGCCTCGACGAACACCTACACGGGGTTCGACCTCACCGAGGCCCAGAACGCGGAGCCGTCGATCATCTGGGTCGCCTCGGGGACGGCTCCCGCGGCCCAGGAGGTCACCCTCGAGACGGCCTCGGCGTCGACGCTCCTGCTCGTGACCCTGTCGAAGAGCGGGACGTACTACTGCATCACGCAGCTGCCGGGGAGCCCGCTCAGCGAGCGCGGTCACGGGACGACGTACGCGAGCGTCGACACGACCGCCGAGTGCAACAACGGCTGGTAGCCGTCAGGAGGAGCCGATCGCCCGGCGCTTGGCGTCGGTGCGACGTTCCGCCTCCAGGCGCTCGAGGTCGACGTCCTCGTAGCTCAGGTACGTGAACGCCGACCCCAGCGCGGGATGGACCGCCTCGATCGCGCGATGCATCGCCTGCGCGACGCGTCGGTACGTCGGGTGCCCCTGCGCCTGCGACCGGAGCTCCGTCAGGTGCATCGCCTCGCGCGCGGACATCTGCATCACGAACCGGATCCGGTACGCCATCGACACCGCGTACGGCGCGACCTCGTCGAGCCCGGCGTCGAGCAGCTCCCGCTCCATCTCGGCGCTCGACGCGATCACGTGGTCCCAGTCGTCGCGGAGGCCGGCCTCGTCGATCTCGGCCGGGCGGCTCGAGCCGAGCTCGGTCGTCAGGCGCTGCCATTCGATCGTGAGGGGACGATGCCGCTGCAGGTCGCGGAACGCCCCGTAGTCGCAGCACACGTCGAACCGGTAGCCGGTCCGCTCCCAGGACCGGCCGGGCTTGTGACGGCGGTTCCGACGGTCGCCGACGCTCGCGGCAAGGATCTCGGACCGCTGCTCCGGGGTCAGCTCGCGCGCGATCCGGAGCAGCTGGTCGTCCGGCAGGCCGCACGCCGCGTACAGCACGGCGGCCACGACCTTCACCTCGCCGTCGGGGTCGAAATCGGTCAGGGTGACCTCGTCCCGAGCCTCCGGCTCGACGCCGACGAGCGTCTTCGCGGCGACGTCGCGCACGCGCTGGTCCGTGTCGCGCCAGTACGCCGTCCAGGCGACGCCCCGGTCGGGGACGTCCACGCGGGTCAGGAACGCGGGGATCACCTTGCGGAGCTCGGCCAGCATCCGCGCCCCGTAGGACCGCATCTCCTCGAGCGGGTGCGCGGCCAGGCGCATCAGGAGCTGCTCGTACGACTGGCCGGTCGCGTAGATCCCCAGGTTCGACCGCGTCGCCGTGGGCAGCAGCATCCGGAGCGTGTCGCACGTCTTGGCCGTGATCGTCGAGCGGTACACGAAGTCAGAGTCGTCCGGGTCCTGCGGGAAGCGCGCCTCGAACCACGCGAACAGCGGATCGAACATCCGGCCGTACGTCTCGAAGGCGGTGTCGAGGAACGCGCCGTATCGCGCCTCGAGCGGGGTGCCGGCGATCTCGGGCGGCACCGTCGCCCGCCACGCGCCGCCGGGCCGGTCGTCGTAGCGCATGTACCGCGTCGACTGCTCGAGGTACGCGGCCAGGCGCCCCCACTCGAGGGCCTTGCACAGGAGCTGGGACGCCTGCTCGCACGCGAGGTGGACGCCGCCGAGCTGGGCGACGGAGTCGTCGCCGTACTCCACGAACACGCTCTCGTACAGGCGCTCTGCCCGCGCCTCGCCGGCCCTCGTCAGCTCGCCGGCCGGACCGACGTCCTCGGCGAACTCGTCCAGGAAGAGCCGGCGCAGCGACTTCCTCGTCCGCGAGTAGCGCGCGAAGAGGGCGCCCTTGACGACCTCGGGCAGGTTCGTCAGCGCGAAGACCGGCCCGTCGAGGTCCGTGAAGTGCCGCGCCAGGAGCGCGCGCTCGTCCTCGGTGAACGCCTCGGAGACGTAGGCGAGGCTCACGTCGTTCCGGTCGGCCCGCTCGGCCCCGTCGGACCGGTGCCGCCTCCGGGCGTCTCGTTCCGGAAGAGCGTCACGGAGGCGCCGGGGTCGAGCTCGGTCCCCGCGCCGGGACTCGTCGACGCGACGCGGTTCGGGTTCGGACACGCCGGGTTCGGCGTGACGGTCCCACCGTCGAGCACGTTCAACCCCAGGGCCTGGAGCTGCGCCTTCGCCGCGCCGAACGACAGACAGGTCACGTCGGGGAGCACGACCTTGTCGGTCCCGGACGACACGACCACGTTCACCTCGGTCCCCTCGGGGACCTCGGTCTGCGCCTCCGGGGACTGGGAGATGATCTGGCCGACGGGGATCGTGTCGCTCGGGGCCTGCGTCGTCGTGCCGAGCTCGAGCTTCACGGCCCGCAGGGCCGCCTGTGCGTCGGCGAGCGTCAGCTCGGTGACGTCGGGCACGAGGACCGTCGGGACCTCCTTCGCGATCACCAGATCGACCGGGTCGCCCTCGTTCAGGGTCTCGCCGTTCACGGGGCTCTGGCTGAGCACCTCGTCGACCCGCGCGGTGGCGGACGCGCGCTTCGTCACGTCGCCGACGATCAGGCCGGCGTCCTGCAGCCGCTCCGTCGCCTTGTCCAGCAGCAGCCCGACGACGTTCGGGACGACGACCGGCGTCGTGCCGTCCTCGTCGGACAGCAGGGTGGTCGCGAGCAGGTAGCCCCCGCCTCCGAGGATCGCGACGATCAGGATCCCGATCAGCACGCCGAGCCAGACCTTGCGCCCGCCCCCCGGCGCGTCGCCGGTCGGCGGCAGGACCGCGGTCTGCTGACGGCTGATCACCTGCGTGGCCTCGCCGCCGACCGGGAGCAGCGGCGTGGCCTCCACCTCCTGGCCCGCGCGGACCCGCTTCAGGTCGTCCTCGAACTCCGACGCGCCCTGGTAGCGGTTCGCCGGGTTCTTCGCCAGGGCGCGCATCACGACGGCGTCCAGGCGCGGTGGGACGTCGGGGTTGTGCGCGGAGGGCGGCTCCGGCGTCTCGTTCACCTGCTTGTACGCGACCGAGACCGGGGAGTCGCCCACGAACGGCGGCCGCTTCGCCAGCATCTCGTACAGGACGGCGCCCAAGGAGTAGATGTCGGTGCGCCCGTCCACGCCTTGGCCCTGGGCCTGCTCCGGCGAGATGTACGCGGCGGTGCCGAGCACCGCCGACGTCTGCGGAGCGGTCTCGGGACCCGCGACGATGCGCGCGATCCCGAAGTCCATCACCTTCACCTCGCCGTCGCGCGTCACCATGATGTTCGCGGGCTTGATGTCGCGGTGGATCACGCCGCGCGCATGCGCGTACGCGAGCGCGTCGCAGATCTTCTCGGCGACCTCGACCGCCTGCATCGGCGAGAGGGAGCCACCCTGGCTCATGAAGTCGGCGAGGGTCCGTCCCTCGATGAACTCCATCACGATGAACTGCGTCTCGTCGTCGGAACCGCTGTCGTAGACGCCGACGATGTTCGGCTGGTTCATGCGGGCGGCCGCCTGCGCCTCGCGCCGGAACCGCTCCACGAACCCGGCGTCGCGCGCGAACTGCGGGAGGAGGACCTTGATCGCGACGGTCCGGTTCAGGGTCGTGTCGAACCCGCGGTAGACCTCGGCCATCCCGCCGGAGCCGATCCGCGCCTCGAGGCGGTAGCGCCCGCCCAACACCCGCTCGCTCACGCGCCTCCTCGTTCCTCTCTACAGGCCCAGGTACGCCTCGATCACGCGCTTCGCGATCGGGGCGGCCACCTGCCCCCCCGTGGCCTCGCTGCCCAGGTTGCCGCCATCCAGGACGATCACCGCCACCGCGATCGTGGGGATGTCGTCCGGTCCCGCAGGAGCGAAGCATACGAACCAGGCGTGGGGTGGGACGTCGGCGCCGCCGTGCTGAGCCGTCCCGGTCTTGCCGGCCACCGTGATCCCGGGGATCTGGGCCGCGGTCCCGGTTCCCCCCTCGACGACGCTGACCATCATCGTGCGGAGGTCGGCGGACGTCTCCGGCGAGATCGGACGCCCGTACTCCTGGGGGTCGACGCGGCGGATCACGCGGCCCTGCGGGTCGCGGACCTCCTTCACGAGCTGCGGCGTCATCATCCGGCCGCCGTTCGCGATCGCCGACGCGACGAGGGCCATCTGCAGCGGGTTCGCGAGGTCGTTGTCCTGTCCGATCGCCGAGATCGCGACGAGCGGGTCGTTGCCCTCGAAGTACGCGGGGATCGGGAAGCGGCCGGTCTCGAAGGGCACGACGAAGGGGATCGTCGGCGACAGGCAATCGCTCTCTTCGGGCGGGTCGGTCGGGCAGAAGCCGAACGCCTCTGCCTGCGCCTGGAGCGCCTCCGGACCGAGCGCCAGGCCGACCTGGCCGAACGTGACGTTGCACGAGATCTGGAACGCCTGCGCGAGCGTGATCTGCTTGGCGCCGCCCAGGCACCACGATCCGCCGAAGTTCTGGATCGTCTCGTCGGTGAGCGGCAGGTCCAGCTCGTGTGGGTTCGGCCAGACGCTCTCGGGACCGTAGCCGTTCTCGATCGCCGCCGCGGCGGTCACGATCTTGAACGTCGAGCCGGGCGGGAAGAGCTCCTGGCTCGCGCGGGGAACGAGGGGCTTCTCGGGGTCGGCGTTGTAGGCCTCCCACGCGGTGCGGATCTCCTCGCGCGTCCCGCGCGAGAGCGTGTTGGGGTCGTAGCTGGGGTTCGAGCACATCGCGAGCACCCCGCCCGTCCGCGGGTCCATCGCGACGACGCCGCCGGGAAGATCCCCGAGCGCGGCGCACGCCTCGGCCTGCAGACGTGCGTCGATCGTGGTGACGACGGGGCCGCCCTTCTTCGGGCGTCCGAGGATCAGGTCGGCGAACGTCGAGGCGGCGAGCTCCGGCGCGTCGCCCGACAGGTAGTCGTTCGTCGCACGCTCGATCTGCGTGCGCCCGTACACGCGCGAGTAGAAGCCGGTGATCTCGGCGAAGAGCGGGCCCTCGGGGTAGCGGCGGACGAAGTGCCGCGCCGCGTTCTGTCCCACCGGCTCGGACAGCGCCAGGACCGTCGCGCCGTCGTTCGCCAGGATCGGCCCGCGCTCGACCTTGGACTCCGCGATGATCTGGCGCGTCGCGTTCGCGGGGTCGTCGGCGATGCGGTCGGCCGCGAACACCTGCACGTAGCTCACCTGCGCGAAGAGCAGGGCGAACAGCCCGACGAGCGCGATGCCGAGACGCCGGATCTGCCGGTTCACGCCGGGGCCTCCGCGTCGGCGACCGCGTCCGGCCGGGCGGGCGCGGGCTCCGACGGTTCCTCGAGCTCCGCAGCCGTGGCGGCTTCCGCCGTGCGCCCTTCCCCTGCTCGCGGCGCCGGCGGTTCCGACCGACGCCGGCGGCGGGCCGGCCGCCACGGGCCGGCCGAGACCCGGATCAACAGGGCCAGGATCACGAAGTTCGCGACCAGGCTCGATCCGCCGTAAGAGACGAACGGCAGCGTCACGCCGGTGAGCGGGATCAGGCGCAGGACGCCGCCGACGATCACGAACGTCTGCAGCGCGATGCTCGCCGTCAGGCCGGTCGCGAGGAGCTTGCCGAAGCCGTCGGTCCGCTCGATCGCCACGCGGAGCCCGCGGCCGAGCAGGACGAGGTACGCGAGCAGCAGGGCCGCGGTGCCGAGCAGCCCGAGCTCCTCGCCGATCGCCGCGAAGATGAAGTCGGTCGCGGCATAGGGGATCAGCGTGGGCGACCCCTGGCCGAGCCCGGTCCCCACCAGGCCGCCCGACGCGAGGGCGAACCACCCCTGCGCGAGCTGTCCGTACCCGAGCTCGAAGACCTTGTCCGGGTCCAACGCGTGCAGCCAGTAGTCGACCCGGAGCTGGACGTGGGCGAACGTCGCGTAGCCCATCGCCGCGCCGGCCGCGAACAGCACGAGGCCGATCACGAGGTAGCTCGGCCGGCCGCTCGCGACCCAGATCATCACGACGAACACGCCGAAGTACAGGAGCGACGCTCCGAGGTCCTTCTCGAGGAACAGGACGACGAGCGACGCGACCCACGCGAGGATCAGGGGGCCGAGGTCCTTCACGCGAGGCAGGCCGAACCGGCCGACGCCCTCCGCCAGCAGCTCGCGCTTGGCCGCCAGGTACGACGCCAGGAAGATCACGATCAGGACCTTGCCGAACTCCGACGGCTGGAACGACAGCGGCCCGATCTGGACCCACAGCCGCGCGCCGTTGATCGTGCGGCCGATCCCCGGCACGATCGGGAGGAGCAGGAGCACGAGGCCGGCCAGGCCGATCGTGTACGTGTAGGCGTCCAGCGAGCGATCGTCGCGCACCAGCACCAGCGTCAGCACGAACGCGACGAGCCCAACCAGGAGCCAGGTCACCTGCTCCACGGCCAGGTCCGGTTGCAGGCGCCAGATCACGGCGAACCCCAGGCCCGCGAGCACGCCCGCGGCGGGCAGCAGCGCCGGGTCCGCGCGGCGCGCGGTCACACGGACGGTCCCCCAGGCGATCAGGTACCCGGCCGCGATGATCGACCCGTACAGCCCGATGCTCGGGGGAACGCGTCCGCGACGCCCGAGCCCGACCAGCGCGTAGGCGAGCAGCGTGATCGTCGTCGCGAGGAGCACGAGGAACAGGCCGGAGGCCGCGCGCGGAGCGCGCGCGGCCTTCGCGCCGGACCGGCTCACGGGCTCCCCCCGGACGTGGCCGCCGCTCGCGCGGCGTCCACGTCCTGCCGGATCTGGTCGACGATCTGCTGGGCCTCTTCGCGATCGTTCGCCGTGATGCCGTCGGCGAGCGTCGCGTACAGCGGCAACGCCGCGGCCTCCTCGGCCGGGATGTCGGTCTCGACCTGCACGCGCGAGAAGCGGAGGCCCCCCAGCTCGGCCGGGATGCCGCGGAAGATCGCGACGCTGCCGTTGGACTCCCCGACGTACCACTGGCGATCGAGGTAGGAGCGGCCGACCACCACGAGCGCGATCAGGGCGATCAGGGCGATCGCCCCGCCGACGATCCAGCGGCGGGCCGTCGCCGGGGCGATCCGTCGGCGCCTGCGGGCGGCCGGCTGCCGGTGCCCGGAACCGGCCGGTTCGGCGTCCGCCGATCCCGGCCCGCCCGCGGTCGTGGGCGGCGCGTCGGCGTCGTCCTCCCGCACGTCCAGGACGATGACCGTGATGTTGTCGATGCCGCCCGCGCGGTTCGCCGCGCGGACCAGCCGGGTGGCCGCGTCCTGCGGCGCGGGGGTGGACTCGAGGATCGCCTGGATCTGCTCCTCGGTGACCATGTTCGTCAGGCCATCGCTGCACAGCAGGAGCCGGTCGCCTTCGAGCAGCGGCACGTCGTCCTCGTCGACCTGCACGTCCGGCTCGGTGCCGAGGGCGCGCGTGACGACGTTGCGGTGCGGATGCACCTCCGCCTCCTGGGGCGAGATCTCGCCGGCCTTCACCATCCGGTTCACGAGCGTGTGATCCTCGGTGAGCTGGCGGAGCGCCCCGGCGCGCAGCAGGTAGGCGCGGCTGTCCCCGACGTGCGCGAGGTGGGCGCCCTCCTCGTCCACGACCGCGGCGGTGAGGGTGGTCCCCATCCCGCTCACGGCTCGATCGTGCATCGAGCGCTCGAAGACGGCGCGGTTCGCCTCGCGCACCTGCTCCGCCAGGCGTCCCTTGCCCGCTCGCGCGAGGGCCTCGACCGTCTCGAGCGCGAGCTCGGACGCCACCGCGCCGCCCCGGTGCCCGCCCATCCCGTCGGCGACCGCGTACAGCGGCGGATCCACCAGGAACGAGTCCTCGTTGCGCTCGCGGACCTGGCCGATGTCCGTGACGACGCCGACGTCGAACCTCATCGGCGGAGCTCCATCACGGTCGTGCCCACCCGGATCTTGTCGCCGGGCTGGATCTGGGCCGGCGCCGCGAGCTTCTGGTCGTTGACGAACGTCCCGTTCGTCGAGCCGAGATCCTCCACGTACCAGGCTCCGTTGCGTCCGAACAGGCGGGCGTGCTGGTTCGACGCGTACGTGTCGTCCACCCGCAGCTCGCAGTCGGCGCCGCGGCCGATCGTCATGCTGGCCGTGAGCTTCGCGGTGCTCGGCCGACCGCCGCCAGGAGGATGGATCAACAGCGTGGAGGGGCCCGGTGGCTGCTCGGCAACCGGCTGCGCCTTGCCCCGGCGCCTCGTGGAGCTCGCCTCGACCGTGAGCCCCCGGATCACCCAGCGCATCGAGCGCCACACGAACAGGAAGAGCAGCGCGAAGAGCCCGTACTTCAGGGCCGACAGGGCGAACGGCGTCACCCGGCTCCCCGCCGGAACTCGAGGGTGGTGGCGCCGATCGTGATCCGATCGCCGTCGGCGAGCTCACGTGACTGGATCGTCTGGCCGTTCAGCCGCGTGCCGTTCGTCGACCCGAGGTCGGTGATCGTGAACGCGCCGTCGCGCCGGCGGATCTGCGCGTGACGGCGGGACGCGCCCTTGTCGGCGACCACCACGTCGCACTCGGCGAGCCGCCCGATCGTGACCGCATCCCCCGTGAGCACGACGGTCCGCGCCTCGCCCCCCTCGTGCACGATCAGCTGGGCCGCGTCGGCGGAGGCCGGCTCGATCTTCTCCTCACCCTCGACCAGGGTGGCCTCGCAGCGGAACGACCCCTTCTTCAGTCGGGTATCGACCGTCAGCTCGATCTCGGGAGGACCGACCAGCCCCCACCCGCGCTCGGCGGCGGTCGCCCGGACCACCTCCTCGAGCTCGGAGATCAGCGCGGCCTCGGCCTGCGTGAAGCGGCCTGCGTCCACCGGCGACAGCGAGAAGACGAAGCGGTTCGGCGCCCAGGTCTCGGACACGCCGACCGTGCGCTCGGCGTCCATCTCCCGCTGGATCCGCTTCGCCAGCTCGACCGGCTGCAGCCCGCTGCGGAAGGTCGTGGCGAACAGGCCTTCGACCAGGCCACCGAGTCGTCGTTCGAAGTCGCGGAGGATCGGCACGGCGTCGCATCCGCGCAGGCAGAGGGGCCCGCGCTCCCGGCGCCTATCCTATCCCTCGGTCTGTGACGGTCCCGTGACGGCCCGCGGGTCGAGGTAGGCGGCGTCCGACGGGAGGACCACGTCCGGCGGCTCGACCCTCACGGTCGTCCCGTCCATCGTGACGGCGGTGCCATCGGTGCTCGTGTCCTGGAGGAACACCGGCCCGATCGCGATGATGGCCGACCCGTCGCTGGGGGTGGCGGCGGACCCGGCCGACGTTCCCGACGGGCCCTGCGTGAAGCCGTACCGCTCGTCGGGGTCGATGTTGCGGTATCGGCGGCCTCGGATCCGGGAGGACATCACATGGGCTGACCGGGTGACCGTCCCCCCGGACCGGAGACCGCGCTCTTCGCGACGCCTTGGCATGCGTGGTTTCTATCCCGACGGAAGCGGCGCGAACATCGCCGGAGCGGCGGGTTCCGCGCGTTCCCCCGACGGTGCTACAGCGGGACCGGTCGCCGGTCCCCGGAGGGTCGCGGAACGCTCGGCCGCCCGCTACGTACGTACGCGCCGTTCGACCCATGCGTAGTGGGGACCCCGTCCGGGCCGCGCGGAGGCACCGCGCGCGAGCGACTGCGGGTTTCCCGCACGCTCTCACCCCTTGTGACTAGCGGTCGCAGGGAAGCCGGGTTTCCCGGCGCGCGGGTATGCAGTCGAGCCCGTCGCGCGACGACAACTCGAACGTGGACATCAACGAGCGACCCGCGAAGATCCTGGTGATCGACGACGATCCCGACGTGCGCACGCTGTGCCGCCTCAACCTGGGGTGGGCCGGGCACGAGGTCCTGGAGGCCGAGGGCGGACAGCAGGCCCTCGACATGATGGCGGCGGCCGCGCCCGACGCGCTCGTCCTCGACATCATGATGCCCGTCGTCGACGGCCTCGACGTGCTGCGGAGCGTGCGGAGCCATCCGGCCACGCGCGAGCTGCCCGTCGTCGTGATCAGCGCGCGGGTCGGCGTCGAGGATCAGGTCCGGGGCCTCGAGACCGGCGCGGACGCGTACGTGACGAAGCCGTTCAACCCGGAGACGCTCACCTCGATGGTCGAGTGCGCGCTGGGCGCCGACGCCGAGGAGCGTCGGGGTTGGCGCGAGGCCCGCCTGCGCGAGCTCGCCGAGGCCTGAGGACGGCCGCTTGCTACGATGACGCCCCCACGGGCGAGTGGCGGAATTGGCAGACGCGCAGGATTCAGGATCCTGTGTCCTTTACCGGACGTGGGGGTTCAACTCCCCCCTCGCCCACGATCCTTCGATGATCACGCGTCGGCATCACCCGCGGCGTGGGTAGACGAACCCCTCGGATCGAGGCTCAGCCCGAGCCGGGCGTGACGCCCCAGGCCTCGAAGCCGACCGCGATCATCGCGGTCGCGATCGACAGGGCGGCGCCGACGGCGACCCCGATGCCCCCGATGACCATCCGCCGCGCCGTGAGGCGCTCCGGATGGATCCGGATCGCGGCGT
>DATBLY010000005.1:0-18751 GCA_036555125.1 Actinomycetota bacterium | reverse complement strand
CGATCGTGCGGCCGCCATCCACCAGCACGGAGACGACCTCCGTGCCCAGCCGGACATCCGCGCCGGCCCTCCGGGCGAGCGTCGCGTACCCCTGCGTGAGCCCGCCGGGATCGGCGATCCCGTCCCGGGCGCACGTCACCGCTCCCACCACGCCGTCGGTCGCGATGCCGGGCGCGAGCTCCGCCGCCTCGTGCGGCGAGAGCTCGCGCACCTCGACCCCCATCGATCGCTGCAGCGCGGCCGCCGCTCGGTACTCGCCCCAACGCTCCTCCCCGCGGACGACGAACAGGTATCCGTCCTGCCAGACGTCGACCGGCAGACCGTGCTCCTCGGTGAAGCCGAGGATCATCGGGATGCTCGTCAGCGAGAGCTCGATGTTGATCCGGCTCGAGAACTGATGCCGGAACCCGCCCGCACACGCCCCCGTCGAGCCGCGACCGACCGCCTCCTCGCGTTCGATCAGGACGACGCGGCCGGCTCCCGCCAGGGCCAGGTGGTAGGCGGCGCTCACCCCGACGATGCCCCCGCCCACCACGACGACGTCGGCGACGCTCACGGCGCCTCCAGGGCGGCAGCGGCCACCGCGAGGTCCTCGAACGCGAGGCCCACCGACTTGAACACGGTCACGTCCCCCGGTGCGGTCCGCACCGGCACGCCGCCCACGAGCTCGTGGAGGTCGGCGAGGACGTGCGACGCCTCGATCGCACCGGCCTCCAGCGGGATCGCCAGCTCGCCGGCCTCCGCGAACGCCGCCGAGCGCTCCTCGACGACGACCTTCGCCCGGCGCACGGCCTCCGTGTCGAGCTCGCGCGTCTCGGGCCGGTAGGACCCGACCGCGTTCACGTGGACCCCCTCCGGCAGCCAGCCACCGTCGAACAACGGCCGTTCGGCGCTGGTGCACGTGCAGACGACGTCCCCGGCCCGCACCGCGTCGGGACCGGCCAGCTCGGCGGTGAGGCCGAGCGCCGCCGCCCGGTCGCGGAGCTCCGCCGCGCGCGCCCGCGACCGAGAGACGATCGTCACCTCGTCGATCGGGCGCTCGCAGACCATCGCCTCCAGGTGCGTGCCCGCCTGGACACCCGCACCGAAGATGATCAACCGGTGCGCGTCGGTGCGCGCGAGGTACCGGGTGGCGAGCCCGGACACGGCCGCGGTCCGGAGCGCCGTCAGCGCCGCACCGTCGAGCACCGCGCGCGGCTGCTGGGTCCGCGCGTCGAACAGGACGTAGACCGCCCCGATCAGCGGTTCCCCGCGTTCGGCGTTCGCGGCCGTGACCGTCACGAGCTTGACGCCGACGCCGGCGGCCCCGGCCGCCGGCATGATCAGGAGCGTCCCCTCGGCCGTTCCGACGTTGGATCGCAGCGGCGACCCCGAGGGATCCTCGGCACGGAACGCGCGCTCGAGCGCGTCGATCGCGGCTCGCATCGAGAGCCGCCGGCGGAGCTCCGGACCGTCGAGGAGCTCCATCACAGCTCCCCGAGGTACGCCTCCCGCATCAAGGGGTTGGCGAGCAGGTTCTCGGCCGTATCGGCGAGCACGACCTCGCCGGTCTGGATCACGTAGCCGCGATCGGCGATCGACAGCGCCATGTTCGCGTTCTGCTCCACCACGAAGATCGTGGTGCCGAGGGCGCGGATCTGCTTGATGATCTCGAAGACCTGATCCACGAGCACGGGGGCCAGCCCCATCGACGGCTCGTCCATCAGCAGCACCTTCGGCTTGGCCATCAGGGCGCGACACATCGCGACCATCTGCTGCTCGCCTCCGGACAGCGTCCCCGCCTTCTGTTTCAGACGCTCGCGGACCCGCGGGAACACGTCGAGCAGCTCCTCGCGCTGCCGCGCGATCTCGGCCTTGTCCGTGCGCTGGAACGCTCCCAGGTCGAGGTTCTCCGAGACCGTCATGTTCCCGAACAGCCGCCGGTTCTCCGGGACCATCGACACGCCGCGCCGGACGACCTCGGTGGTCGGCAGGCCGCTCACGACCTGTCCGTCCAGGACCACCTCGCCCTCGCTCGGCTTCACGTAGCCGAGGATCGTCTTGAGGGTGGTGGTCTTGCCGCTCGCGTTGCCTCCGAGCAGGCAGACCATCTCGCCCGCGAAGATCTCGACGTCGACCTCGCGCAGGACCGCGACGAGCCCGTAGTGCGTGCTCACGTTGCGGAGCTCGAGGATCGGGCGGCGATCGCCGTTCGCCGACGGCACGATCTCCGAGCTCGCGAGATCCGGCTCGGCGTCGCTCATCCCACGGCCTTCGTCCCGAGGTACGCCTCGATCACCCGGTCGTCGTGCGCCACCTCGTCGTACGTGCCCTCCGCGATCTTCTGTCCGTAGTCGCAGGCCACGACCCGGTCGGAGACGCCCTTCACCACGCGCATGTCGTGCTCGATCACGAGCACGGTGAGCCCGAGCCGGTCGCGCATCCGGACGATGTGATCGCGGAGCTCGAGGGTCTCGCGTGGGTTCATCCCGGCCGTCGGCTCGTCCAGCATGATGACCGCGGGGTCGGTGGCGAGCGCCCTCGCCATCTCCAAGCGCCGGCGGTTCGCGTACGACAGCGAGAACGCGGGCTGCTCCTGACGGTACCCCGCCAGGCGTGAGCCGAAGAACCCCAAGGCTTCGCGGGCGCGCTCGCGGATCCGCTCCTCCTCCCGTCGGGTGCGCGGCAGCCGGAGGATCGATCCGAACACCCCCGAGCGCGTCCGCGTGTGCTGACCCACCATGGCGTTCTCGAGGACGGTCATGTTCGGGAACAGGTGGACGCTCTGGAACGTCCGCGCGATGCCGAGCTTCGTGACCTGATGGGGCAACAGGCCGACGATGCTCTCCCCGCGGAAGCGGATGTCGCCCTGATCGGGGCCGTAGAGCCCGGTGATCACGTTGAACATCGTGCTCTTGCCGGCGCCGTTCGGCCCGATCACCGAGAGGATCTCGCCCTCGTTGACGGAGACGTCGAGCCCCGCCAACGCCGACACCCCCCCGAACCGCTTGTGGACGCCGTCGATCTCGAGGATCGCGCTCATCCGGCACCCTCGCCCAGGGGCGTGAGGGGAGCCGCGACGTCCTCGTCGCCCGACAGGTCGCTCGCCCACTTGTCCTGGGCCCGGTCCTCTTCATGGAGCTCCCGGCTCCGGCGGACGTTCGGGATCAGGCCCTGCGGCCGCAGGATCATGATCGCGACGAGCACCGCGCCGTAGATCAGCTGCCGGTACTCCTCGAACTCGCGCAGGAGCCCGGGGAGCCCGATCAGCACGAGCGCACCCACGACGACACCCGGGATGCTGCCCATCCCGCCGAGGATCACGATCGACAGGACGGTGATCGACACGATGTACTCGAAGCTCGCGGGGGTGAGCGAACCGAGCTTCACGCCGAGGAGCGCCCCGCCGAGCGACCCGATCGCGCCGCCCATCGCGAACGCCAGGAGCTTGAACCGCGTGGTGCTGATGCCCATCGCGTCCGCGACCTGCTCGTCTTCGCGCATCGCGTTCCACGCGCGGCCGATCCGCGAGCTCGCGAGCCGCCATGACACGAAGATCGCGATCGCGACGAAGGCGAGGGCCAGGTAGAAGAAGTGGTGCGGCTCTCGGAAGCCGAAGCCGCCGATCGCGGCGTCGGTCACATCGCGCATCCCCTGAGGGCCGCCGACCAGCGGGGCGAGCCAGTTCGACGTGATCAGGATCGAGACCATCTCGCCGAGGCCGAGGGTGACGATGGCGAGATAGTCGCCGCGCAGGCGCAGGACCGGGGCCCCGATCAGGACGCCGGCGCCCGCGGCGAGCATCACGACGATCGGGATCGCCACGTAGAAGTTCAGGTCGAGCGAGATCGCCGGCGCCGCGGCGCCGGTGGTGGTGTTCAGGGTCGCGCCCGTGAGGAGGGCCGTGGTGTAGGCCCCGAAGCCGAAGAACGCCACGTACCCGAGGTCGAGCAGGCCCGCGTATCCGACGACGATGTTCAGGCCGATCGCGAGCAGCAGGAAGATCATCGCGGTCCCCAGCACGTCCGAGACCACCGTTCCGAGGAGCACGGGGATCAGGGCGAGCAGGCCGATCACGATCGCGGCGGCGGCCACCTTCGCCGAGGGCTGCTCCTGCGTGATCGTCCGGACCGACGCGCGGACCCGGTCGCCCCGGCGCATCCACGCGACCGACAGTCCGAGCGAGACGAGGAACACCACTGCGGCCCCGATCCAGGTGAGCCCGCCGGTCACCGGGCTGTAGAGCCAGTCGGGGTCCAGGCCGACCTCCTGCATCGCGACCGGCACGATCCGCTGCAGCAGCGCCATCAGCAGGGTGATCACGACGGCGTTGCCAAGTGGACGCCGGATCGCGGGGTCGAGCGAGCGGAACGCGCCGCCGAGCCCGCCGAAGATCGCGCCGGCGACGGTCAGCACGCCCACGGCAGCCCAGATCGACAGCCCGAACGATAAGAAGTCGAGCAGGTCCGGGGAGACCCCAACGAAGATGTCGCGGATCCGGTCGAGACCGAACCAGTCGACGAACACGACCGAGAGCCCGACGAGGGCTCCCGAGGTCGCGCCCACCAAGGCGCCGGCGGCGCCGGCGCGCGCGCCGTCCACCCGCTGCAGCTCACCCGCCACGACCCGGGGCCGGGTCGCGACGTACCCTGCGCAGAACGCGGCCGCGGCCACCATCGCCCGGCTGCCGGTCACGAGCTCCCCGATCAGGTTGCGCTCGGCGAACTTGGCCAGGAGCCCCACGAGCCCCAGGTAGATGACCGCGATCCCACCGATCAGGCCGGCGAAGATCAGACGGCGGGGGTTCATCACACCTTCTCCGCCTCGCCGGAGCCGAGGAGCCCGCCCGGACGGAAGATCAGGACCAGGACCAGGACCGAGAAGGTCACCACGTCTTCCAGCTGGAACGGCGACGGGACGTTGAAACCGGTCAAGAGGAGCGGCGGGCCGACCGCCTGCAGGACGCCGAGCGTGAACCCGCCGAGCGCGGCACCTCCGATGCTGCCGATCCCCCCCAGCACCGCGGCGGTGAACGCGGAGATGCCGGGGCGGACCCCCATGAAGAAGTTCACGGACTCGAAGGTCAGGGCGAAGAGGACCCCGGCGATCCCCGCGAGGATCCC
The DNA here is from genome assembly GCA_036555125.1 of Actinomycetota bacterium. Classification (GTDB taxonomy): domain Bacteria; phylum Actinomycetota; class UBA4738; order UBA4738; family HRBIN12; genus DATBLY01. The sequence continues at coordinate 13,649 of DATBLY010000005.1, read as the reverse complement.
ACCGATCACGAAGGTCTTCACGACCACCCGGTTCACGTCGATCCCCATCAAGCTCGCGATCTCCTGGTCCTCCGCTACCGCGCGCATCGACTTGCCCGTCTTCGTCCGAGCGACGATGTACTGCAGGATGCCCATCGAGATCAGCGAGACCACGAGCACCACGACGCGGATCCGGTCGACCGGGAACCCGAGGATCGTCCACGTGCCGTCGAGCACCTCGGGTCGGGGATACCCCTGCGTGTTCGTCCCGAAGAACCCCCGAGCCGTCTGCTGGAGGAAGAGCGACGCCCCGATCGCGGTGATCAGCGGCACCAGACGTGGCGCGTTCCGGAGCGGGCGATAGGCAACCCGCTCCAGCAGCACGGCCACGCCCACGGAGGTCGCGACCGCCACCGCGAAGATGATCAGGAGCGCCGTCACCGGGCTGCGGTTCAGGAAGCCGCTCTTCGCGTAGGCGTCGGCGAAGAAGAACGAGGTGAACGCCCCCATCATGAACACCTCGCCGTGCGCGAAGTTGATCATCCGGAGGATCCCGTACACCAGCGTGTAGCCGAGCGCGATCAGGGCGAAGATCGCGCCCTGCGAGACCCCCCGAACGATGATGCCGCGCCAGGTGTCCCAGGTGTACGCCTCGCCGGCCGGCAGCGTGAGGGTCTTGTAGGACCCGACGATCACGAACGCCGCGATCGCGACCGACAGGACGGTCAGGATGATGCGTCGGATGGGGAGACGCTCGAGCGCCGACATCCGCACGGCCGTCGTGCGCCTCGCGGGCGTCGTGGCGTTCGCCATCGGGTCCCCCTGCCCTCGTGGACGGGGCCGCGGGCGGGCCTCTCGGCTCGCCCGCGGCCCGCGTCCTCGATCGATCTCCCGCGGTCCTAGAGGACCTGGTCCAGCGACTTCGTCTCGCTGAACACCGGAGCCGAGTCGGGCTCTCCACCCTCGACCGGCCACCCCGGCGCCTCGAAGACACCGATCGTGACGTCGGTCGCGCAGTCACCCAGCTCGGTGCAGGTGATCGTCCCGGTGATCCCCTGGTAGCCGCTCGTCGCGAAGATCGCGTCGCGGAGCGCCTGGCGCGGGATCGTGAGCGATCCGTCGCCGTTGTCCACGGCCACGGACTCGACCGCGTCGAACAGGATGTTCATCGCGTCGAACGAGTGCGCGTGGAACACGGCCGTGGGGTCGGTGCCCACGAGCTCCTTGTACGCGGGGATGAACTCGTTCTTGTAGAAGTCCCCGTTCGCGAAGACCGACAGGTCCGGTGAGGACGCGAACACGCCGTTGGCGGCGTCGCCGGCCGTCTCCAGGAAGTCGGTGGCCAAGCAGCCGTCCGAGCCGATCAGCAAGGTGTCGGGCATGATGTCCGCCGCCTGCTGGGCGATCAGCGCGCACGCCGGGTTGAAGTCCGGGAAGTACAGCGCGCCCGGATTGCCGTTCGCGATGCCCTCGAGCAGCGCCCCGAAGTCCGTGTCGGCGCTGTTGATCGCCTCGACCGCGGTGATCGTGCCGCCGGCCGCCTCGAAGTTGTCGCGGAACGCGGCCGCCAGACCGTCCGCGTACGGACTCTCGTCGTTGATCGTCGCCGCCGTCGTGATGCCCTGCTCCGTGTAGACGAAGTCGGAGACGATCGCGCCCTGGATCTTGTCGTTGTGCGCGGTGCGCAGGTAGAAGGGCTGGTGCGCCTCCTCCGAGGTGAGCCCCGGGTTCGTGTTCGAAGGCGAGATCAGCAGGATCCCCTTGTCGGAGAAGATCTTGTCTGCCACGCCCAACGCCGCGCTGGAGCAGCTGGTCCCGATCACGGCCAGGATCGACGGATCGGCCGCGAGCGCCTGCCCGCCGGCCTGGCCGCCGTCGGCGGAGCAACCGTCGTCCTCGTTCTGGAGCTGGACGTCGTGCCCGAGGAGCTGACCGTCGACCTGGTCGAGCGTCCCATCGAGGTAGTCGATCGCCAGCTGCGCGCCGGCCTGACTGTCCAGGCCGAGCGACGCCGTGTCACCGCTGATCGCGAGCAGCGTGCCGATCGTGATCGGTTCGCCCGACGCGACCTCGAGGCAGCCGAACTCGACCGACGCACAGTCGACCGCACCCCCGGTCGCGCCCCCGGTGGCTCCCCCGGTCTCTTCCCCGCCCGTGTCGTCGTTCGAGCAGGCGGCGCCGACGAGCGAGAGCACGGCGACGAGCGCGAGCAGCCGAAGTACTCGGCGATGCTTCATGGACCCCCCTCCCTTTCCTCTGCTTCGGATGTGGTTGGTACCACAGAACGCGGTCCCAGGCCAATCATCCGCCGGGTGCGCACGCACCCGTCCGGTCACCCTCCTGATACGAGGCCGGGGCGAGGCCGGGATGGACCGTCGAGGCGTTCGTGGCGTCGCTCGGGGGTCCGCCTCAGCCGGTGGGGATGGCCGCCCGGAACGCCTCCGCCGTGGGCAGCGCGTCCGCGGCGCGCCCCTCGACGAGCGGACGCATGATCGAGCTCCCGACGATCACCCCGTCGGCGAACCCGCAGGCCTCCGCGGCCTGCTCCGGGGTGGCGATGCCCACCCCCACGAGGAGCGGGAGGTCCGTCCGCGACCGTGCGGCGCCCACGACCTGGGCGGCGGTGCCCGCGAGACGGTCCCGCGCGCCGGTCACACCGTACGTGGACACGCAATAGACGAACCCCGTCGCCGATCCCGCGATCAGCGCCAGGCGCTCGGGCGTGGTTCCGGGGGCCGCGAGCAGCACGGTGTCGATGCCGGCCGCGCGGCACGCGTCCCCCCACCCGTCGAGCTCGTCCACGGGCAGATCGGGGACGATCGCTCCCGATACCCCCGCGTCGCGCGCCCGCGTCGCGAACGTCTCGAACCCCATCCGGTAGACGGGGTTCACGTACGTCATCACGGCCACCGGCACGCGGAGTCCGGCGTCGGCGATCGAGGCCAGGATCGCCGACGGACGGGCCCCGCGCTCGAGCGCGATCCGCGACGCCTCCTGGATCACCCCGCCATCCATCACGGGGTCCGAGAACGGGATCCCGACCTCGATCGCGTCGGCACCCGCATCCTGCAGCGCGCGCAGGAGCGATCCGTCCACCCCCGGGAACCCGCCGGTCACGTACGGGACGAAGGCATGCCCCCCGCCGTCGCGCCGGGCCCGGAGGGCCGCCTCGAGCTCAGCCATCGCGCGCCGCCAGCGCGGCCAGGACGGTATCGAGGTCCTTGTCGCCGCGCCCGGACAGGCACACGAGCACGCTCGCTCCCTCGGGGAGCTCGCGGCGCAGCAACCACCCGATCACGTGCGACGGCTCGAGCGCCGGGAGGATGCCCTGGGTCCGGGCGAGCGCCTGGAACCCGTCGAGGGCCTCGTCGTCGGTGACGGAGACGTAGCCCGCCAGGCCCTCGTCGTGCAGGAACGCGTGCTCCGGGCCGACGCCCGGGTAGTCCAGCCCGGCCGAGATCGAGTGGGTGTCGGCCACCTGCCCGGCCTCGTCCTGCAGCAGGTACGACAGGGCCCCGTGCAGGATGCCCGGCTGACCCTGCGTGATCGAGGAGCAGTGCTCGCCGAGCTGAGCGCCGCGGCCGCCCGCCTCGACGCCGGTCAGCCGCACGCCCGAGGCACCGACGAACGCGGTGAACATGCCGATCGCGTTGCTGCCCCCGCCGACGCAGGCGAGGACGTGTTCGGGGTCGGCGCCGGTCGCGTCGCGGAACTGCGCACGGGCCTCGTCGCCGATCACGCGCTGCAGGTCCCGGACGAGCCATGGGAACGGGTGCGGCCCGACCACGGACCCGATGATGTAATGGGTGCGCTCGACCGTCGCGGCCCAATCTCGGAGAGCCTCGTTCACGGCCTCCTTCAGCGTCCGCGTTCCCGCCATCACCGGAACCACCTCCGCGCCCAGGAGCTTCATCCGTGCGACGTTGGGCGCCTGCCGGTGCGTGTCCTCCTCGCCCATGTAGACGACGCAGGGCAGCCCGAGCAGGGCGCACGCGGTCGCGGCCGCGACCCCGTGCTGTCCCGCTCCGGTCTCCGCGATGATGCGGGTCTTGCCGAGACGCTCAGCGACGAGGGCCTGGCCGAGGGCGTTGTTGATCTTGTGCGCCCCCGTGTGTGCGAGGTCCTCGCGCTTGAGCCAGATCCGGTACCCGAGCTCGTCGGAGAGGCGTTCCGCGTAGGTGATCGGCGTCGGTCGGCCGACGAAATCCCGCAGCAGCCCCCCCAGCTCGGCGCGGAAGCCCGGATCCTCGCGCAGGCTCGACCAGGCCGCCTCGAGCTCGTCCAGGGCCGGGATCAGCACCTCGGGCACGTAGCGGCCGCCGTAGGTCCCGAAGCGCCCGTGCGCGTCGGGCACCGTCGGGCGGCTCTCGATCCTCACCATGCTCGACCCGCCTCCCGTTCTGCGCCGAGGAGCTCGGCGATCGCCCGCGCGGGATCGTCGACCCGCATCAACGCCTCGCCCACCAGGATGGCAGACGCCCCCGCTCGCAGCGCGGCCTCGACGTCGGCCCGGGTGCGGATCCCGCTCTCGAGCACCGCGATCCGGTCCTGCGGGACCCGACGGAGCGCGGCGAGGGCGCGCGCGCGGTCCACCTCGAGGGTCTCCAGGTCGCGGGCGTTCACCCCGACGATCCGGGCACCCGCCTCGAGCGCCTTGTCGAGGTCGGGCGCCGCGTGCGTCTCGACGAGCGCGGACATCCCGAGGTCCTCCGCCGTCCGGATCAGGGCGGCGAGCTCGGCCGACGAGACGCAGGCCGCGATCAACAGCACTGCGTCGGCGCCGGCCGCCCGGGACTCGATCACCTGAGATGGATCGATCAGGAAGTCCTTGCGCAGGACCGGGAGACCGACCGCGGTCCGGACCGCGCGGAGATCGGCCAGCGTGCCGTCGAAATGACGCGGCTCGGTGAGGACCGAGATCGCGCTCGCACCCCCCTCCGCGTAGGCGCGCGCCTGCCCCGCCGGGTCGCGATCGGCGATCGCACCGGCCGAGGGCGACGCGCGCTTCACCTCGGCGATCAGCGCCGGCGTCGTCGACCGCAGGGCGCCCTCGAACCCGCGGGCGGGCGGCGAGGCGAGCGCCCGCTCCATCAGCGCGGAGACGTCGAGCGGTTCGCGGTCCAGGCGCGACCGCAGGTCGCGAACCAGATCGGAGAGGAAGCCCATCGCCGGCCGAGTCTACCGAGGCGATCCCGATGGTCCCGCACGGCGCTCCCGTCGAGATGCCCGCGTGAGGATCACCCGAGCGACCGGAACGCCTCCGCCAGGTCGAGCGTCCCCTCGAGCGCCGCCCGGCCCACGATGGCCCCGGACGCGCCGGCCGCACGGACGGCCCGGAGATCGTCCACGCTCGCGATGCCCCCACCCGCGACCACGGGGCGGCCCGACCTCGCGATCCGCCGGACGAGCGCCGGGTCGGGCCCGGCGAGTCCCGAGACGCGTGCGACCGCCGTCGCGACGAACCCGTGCGCGCCCGCGGTGGTCAGCCATCCGAGCGTCGGCACCAGCGGAAGCTCCACCGGATCGACCCCTCGCGAGCGGATCCGGTCATCCTCGGCCTCGATCCCGCACCACAGCGACGCGCCGAACCGGGAGATCGACTCGACGACGAACGATCCGTCGACGAGCGCGGCCGACCCCAGGACGACCCGAGTCGCTCCCGAACCGAGCAGGCGGACGATCGGGTCGGCCGCGCGGACGGCGCCGCTCACCTGGACGCGCAGCCCCATCGCGGCGAGCCCCTCGACGATCGGCCCGACCGTCAGCCGGCCCTCGAACGCGAGGTCGAGGTCGACGAGGTGGATCCACGCGGCGCCCGCCGCCCGGAACGCGGCCGCCGCCGCGATCGGGTCGCCCTGGTAGGCGTCCACCGGCTCCACGACGCCCCCCGCGAGCCGGGCGAGGCGGCCCCCGAGCACGTCGATCCCGGGGAGGATCTCGAAGGCCATCGGGGGACCCGCGCCCTACTCGCGCCCCACCCTGGCCGCGCCGGCACCGAGCAGCGAGTGCAGCTCGCCCAGGAGCTGGCCGCTCGGATCGACCCGCAGATCGCCGACCTCGAGCGGGGTGACGCCGCTCGCCGAATGGAAGCGCACCTGGACGGAAGCGGTGCCCGGGTGGGACTGGAGCAGCTCCTTCATCCGCGACAGGACCGCCGGCGTGCACGCCGCGGCGGGCAGATCCACCTCCAGGGTGGTCGGCTCCGGCGCGACGTCACCCGACAGCGCCGGCTCGCGCACCTCGCTCCCGCGGATCTGCAGCTCGCGGCCCCGCAGGTCGATGCGGCCGGTGACCAGCACGATGCGATCGGGGGCGATCAGGTCCGGATGCGCTTCGTAGACCGATGGGAACGCGACCACCTCCACGCCGCCCGCGAGGCCCTCCAGACGGAACTGGGCGTATGGCTCGCCGCGCTTCGTGTAGCGGCGGGACAGGGTGCCGATGATGCCGCCGACCGTCACGAGGTCCCCATCGCCCAGGGATCCCAGATCGCCGATCTCGTGGGTCGTCTGGCGCGCCAGCTCGTCCTTGATCCCGAGCAACGGGTGATCGGTCACGAACTGGCCGAGCATCTCCTTCTCGAGCCGTAGGAGGGTGCGCTTGTCGAACTCCGGCCCGACCAGGACCGACGCATCCACCTCCCCCGGTCCTTCGGAGCCGCCGAACAACGAGAACTGCCCCGCCGCCTCCGCCTTGCGCTCGGCGAGGATCGGCGCCGAGACCTTCTCCCAGGCCGGCTGCTCCCCCACCTTCTGCATCAGGCCGCCTCGCGTGTAGCCGAGCGAATTGAACGCGCCGGCGAGGATCAGCGACTCGAGCACCCGCTTCGTCAGGACCGTCGGTTCCACCTTGCGGCAGAAGTCCGCGAACGACGTGAAGTCGCCCTTCGCCCGCCGTGCCTCGAGGATCTGCAGGACGGCTCCCTCGCCGACGTTGCGGACGGCCGAGAGGCCGTATCGGATCGCGGGCTCGTCGCCCTCCGCGGGCGCGAAGTCCATCTCCGATCCGTTCACGTCGGGCGGGAGGACCCGGATGTCCATCCCCCGGCAGGCGTACAGGTAGTACGGCTTGCGATCCTTGTCGTCCTTGACGCTCGTGAGGATCGCGGACATGTACTCGACCGGGTGGTGCGCCATCAGGTAGGCGGTCTGGTACGCGACGAACGCGTACGCGCAGGCGTGCGCCGTGTTGAAGCCGTAGTCGGCGAACGGCTCCATCAGGTCGAACAGGTCCTGGCCGAGCCGTTCCGGGTATCCCCGCGCGACGCAGCCCTGGATGAAGGTCTCCTTGTGGACGAGCAGCTTCTCGCGGATCTTCTTGCCCATCGCCTGGCGCAGCAGGTCGGCCTCGCCCATCGTGTAGCCCGCCATGCGGACGGCGATCTGCATCACCTGCTCCTGGTAGACCATCACGCCGTAGGTCGTCGACAGGATCTCGGCCAGATCCGGATGCGGATACGTGACGGGTCGCCGCCCGTGCTTGCGTTCCGCGTACTCGTGGTGCAGACCCGAGTTCATCGGCCCCGGCCGGTACAGGGCGAGCAGCGCCATCAGATCCTCGAACCGGTCCGGCTCCAGCGAGCGGATCAGGCTGCGCATCCCGGCCGACTCCATCTGGAACACACCGGTCGTCTCGGCGCGGCGCAACATCGCGTACGTGCGCTCGTCGTCGAGGGGCACCGCATCGATGTCCAGTTCGATCCCGCGCCGCCGCAGGTGCCGCAGCGTCTCCTCGATCACCGAGAGGTTGCGCAGGCCGAGGAAGTCCATCTTCAGCAGTCCCAGCTGTTCGACACCGTGCATGTCGAACTGCGTCACGACCCGTTTCGAGTCGTCCCGCGAGTCCTTGGCCAGCTTGAGGGGGAGGTAGTTCACGAGCGGCGCGTCACCGATCACGACACCTGCAGCGTGCACCGAGTCCTCGCGACGGAGTCCCTCGAGCGCGCGGGCGGAGTCCACGATCTCCTTCGCCTCGGGCTCGCGCTCGTACGCCTCGCGGAGCTCGGGCGAGAGCGTGAGGGCATCCTCGATCGGATAGTCGCGACCCATCACCGCGGGCGGATACATCTTGCAGAGCCGGTCGCCGACGACCGGGGGGAACCCCAACACGCGGGCCGCGTCCCGGATGCCCTGCTTCCCCTTGATCGTCTGGAACGTGATGATCTGCGCCACGTGGTCCGCGCCGTATCGCATCGTCGCGTACCGGATCACCTCGTCCCGCCGGCGCTCGTCGAAGTCCATGTCGATGTCGGGCATCTGCAGCCGCTCGGGGTTCAGGAACCGCTCGAAGATCAGGCCGTAGCGGATCGGATCGAGGTCCGTGATCCGCAGGCAGTACGAGACGACGGAGCCTGCGGCCGATCCGCGGCCCGGACCCACGCGGATCCCGCTCTCGCGCGCGAACCGGATCAGGTCCCACACGATCAAGAAGTAGCCGCTGAACCCCATCTGCGTGATCACGGAGAGCTCGTGCCGGATCCGTTCCTCGACCTCCGGGGTGAGAGCCCCGTAGCGCTCCGCCGCGCCCTCCAGCACCAAGCGCTCCAGGTAGGCGTCCGGGAGGAGCCCGTCCGGGACCTCGAACCGCGGCAGGTGGAAGCGCTGGTCCGCGGGGCGCCGATCGCCGAAGACCAGGTCGAGCCGGCAGCGTTCGGCGATCAACAACGTCGTGTCGCACGCCTCCGGATGCTCGCGGAAGACGTGCCGCATCTCCTCGGCGCTCTTCAGGTAGAACTCCTCCGAGTCGAAGCGCAGCCGCTTCGGGTCGGACTGGAGCTTCTGCTGCTGGATGCACAACAGGACGTCGTGCGGCTTCGCATCCCCGGGCAGCGTGTAGTGCAGGTCGTTCGTCGCGACGGTCCGCACACCGAGGGTCCCGGCGAGCGCGATCTGCAGCGGCAACACGCGGCGCTGATCCGCGAGCCCGTGGTCCTGGAGCTCCACGAAGTACCGGTCGGGCCCGAAGATGTCGCGGTACTGGCCGGCCGCCTCGACGGCGCGACGCTCCTGTCCGGCCAGCAGGAGCGTGGACACCTCGCTCGACAGGCATCCGGACAGGCACAGGACACCCTCCGAATGCTCGGCGAGCAGCTGCTTGTCCATCCGGGGTCGGTGGTAGAAGCCCTCGAGGTGCGCCGCGGACACCAGCCTGAGGAGGTTCCGGTACCCGGTCTCGTCCTCGGCGAGCAGCGTGAGGTGGTGGTACTTCTCCTCGTTCTCGCCGGGCTGCCGATCGAAGCGGGACCCGGGGGCCACGTAGGCCTCCACCCCCATGATCGGCGTGACGCCGCTCCGACGCGCCTGCTCGAAGAAGCGGAGGGCGCCGTACATCGCCCCGTGGTCGGTCATGGCGATCGCCGGCATCCCGAGGCGGGCGGCCTCGGTGAACAGCGTCGGGGCGTCGGGGTGGAACTTCGGGGCCTCGATCCGCGCGGCCCCGTCCAGGAGCGAGTACTCCGAGTGGACGTGGAGGTGCACGAAGTTCCGGCCCGTCATGGTCCCTTTCGGGTTTTCCACAGCCAGCCCGCGGGCTGGGGATAAGTTACACCGCTGTGATTCGGGGGACCCACGCTACGCCCGGGTCCGGGGGTCGTCAAGGTCGCAGGTCGCACGGGCCGCCGGCGCTCCTCAGGCGGCCGGCGCGCCCGCTCGCAGGGCCGCCAGCGCGGCCTCGAGGTCATGCGGCAGCGGCTCCTCGAGCTCGATCCGGCCGCCTCCGCCCGGATGGTCGAACGCGATCGTCCACGAGTGCAGGAAGGGACGATCGAGCCCAAGCCGGGTCGCGTCCATCCCGGCGCCGCCGTAGGCGCGGTCACCCAGGATCGGGTGCCCGATCGAGGCCAGGTGGACCCGGATCTGATGCGTGCGCCCGGTGCGCGGGATCGCCTCCAGCAGCGTGGCCCCCGAGAAGCGCTCGCGCGTGGTGAACCCCGTCCGGGCCGCCCGGCCCTCCCCCACGTCCACGGTCATACGGGCGGCGCGGCGCCCGAGGGGCGCGTCGACCGCGAAGGCATCGTGCTCCACGCGGCCACGGACGAGGGCCAGGTAGCGCCGGTCGATCGCGTGTGCCGCGAAGGCCCGGGCGAGCGCGCGGTGGGTCCCGTCGTCCTTCGCGACGATCATCAGGCCGGAGGTCCCCGCGTCGAGCCGGTGGACGATGCCCGGCCGGAGGGGACCGTTGACGCCGGAGAGGTCGACCCCCATCCCAAGGAGCCGGTTCACCAGGGTCCCCGAGCGCCGGCGCGCCGTCGGGTGGGTCACGAGGCCCGCCGGCTTGGCCACGACGAGCAGGTGCTCGTCCTCGAACCGGATCGGGACCGCCGGACCCTCGGGCCGCAGGGCCTGGTCGTCGCCGAGGTCGGCCCGGATCGACTCGCCGCCCGTCAGCCGGAAGGCCTTCGGCCTCGGCGCCCCGTCCACCAGCACCGCCCCCGCCTCGATCGCCCGCTGAACGTCGGCCCGCGACCTGCCGAGGAGCCGGGCGACCACGGCGTCGAGGCGTCCGGGCTCTCCGATCAGCGACTCAGCCGGCATGGGGGGTGGCCTGGTCGCCGGCCCCGCGGGATCCGTCCTCCTGCGGGTCCGGCCTCGCCCGTTCGCCGTCGCGCGTCGCCGAGAGCGCCAGCAGGACCGCCCCGATCACCACGGCGCTGTCCGCCACGTTGAAGACGGGCCAGACGTGGACGTCGATGAAGTCGATCACCTTGCCGGTCAGGCGTGGGCCCCGGACGATCCGGTCGGTCAGGTTCCCGAGCGCCCCCCCGAGGATCAGGCCGAGCGCCACCGAGGTGAGGACCGAGGTGTGGCGCCACGCCGTCGCCACGATCACCACCGAGACGACGATCGTTGCCCCCGCGAACAGCCAGGGCGCGCTCTGCCCGATGCTGAAGGCGCCTCCGGAGTTGAGCGTGTACCGCAGGTCCAACACGCCCGGGATCACACGCACGGGCGGCCGGCCCGCGAGCGCGTCCTGGACCCAGAGCTTCGAGAGCCGATCGAGGACCCACACGGCCCCGGCCGATGCGAACAGGATCGCAGCCCCGCGGCTCCCGGCCGACACGGCCTACCGGCGCGACTGCGCCTGCGCGTCCTTGATGCAGAGGTCGACGTACGGGAGCGCCTTGATCCGAGCCTTCTCGATCGGCCTCCCGCACACCTCGCAGACGCCGTAGGTCTTCTCGTCCATCCGCTTGAGCGCGCGGCCGATCTTCTGGAGCAGGTCGCGCACGTTGTTCTCGATGGAGAGATCCTTCTCTCGCTCGAAGGTCGCGGTACCGGCATCGGCGGACTCGTCGTCGAGCCCGACGTCGCCGGCGAGCTCCGACTGCGTGGCGGCGAACGCCTCGTCGACGATCGTGGTCAGCTGGGTCTCGAGCTCCGCCCGCTCCTCTTCGAGGCGCGTCCGCAGCTCGTCGAGTTCCTTCGGCGTGAGCTTGGCCTGGGCCATGGTCGCGCGAGGGTAGCACAGGGGTCTCGCCACAACCCGTCGCCGCAGGTCAGAGGCGGTTCAGGGCGTCTCGGAGCTCCTCGTCCGAACGGCCCTGGACGGCGAAGGTCTTGACCCGCGATCGGCTCCCGCGCACCAGCCGCACGGTCGTCCGTGCGACGCCGAGGGCGTCCGCGAGCACCCGCACGGCCTCCGCGTTCGCGCGCCCACCCTCGGGGGCTGCGCGGACGCGGATCACGGGATCCCCGGCGCCAGCGTCGAGGACCCTCCGGTTCGCCCTGGGCACCACCCGCACCGTGATCCGGCCCATCGTCGGTGTAGCATGACCGCCACAGGCAGCGACGGGAACACGGTCGCGGGGAACGGCGGAGCCAGAGCGAGCCGGGGACGGTGGGAGCCCGGTGCCGAGCGTCCTGCGATCATCCTCCCCGAGCCCCTGCCCGAACCGGCGCCGTCGGCGACGCCGCGGTAGGCGCAGGCGGGTCCGCCCGTGATCGCGGGAGGCCGTGACGGCGGCCGTGAGCGGTCGCGTCCGAAGGACGCGGCAAGCGGGGTGGTACCGCGGGGCCCACGCCTCGTCCCCGAGGGGACGAGGCGTTCTCGTCTCGGATCGTGACGGAGGAGGCGAGGCACGGATGCAGCGGTTCGAACCGGTCGACCCGAAGGTCAGCTTCCCCGAGCTCGAGCGTCGCATCCTCGACCGCTGGAAGGCGTCCGACGTCTTCCGACGGAGCCTCGCGCTCCGTCAGGGCGCCCCGCGCTGGGTCTTCTACGAGGGTCCTCCGACCGCGAACGGCAAGCCCGGCGTCCATCACGTGGAGGCGCGCGTCTTCAAGGACCTGTTCCCCCGCTACCGGACCATGACGGGCCACTACGTGGAGCGCAAGGCCGGGTGGGACTGCCACGGGCTGCCGGTCGAGATCGAGGTCGAGAAGGAGATCGGCACGAACGGCAAGCGCGATATCGAGGCCTATGGCATCGAGGCGTTCAACGAGCGGTGCCGCGAGTCGGTCACGCGCTACGTCGGGGAGTTCGAGCGCCTGACGGAGCGGATCGGGTTCTGGATCGACATGACCGACGCGTACTGGACGATGGACACGCGCTACATCGAGTCCGTCTGGTGGTCGCTGAAGGGCCTGTTCGAGCGCGGCATGCTGGTGGAGGCCGATAAGGTCACCGCGTACTGCCCGCGCTGCGGCACGGCACTGTCCGACGCCGAGGTCGCGATGGGCTACCAGACCGTTGAGGACCCGAGCGTCTTCGTCCGGCTCCCCGTCGTCGAGGCACCCGCGGGTCGCCCCGAGCTCACGGGCGCGAGCCTGCTCGTGTGGACGACCACCCCGTGGACGCTCCCGTCGAACACCGGGGTGGCCGTCGCCGGCGATCGGACCTACCGGGTCGCGGCCCGCGGATCGGAGCGGGTGATCGTCGCCGGATCGCTCGCGGACCGCGTCCTCGGCGAGGGATGGACGACGGAGATCGAGGTCACCGGCGCCGAGCTCGTGGGCACCCGGTACGAGCCGCCGTACGCGAACGTCGAAGGCGCCCATACCGTGGTCACCGCGGACTGGGTCTCGCTGGACGATGGCACCGGCGTCGTCCACATGGCGCCCGCGTTCGGGGCCGACGACCTCGCCATGGGTCTCGAGCACGGGTGGCCGGTCTTCAAGCCGGTCGACGACGCGGGCCGGTTCACCGACGCCGCCCCGGCGTTCATCCGCGGACGCTTCGTCAAGGACGCCGACCCGGACATCGTCGAGGACCTCGACGATCGCGGTCTGCTCCTGCGCGCCGGCACCTACGAGCACGCGTACCCTTTCTGCTGGCGCTGCAAGACACCGCTCCTGTACTACGCGCGCACGTCCTGGTACGTGCGCACGACCGCGGTGAAGGCCCGTCTGCTCGAGGTCAACGACGCGGTGAACTGGTACCCCGACCACATCAAGCACGGCCGGTACGGGAACTGGCTCGAGAACAACGTCGACTGGGCGATCTCGCGCGAGCGGTACTGGGGGACGCCACTGCCGATCTGGCGCTGCGCCGAGGGGCACGCGACCGCAGTGGGCTCGCTGACCGAGCTCGGCGAACGGGCCGGTCGCGACCTGTCGGAGCTCGATCCCCACCGGCCGTTCATCGACGAGGTGACGATCTCGTGCCCGGTGTGCGGGACGGAGGCGACCCGCGTCCCCGAGGTGATCGACACCTGGTACGACTCGGGCGCCATG
>DATBLY010000181.1:0-12383 GCA_036555125.1 Actinomycetota bacterium | reverse complement strand
GTCCCGTGCAGCGTGACGTCGCCGTCCGCGACCGACACGCGGATGTCCGCGTCGACGGTGATCTTCGGATCCGACGACAACTCGTCGCGTACCGAGCGTCCAAGAGCCTCATCCGCCAACCGCGCGTCTCCCACCGCCATGAGGTCGCCTCGTCTCGACGGTGCTGACACTACGTGGAGGGGTTGGGTGCTCGCAACGTGCTCGTTCCCGATGAGGGCAGCTCTATCGGGCCATCGCGAGGTCGTCGACCTCCTTCCTGGCCACGACGCCATCCCGACCGGGACGCCAAGGGCCTGCGCGCCAACGGCCTGCGCGCCGGGGAGGATTCGAACCTCCGGCCAACGGATTAGAAGTCCGTCGCTCTGTCCACTGAGCTACCGGCGCCCGTGGGAGCGTACCCCGGCGACATCGACGGCGGTGGTCACGACACCGTGGAGCGGGTGACGGGAATCGAACCCGCACCACCAGCTTGGAAGGCTGGAGCTCTACCATTGAGCTACACCCGCAGAGCCCCAGCCTAATCCACCCGCGACGCATCCAGCCTGACGCACGGCGGAGCTGCGATACTCACGGCCCATGGAGGTCGCGTTCCGGCTCGTCGACGTGTTCACCGTCCGTCCGTTCGCCGGCAACCAGCTCTGCGTCGTTCCCGAACCGCCGGCGAACCTGAGGGCCGAGACGATGCAGGCGCTCGCCGCCGAGATCGGGTTCTCGGAGACGACGTTCGTGACGGCGATCCGCGAGGACGGCTACGACGTGCGGATCTTCACGCCGGTCTCCGAGCTCCCGTTCGCGGGTCATCCGACGCTCGGCACCGCGTTCGTCGTCGTGAACGAGGGACGCGCGGCCGCCTCGCTGACCCAGCGGTGCATCGCGGGCGAGATCCCCGTCACGGTCGACCTCGGGAGCGGGTCGGGCTGGATGCGACAGCTGCCGCCCCGGTTCGATGGGGCCGTCGCGGAGCGGGATGCGATCGCCGCCGCGGCCGGTCTCGAGCCGGCGGATCTGGTCCCGGACCTGCCGATCGCACGCGTCTCGACCGGCCTGCCGCACCTGATGGTGCCGGTGCGCGACGAAGCCACGCTCCGGCGCGCCGCCCGGGACGACCGCGGCTGCGCCGCCGTCTGCGCGGCGACCGAGGCGGAGTCGCTCTACCTGTTCGTGGTCCGCGGCCCGGGCGACGTGATGGCGCGGATGTTCGACCGGTCGAGCCGGATCGGCGAGGACCCCGCGACCGCGTCGGCCGCGGGCCCGCTGGGCGCGTACCTCGCGGAGCACGGCCTGGCCGGCCTGCCGGGACGCGCCACGATCGAGCAGGGGGAGCTGACCGGCCGCCCCAGCACGATCGAGCTCGAGATCGGGGCGGACGACGACGGATGGAGCGTGGCGGTCGGCGGCGGCGTCTGCGCGGTCGGGTCGGGCGTCTTCGACGTCCCGGGGGCGTGACCGGGGCGCGACGGGGCCGGCCGCGATGGAGCCGTCGGGTGCGGATCAGACGGACGCGCAGGCGACGCTCGGCGTGAGCACCGTGTCGGTCTCCGTCGTGACGGCGACCGTGAGCTCGAGCGGCTGACCCGGCCGGATCGTCCCCGCGCTGGTGAAGGCGGTCCCGCCCTCGAGGAAGGTGGCCGTGTTCCCGCTCGCGGCCTCCACGTCGCAGCGCACCGCGGCCGCCGCACGGCCGGTGTTCGTCACGGTGACGGTGAAGCAGACCGGGATGCCCTCGCCGGGCGGACAGGCCGTGCCGACCGCGTTGCCGACCGCGAACCGCGGTCCGGCGCCCGGCGAGCGCACGAGCATCATCAGCAGGAACGCCGCGAGGACGAGCCCCAGGATCAACAGGAGCGTGAAGACCCCGGTGGGCGGACGTTCGCGTTCCCTGCGGGAGACGACCTCCATGCCTCCGACCCTACCCACCGGCCACATCGAGCAGCATCGGCCGGAGGTCGCATCCTCGAGCGATCGCCTCGACTAGCGTTCGCCCCGAACGCAGACGACACGGAGGAGGATCGTTCGCCATGGCTGAGGCAACGACGACGGATCGACGGAGCAACGCGTACGAGCTGTTCATCCTCGTGCTCACCGTGCTCTCGTTGGCGGTCATGGTGGCGCTCGTCCTGCCGGTGAACGAGGCCACGCGCAGGCTGCTCCAGATCTACGACAACGCGATCTGCGTGGTGTTCCTCTTCGACTTCGCGATGCGGCTGCGGCGCGCGTCCTCCAAACGGGCCTACTTCATCGACGGTCGCGGCTGGCTCGACCTGCTGGGGTCGATCCCCAGCGTCGGCTCGGGAGCGTTCAAGTACGCGGCCCTGCTGCGGCTCGCGCGGCTGAGCCGGCTGTCGCGGATCGCCCGGCTCCTCCGCGGTCAGAACAAGCGCGAGCTCGTGAAGGACGTGTTGGACAACCGGGGGCAGTACGCGCTCTTCGTGACCCTCTCGCTCGCGATGATCGTGCTGAGCGTGGCCAGCGTCCTCGTGCTGCAGTTCGAGGCCGGGGCGCCGGGAGCCAGCATCACGACGGGGGGCGGGGCGCTCTGGTGGGCGGTCGTGACCATCACCACCGTCGGGTACGGCGACCTGTACCCGGTCACGGCCGCGGGGAGGATCACCGCCACGTTCGTGATGTTCTCGGGCGTCGGCATCATCGGCGCCCTCGCGAGCATCCTGGCGAGCGTGCTGATCCCCCAGCCGGAGAGCCCGGCCGCCACCGGGCCGTCGGGCGCCGACCCGCTCGTGGAGGAGCTGGCCGCGATCCACCGCGAGCTCGCCGCGCTGCGAGCCGGCACGGGTCCTCGCGACGCCTCCGCGGGCTGAGCGGCGCCGAGGGCGGGCTCAACCGGCTCCGGCGTCAGCCCCGGCGGTCCTGGCGGCGCTCCTTGCGTCGCCGGTGGCGGCGCATCACGCCGATGCCGAACCAGACCATCGCGCCGAGGATCGCCGAGGCCATCGTGAGGAGCCAGAGCGGCCAGGTGAAGCTCCAGACCAGGAAGTCGAGCTGGACGTCCTCCGTGTTCTGGAACATGAAGATGACGAGCAGCCCGACGCCGATCAGCGAGGCGATCGCTCCGCCCCCGAGCTTGCGGCCCTCCTGCGTGCTCATGTCGCCCGATCCCTGGACCATGGCACCCCTTCCCGTTCGCCGACGGAGCCGGTCAACGTGGGCCGAGGATAGCCGACGGGGGCATCCGGCCATACCGGCGGCCCGGGACCGGACCGAGATGCGTCGAACGTAGAATCCGAGGGATCGGGGCGTAGCGCAGCCTGGTTAGCGCACCTGGTTTGGGACCAGGAGGTCGGCGGTTCGAATCCGCCCGCCCCGACGATGCCGCGACGGGTGTTCGCCTCGCTGTCGATCGCGATCGTCGTGGCGTTGTCGGGGCTCGCCGCGCCGTCTGCCGCCGACCCGCCGCTCGAGCGCACGGGCACGCACGTGCTCCGCCCGAACCTCGTCACGCTCCCGTTCGCCGACGTCTCGATCGAGCGGGCGCCGGGCGTGCGGAACCTCAGGTTCTCCAACACCGTCGGCAACCGAGGGCCGGGCGTCCTGGAGCTCTACCCGATCGTCGACGATTGCGACGGCGACGGCGATCCCCAGGACGACCGCTCCGCGTACCAACGGATCTACGGCGACACCGACGGCGACGGGGTGTTCACGCGTGGCGTCGACCAGCCCGTCGCCGAGCGGTTCGTCGGGTGCATGTTCTTCCACCCCGAGCACGACCACTGGCACCTGGAGGACTTCGCGCGCTACGTCCTCGCGCGCGCATCGAGCGGCCGCGTCGTCGCGGTGGCGGACAAGGTCTCGTTCTGCGTCCGGGACTCGCTGTCGGCGTGGATGCTTCCGGGAACGCCCGCGCAGCCTTACTTCGGCGAGTGCACCCAGGACGGGACGACCGGGATGTCGGTCGGCTGGGCGGACCTGTACGCCGCGGACCTGTTCGGGCAGAGCCTCGATATCCGCGGCGTGCCGGACGGTCGCTACTGCCTGAGCTCGCTCACCGACCCCCCGCGTCGGATCGCCGAGCGGCGGGACGACGACAACCGTCGGACCCTGCCGATCCGGATCCGCGGCTCGTCCGTTCGAACGCTCGCGGGGCGCTGCTGACCGGAGGGCCCGCCGCCGCTCAGGCGGACGGGCCCCGCCCGTACCGGGTCATGATCTCGATCAGCCGCCCGTGGTCCAGCGCGTGCGCCGTGATCCCGTCGCGACCGGTCATCGTCTGGGCCGACACCAGCGCGTTCAGGATCGCTTCCTCGGTCGCCTCGATCGCCGCCCAGAACAGGTCCGAGATCGCCGCATCGGGGATCGTCGTCACGTCGAACGGCGCGCGCGCCGTTTCGAGCTTGTAGCTCGCCAGGCGTCCGCGGTTCCCGGTGGAGAACGCGAGGAACAGGTCCCCGCTCGAGTTCTCGCCGGCGCCGCCGACGCGCGCGACCCCGAGGCCCGCGCGTTGGGCCAGGCGCTCGCACTGGTGGGGGAGCAGGGGCGCGTCGGTCGCCAGGATCACGATGATCGAGCCCGCGCCCGCCTGCCGCGGCCCCTCGGCGTCGTCCCAGGCGGATGGAACCTCCGTGACCGGGATCTCGCGGCCCACGGGCACGCCGTCCACGGTCAGACGCTCGCGCCGTCCGTAGTTCGACTGGACGAGGGCCCCGACGGTCCACCCCCCCAGCGCCTCGCCGAGCCGCCGGGACGCCGTACCGGTCCCGCCCTTGAAGTCGTGGCAGATCATCCCCGTCCCACCGCCGACGTTCCCCTCGGGGATCGGGCCACCGGAGGCGGCCGCGAGAGCGGCGTGCAGGTGATCGGCCGTGACGTGGAAGCCGTCGATGTCGTTGAGGGTGCCGTCGTAGGTCTCGCCGACCACGGGGAGGCTCCACAGGTTGGCCGAACGCGACGGGTCCTCGCGAACCTCGGCCTCGATCAATGCGTCGCGCACGATCCCGACGCTGTGGGTGTTCGTGATCGCGACGGGGGTGGTGAGCTGGCCCGACTCCCGGACCCACTCGAGGCCCGTGAGCTCCCCGTTGCCGTTCAGGCGGTGGCAGCCCGCGAAGACCGGCTCGGCGCCGATCGCGTCGTGCGGGACGATCACCGTGACGCCGGTGCGGATCGGACCACGTCCCACCTGCAACGGGCCGTCGCCCGAGATCAGGGTCGTCACGCCGACCCGGACGCCGTCGACGTCCGTGATCGCGTTCAGGGGACCGGGATCGAGCTGGCCCACCGTGAGCCCGAGGTCTCGGTAGCGCGTCATCGGCGCGCAGTCTAGGTGAGGGCGCGGGCCAACGCGGTCACGCCCCCCGCGATCACGACGACCAGCAGCAGGGGAGCCCGGAACCAGATCGCGATCGCCGCGGCCGCCATCCCGAGGATCCGCTCGTCGATCACCAGCCGCCGGTCGACCGCGAACGTCGCCCAGGCCACCAGGGCTCCGAGGATCGCGGGGGCGAGGAGCCCGATCATCCGGGTCACCGGCGCCGGGAGCGCCCGGCCGCCCAAGAGCACGGGGCCCGCGGCCTTGATCGTCACGGTCGCCCCGCCCACGAGCAGGACCACGAGCCAGGCGTCGCTCATCGGGGCGTCGCCTCCGGGCGCCGGAACAACCCCAGGAGGCAGGCCGCGCTCGCCGCGATGATCGGGACGCCCGGCTGGGTGAACGGCGTGAGCGCGAGGGCGATGGCCGCGCCCAGGACCGCGACGACGCGGGCGTCGCGCGACCGGAGCTGCGGGACCAGGAGCGCCAGGAAGAGCGCGGGGAACGCCGCGTCGAGGCCCCACCGCGTGGGGTCGCCGATCACGTCGCCGAACACGACCCCGAGCACCGTGCCGAGGACCCACGCCACGTACAGCACGAGCCCGGAGCCGATCAGCACGCGGTGGTTGAACCGGCCCTCGCCCTCGGCCGCGATCGCCCACGACTCGTCCACCACGAGCTGCGCGTGCAGGAACCGGGACCACCAGGATCCCCTGAGGTACGGCGCCACGCTCACGCCGATCGGCCCGTACCGCGCGTTCAGCAGGACCGCGGCCGTCACGGCCGCCGCGACGCTGCCGCCGGCCCCCAGCACCTGGACCGCGGCGAACTGAGCGGACCCCGCGAACGTGGTCGCGGACATCACGATCGGGGCCACCGATCCCATCCCCGAGGCGCGCGCCAGGACGCCGAACGACAGCCCGAACCCCAGCACGGCGATCGCCAGGGGCAGCGATGCGCGGATCCCGTCGCGGTGCGTTCGCTCGGGGCGGGCCGCGTCGGGCATCCCGGCATGCTATCGACCGGTCGCCCGTACGCTGGGCGTCGTGCGGATCTCCTCCTTCGTCTCCGACCTGTCCGTCGACCGGGTGCGCACCGCCCTGCACGGGCTCCCCGACGCGCCCGGCTACGCCGTCCACGTCAAGCCGTTGCGCTACCGGAGCCGTCCGCACCTGTCGGGTTTCACGGAGTTCGACCGGCGGACGATCACGCTGCAGGTCCCGGAGCCGTTCTTCCCCTTCGGGGAGGTCGTCCCGTACGCGGCGAAGCGGCGTCCGGGACCGCGGATCCGGTTCATCTGGCTGACGGAGGGCGTCACGTTCCGGACGCGCCGGGACGTGCTTCGGTTCCTGTACCTGCACGAGTGGATGCACTGGTACCTGAAGGAGCGCCTCGGCAGGAAGTCGGCGGCCGAGACGGCGTGCGACCGGTTCGCGCTGCGCAACTACCGGCGCCGGGCCGTGACCCTGCAGGACGCGGAGGATGCCCTCCGCCACTAGTCTGAGATGGACTTCTTCCCGGGAGCGGAGCCGGACGCGGCGTCCGGCGAGCCGATCGCGCTCCGCAGCACCTGGGCGAACTGCTCGATCCGCAGACGCTGTCGTTCGGGCTGAGCCTTCCACCGGTGGAACAGCCCCGGGTCGAGCTCCTCGGTCACGAGGGCGTCCTGCAGCGAGCCGGAGAGCCAGTCGACCATCGAGACCATCATCTCCAGGTCGATGTCGTCGCGGACCTCGCCGCGCGCGATCCCGAACTCGACGAACTCGAGCGTGCCGTAGGGGTCCTCCGAGACCAACCAGCGGTTGATCTCGCGCTTGAGGTCGAGGTCCGTCCCGTAGTTCCCGATCAGCGCGACCCGATAGGGCACCCAGTCCTCGTGCACGAGATGCTCCGTCCGATCGAGCCAGTAGCCGACCACCGCGAAGAACCCGGCCTCGACCACGTCCCTCGGCGCATCGAGCCAGGCGGGGAGCGCCGAGACCGCGCGCTCGTACGCCTCGAGGAACAGCCCCGACTTCGAACCGAAGTGCTGGAAGATCGAGCCCTTCGCGATGCCGAGCTCGGCGGCGACGTCCTCGACCCGCGTCCCCTGGTAGCCGTGCTCGGCGAACCGGCGCATGGCGCAGGCCACGATGCGGTCGCGCTTGGCCTGGGTGCGTCGCGAGGCGGGTGACTTCAGGTCAATCGTAGGGACCTCCTCCCGGTCGTTCCGCGTGCTAAACAGGATCTTCAGAGGGTCGACGGAGACGTGACCCTCGGTCAGGATAGGACGGGGATGGCGACGGAGACAACCCGCGACGTGGCGACCGAGCTGCTGCGCACGCTGCCGGCCGAGGCCTACCGCTCGCCGGATCACCATCGGCGCGAGGTCGAGCGCATCTTCCACCGCGAGTGGTTCGCCGTCGGGCGGGCCGAGGCGCTCGTGCGGCCGGGCGACTACCTGCACGTGGACGTTGCGGGCGAGCGCGTGCTGGCCGTCCGAGGCCGCGACGGCGGGCTCCGTGGGTTCCACGACGTCTGCCGCCATCGAGGGTCACGCCTCGTCCTCGACCGGCCTCCCGCCGGCGACGAGCGTCCCGACGGGCCGACGGGCCGGTTCAGGGGGGCGATCCGCTGCCCGTACCACGCGTGGACCTACGGCCTCGACGGCGCGCTCCGCAACGCGCCGTTCCTGTCCGAGAGCGACGGCCTCCGGCGCGAGCACCTCGGCCTGTACCCGGTCGCCGTCGAGGCCTGGGGAGGCTTCCTGTTCGTCAACCTGACCCCCGATCCGACCGGCCCCGATCGGTCGCTCCGCGACGTCGTCGGGGAGCCCGACCGACGGACCGCGAACTACCCGCTCGCCGACCTGCGCGTGGGCGCGAGCATCTCCTACGACGTCGCCGCGAACTGGAAGGTGATCGTCGAGAACTACAACGAGTGTTACCACTGCGGCCCGGTCCACCCGGAGCTCTGCGAGCTGGTCCCGGCGTTCAAGCGGGGCGGGGGCGCGGACCTGGATTGGGATCGCGGCATCGCACATCGGGAGGGCGCCACGACCTTCACCTGGTCCGGGACGACGACGCGCGCGCCGTTCCCCGGGCTGTCCGCCGAGGAGCGCGAGCGCCACAAGGGAGAGCTGTTGTACCCGAACCTGATGCTCAGCCTGTCGGCCGATCACGTCGCGGCCTTCACGTTGTGGCCCGTCGCCGTCGACCGGACGCGGATCGACTGCGCGTTCCTGTTCCATCCGGACGCGCTCGCGGATCCGCGGTTCGATCCGTCGGACGCCGTGGGCCTGTGGGACCTCGTGAACCGCCAGGACTGGCGGATCTGCGAGGCCGTGCAGGACGGGATGGGCTCGACGGCGTTCGACTCCGGCTACTACGCCCCGATGGAGGACCTGAGCCTCGACATCCGCCGGTACCTGGCCGAGCGGCTGGGCGACGCCGGCTGAGCCCCTCAGGCCGGGCCGGTCGCCTGCAGCTCGGCGAGGACCTCGTCGACGCGCGCGAGCCCCTTCATCGTGTGCCCGATGTCGAACCCGAACCCGAACCGGATCCCCCGCCCGAGGCCGAACATCTTGCCCGGCACGAGCAGCACGGAGACCTGTTCCCGGATCCGGTCGACGAGGCGACGGGAGCCGATCGGCAGGTCGTACGACGCGTAGTGGATCGCGCCCGCCACCGGGCGCACGCCGGCGAAGAGCTCGCCGTGCGAGGCGAGCCATCCCTCGAGCGCGGGCAGGTTCGCCCGGATGATGCCGCGGGTCCGGACCAGGATGTTCTCGCGGACGTCGGGGCGCATCGCGAGCGCGGTGAGCGCGTCCGACACGATCCCCGGCGTGAGCGTGGTGTAGTCGTGGTGCGCCCAGATCTCGCGGATCAGCTCCGGCGGCGCCACGACCCAGCCGGTGCGGAGCCCGGGCATCGCGAACGCCTTCGAGAGCCCGCTCGTGACGGCGACCCGGTCGTAGCGCCCCCAGAACGTCGGCGAGGTCTCGTCGGTGTCGACCTCGGCGCCCCGGTAGATCTCGTCCGACACGATCCACGCGCCGACGCGGGAGGCCACGGCGATCACGGCATCCATCTCCGGCTCGGTCAGGACCGCGCCCGTCGGGTTGTTCGGGTTGCAGACCATCACGACCTTCGTGCGCTTGCCGACCGACCGCTCCAGCTCCTCCAGGTCGAGCGCCCAGCGCCCGTCCAGCAGGCGGAGCCGGAACGTGTCGGTGCGCTCGGCGTAGGCGTGTCCGAGCCCGAGGCCCTGCAGGTAGTTCGGGAGCATGAACGCCAGCCGGTCGTCGGGTTCGAGGAGCGACCACAGCGTGAGGTGGTTGGCCTCGGAGCCGCCGTTCACCACGGTGACGTGCTCGGTCGTCGCGCCCGGGTACCACTCGGCGATGTTCGCGCGCGTCTCCTCGGAGCCCTCCGAGAGCGGATATCCGAGCCTCGTCGTCGCCAGGAACGTCTCGGCGTCGGCGAGCGGTCCGAGCAGCTCCCGGATCGACATCGGCCGGACCCCGGACTCCGAGAGGTCGTGCTCGACCCGGTGCCAGTACCGCGACTGGTACCGCTCCATCTCGAACGGTTCGATCCGCATGGGTGCCTCCGTGGACGGCGAGCCTCGACCGTAGCACCGGGTAGGCTCGGCGGATGAGCCTGCGTCGCGACGTGGTGGTGCTGCGGGTCGACGACGTCCGAGCCTCGATCGACATGGCGAGCTGCATCGACGCGTGCGAGCAGGCGTTCGCGGCGTACGCGACCGGGCGCGCCGAGACGCCCAACGTGATCCACCTGAACGTCCCCGAGCGCCAGGGCGAGATCCACGTTAAGGCCGGCCACATCCACGGCGCGGAGGCGTTCGTCATCAAGGTCGCCTCCGGGTTCCCGGGCAACATCGACCGCGGCCTGCCCACGAGCGACGGGATGATGGTCGCGTTCGACACGGAGACCGGATCCCCGGCGGCGTTCCTGCTCGACGGGGGGTTCCTGACCGACCTGCGGACGGGCGCGGCGGGCGGCGTGGCCGCGCGGCATCTCGCCCCGGAGCACGTGTGGACGGTCGCCGTGATCGGCACCGGCGCGCAGGCCCGCTACCAGCTCGATGCCCTGGCGCTCGAGCGACCGGGGTTCACCACGGTCCGCGTGTGGGGACGGAGCGCCGAGCACGCCGCCGCGTGCGTCGCCGACCTGCGGCGGCGGCCGGGGTTGCCGGCCGATTGCCGGTACGACACGGCGGACACCGTCCGTCAGGCCGTCGACGGGGCCGACGTCATCATCACGTGCACGGCGAGCCGGACCGCGCTGGTGCGGGCCGAGTGGCTGAAGCTCGGCGCGCACGTCACGGCCGTGGGAGCGGATGGGGAGAACAAGCAGGAGCTGGATCCCACGATCCTCGGACGAGCCGACCTCCTGGTGGTCGACAGCCGGACGCAGAGCGCCACGATCGGCGAACTCCACCACGCGTTGGCCGCGGGGATCGTGACCGACCGGAAGGCGGTCGAGCTCGGCGAGATCTGCGCGAAGGTGCGGTCCGGGCGCGCGTCGGCCGAGCAGCTGACCGTCTGCGACCTGACCGGCCTGGGCGTTCAGGACGTCGCCGCCGTGAACGTGGTGCTGGCGAACGCGGGCGACCGGGGGGAACGCATCACGCTATGAGCGAGGCCCGCCGCGTCTGGATGCGGTGGATGTGGAAGGCGCACCGGTTCTGGTGGCGCGTCTCGGGCGGACGGATCGGCGGACGGATCCGCGGCCTCCCCGTCCTGGAGCTGACGACGACCGGTCATCGCAGCGGGGCGCCGCGCTCCGTGCTCCTGAGCTACGTCCCACGTCCGGCCGGCTTCGGCGTGATCGCCTCGAACGCCGGCGCCGACCGCGACCCGGCCTGGTGGCTGAACCTGCGCGTCCATCCCGAGGCGCGCGTCCGAGCCCGCGGCGAGCGCGTCGCGGTGATCGCGGAGGTCCTCGAGGGCGACGAGCGCGACCAGGTCTGGACGGCGGCGGTGCGCGCGAACCCCGACTACGAGGGGTACGCGCGGGCGACCGACCGTCCGATCCCGGTCGTCCTGCTCCGCCGACGCGGCTGAACCGTCGGGGCGGCTGAACCGTCAGCCGTCGGGGCCGGGCGGCCGCCGACGCTCGTCAGATCCGCAGCAACGGCCGGAGCGCTTCGGCGACGACACGTCCGATCACCGCGTGGTCGGCGACCTCGAAGTGGATGCCGTCCCGTGGGCTCGACGTCACATGATCGCCCAGGTCGACGAGCGGGACGCCGAGCTCGTCCGCCAGCCGCCGGAACGCCTCGCCGAAGCGCCGCGACGCGTCGCGCGCCCGCGGGCTCTCGGCCTCCCACGGGCCGATCGGTCCGAAGGGCGGCGGCGCGACCACGAGGATCGCGGGCACGTTGCCGACCACCGGCGCCCGGGAGCGGATCAGCTCCACCATCGCGCCGACGCCGCGCGCGGCGTGGAACGCGTTCAGGTCCCCGGGGACGAACAGGTCGTTCGTCCCGAGCATGATCACCACGGCGTCGAGCGGCGCGTGCGTGTCGAGCAGCATCGGGAGCGCGGCCAGCCCGTTGCGGCCCGGGTCGAACGGATCCTCGAACGCGGTCGTCCGGCCGTTGAGGCCCTCCTCGACCACGTGGACGTCGTCGCCCAGCTCGAGCTGCAGGACGCCGGGCCAGCGTTCCCATCGCGTCATCCGCGGCGCGCCCTCGACCAGGTACCCCCAGGTGTTCGAGTCGCCGAAGCACAGGACCGCTCGCGACGGCGTCTTCGGCTCGGACATCCCTACGCCTCCGGAGCGCCGAGCGCCGACAGGACCTCGTCGTGCACCCGGCGGTTCGTCGACAGCAGGCTCGCGCCGTGGACGGGCGGGGATCCGTCGAGTTGCGTCACCCGGCCTCCGGCCTCGGTGACGATCGGGACCAGGGGCGCGAAGTCCCACTCGGAGAGCTCGGGTTCGACCATCGCCTCGGCGGCCCCGCGAGCGACCAGCATGTGCCCCCAGAAGTCGCCGAACCCGCGGTTACGACGGGCCGCGTGGGCCAGCCGATGGAACCGGTCGGCGCGCTCGGTCCCGGCCCAGACCTCTACGTCGCCGAAGACGATCATGCCTTCGGCGGTCCGCTCGACGTCGGA
>DATBLY010000179.1:0-6021 GCA_036555125.1 Actinomycetota bacterium | reverse complement strand
CGATCGAAGGCTTCGAGGGTGTCCTCGCTGCCGCTCAGGCCAGGAGCGAGTGGGCGGTCGCAACGCTGTACCGCGAGGTCCAGCCCCGGGTCCTCCGGTACCTGGCGGCGCGTGAGCCGCGGGAGGCCGAGGACCTGGCATCCGATGTCTGGCTCGGCGTGGCGCGCGGCCTGGGGCGGTTCCGTGGGGACGAGGTGGGCTTCCGCGCCTGGGTCTTCACCACGGGCTTCGCCGTGACGGTCGGGGCGACGGCCGTTCCCGCGGCACCCGTGCTCACGGCGACCGCGGGATCGTTGGTCGTGAACCTCTCGTGGACCGTCCCGGCGGACGGCGGATCGTCCATCAGCGGGTACCAGATCCTGCGGGCGACCATCAGCGGGCAGGAGGCTCTGCTCGCCACGGTGCCGCCCGGGACGGCCTACGCCGACTTCGCCGTGGTCGGCGGGACGACCTACTTCTACGAGGTCCGTGCGGTGAACGCCGAAGGCGAGGGCGCGCTCTCGAACGAGGCATCGGCCACGCCCGTCTGATCGAACCCGGGCGGTCGCCGGCCGGTCATGCGCGCTGCGCGGAGATCCGCTGGGCCTCCCGCATCACCCGAAGCGTGTTCCGGCCAGCGATCGCCTGGAGCTCGTCGTCCGTGTATCCGCGGGCCGCGAGCTCCGTGAACAGCGCTGGGTAGCCGGAGACGTCCTCGAGCCCTTCCGGCATCGCGCCGGCCCCGTCGTAGTCACCCCCGATCCCGACGTGGTCGACGCCCGCGACCGCCCGGACGTGGTCGACGTGGTCGGCGACCTGCTGCACGGTGGCGGGCACGTCCTCGAGCCCCTCCCACCAGACGGCCATCGCGTCCCGGAGCGCCACCGGATCCTCAGCGTGCTCGCGCTTGATGCGGGTGGCCTCCGCGAGCTGCCGTCGGTTCGTCTCCGCGCCCTCCGGCGCCACGAAGGTCGGCACGAACGTCACCATGATGACGCCGCCGGTCCGCCCGACCAGCTCGATCACGTCGTCGGGCACGTTCCGGGTCACGTCGCACAGCGCGCGTGCCGAGGAGTGCGAGAAGATCACCGGCGCATCGCTCACGTCGATCGCCTGCCGCATCACGTCGTCGGAGACGTGGGACAGGTCGACGAGGACGCCCAGCCGGTTGAGCTCGCGGATGACCTCTTCCCCGAACGTGGTGAGGCCCCCGTGCGGATGCTCGCCCGTCGCCGAGTCGGCCCAGGACGTGTCGTCGTTGTGCGTGAGGGTCAGGTACCCCGCGCCCAGGCGCGCGAGGATCCGGAGCACCCCGAGCGACCCGCCGATCTGGTGGCCGCCCTCGACCCCGATCATCGACGCGATCCGCCCCCCTCGGGCGATCCGCTCCACGTCGTCGGCCGTGCGCGCCTGCTCCAGCCGGTCGGGGTAGCGGCGCATCAACGCGAAGAACGCGTCGACCTGCTCGAGCGTCTGCGTCACCGCGTCGACCGGCGGCAGATGCGAGGGCACGTAGACCGACCAGAACTGCGCGCCGACGCCGCCGGCCGCCAGGCGCGGGAGGTCGGTCTGCAGCCGCGGGACGGGCTCCCGCAGGTCGGGGTCGCCGTCGCCGTCCTCCTCGCCCTTCGCGAGCTCGCGGAGGGCCCACAGGAGGTCGTTGTGGCCGTCGATCAGCGGCACATCGCGGAGCAGGCCGACGATGCCCGGCCGGCCGGTCGCCGTCACCGTGTCGGCGCGCTAGGCGTACGCGCTCCGAGCGGACGAGCCGGCGAGGACCAGGGACACGATGATGCCGAGCGGCAGCGTGCCCCAGTACGAGAGCCCCAGGCCGACGTTGCCCAGGAACAGCATCAGCAACCAGGTGGCGGGGAACGTCGCGATCAGGAAGATCGCGAACGCCGCCAGGAGCGCCTTGAACATCGTTCCTCCCTTCCGCCGCCCCCGTCCGGCGGTGCTCCCGTCGTCGGGGCGGGGTGCCGAGAGAGGATGCGCCACACATGGTGTCGGAGGCAAGACGACCGTTCGGCTGGTGACCGCGAGCGGGATGCACGAGATGGCCGGGCGGGCTACGCCCGGAGCCGCCAGAGCCGCGAACCGCCGATCACGTACAGGGTCCGATGGAGCCCCGTCGAGACGCCGGCCGCGGAGACCCTGGCGGGCAGACGCCCCGGCAGCAGGGCGCCGTCGACCGTGTAGCTCCGCAGGAACGATGCGCGCCGGACGGATCCGGACACGAAGAGCGGACCCCACGGGGCCGCCGAGACGGCGGTGGCGATCGAGGAGGCCGGCCGGCCGGGACCCCAGATCCTCGACCAGTCGACGTCGCCACCGTCGGAGAACGATGCCAGCCATGCTCGCCCGATCAGCCGCCGGGTCGCGTCGATCTGGCCGGAGACCACGATCCCGCCTTCACCCACGGTCACCGCCGTCGCGCCCTCTCGATCCTTCACGTCGGCGTCGTCCAGCACGGACCTCCAGCCGACGATGCCGTCGCGGGTGAGTTGCTGGACCACGATGTCCTCGTCCGACCAGATGCCCGCGAACACGTCGTCGCAGCTCACGGGCGTTCGGTCGATGGATCCGACCGCGTATACCCGGCCGTCGGACCCGATCGCGACGTCGGCGACGGCGTCGCTCGTGCCGTCGATCCCCGGCGCCTCGAACGGGTCCGTCCAGAGCCGGTTCCCCTGTCCGTCGAAGGCCGCGAGCCTCCCGTCGTGCGGCCAGCCGCATTCACCCCGCGTCGTCGCTCCGACCACGGCGCCGTCGCGATCGGCCGCAACCGCCCGGATCTCGACCGACGAGCCGGGCCACGCGACGGCGCCCCACCGCAGGGTCCCATCCGTCGTGAACGCCCACAGTCGCGCCCGGGCGACCTCGGTGCTGTCGTTGAACTCGGCGCCCCCGACGTAGACGGTGCCGCCGTCCGGCGCGACCGCCACGTCGGATCCGACGGAGTAGGGATAGCGACCGCCGTGCTGCGGCCACACGCGCCGCCAGAGGCGTTCACCGTCCCTCGCGTACCCGGCGACGACCATGCTCCGCCAGTACCCGTCCCGCGAATCCACCCACCCCGTCACGTAGACGTCGCCGTTCGCGTCGGTCGCAACCGCGGAGATCTCACGGGCGACCGTGCGCATCCAGAGCGGTTCCCACCGATCCGGGAGCTCACCCTCCCCCCGAGCCGGAACGGCGATGATCGAGCACGCGAGCAGCGCCACGCCGACCATCGCGCCGAACCGCGTCCCCGTCATCCATCGGCCGCTCGGGCGCACCACGAACCTCCAGCGTGCAGGCAACCGCTGCAGGTCGACCGTAGTGGGGCAGCGCGCGCCGGCGAAGTGCCGGGCGACCCGGGGGCGCCGGGACCACGGACCGCTGGTGGGGTCCGGCGCGAGCGGGACGCTTCCGAAAGGGAGGCTGTCGGACGATGGGTGGCGGGGGTCCGGTACCTGGACGAGCGGATCGAGCCGTTCCTCCTGCGCGGCCAGGGTCCTCGGTGGCGCTGGATCAGGGTGCCGCCGCCGGGTCGTCGGAGCTCGTTCACGGCGGTCAGCGTGCTGCCGGCATCGATCTGGGCCACGGCGCAGCGAGGTGAGGGGGAGGCGAACATCGGACTCGTGATGTGCGGACGGTGAAGGTGGTGCCGCCCGACCCGAGGCTCCGGGGCCGATCGGCCGGTCTCATCGCCCGAGCGTCGGGGCAGGCTGGCCTCGGGGAGGTGGGCTCGATGAAGCTGGAGACCGTGTTCGAACGAGCCACCGATCGTCAGGACGAGCTGAAGGCATCGAGGAGCCGCGTCCGGTTCCTGGACGTTCCCGCGCACCGGTTCGTGATGATCGACGGGCAGGGGCCACCCGTACCCGAAGCGTTCGAGGCCCGGATGCCCGGCCTCTACGCCACCGCCTACGGGCTGCGGTTCGCCCTCAAGGCCCGAGGCGTCGAGGGGAAGGTCGGTCCGCTCGAAGGGCTCTGGTGGACCACCGATGGCGACACGGACCTCGCGCAGATCCTCGGCGGTGGACGCGAGACGTGGCGCTGGACGCTGATGATCGCGCTTCCGCCGCAAGCGACGCCCGAGGAGATCGACGGGCAGCTCGCGGTCGCGCGTCACCGGGTCGACGGGGAGCTCGCGACGAGCCTGCGGGTGGAGGACTTCGACGAGGGTCCGTCGGCGCAGCTGATGCACGTCGGGCCGTACGCGGAGGAGCGCGCGACGATCGAGCGGCTCCACGAGGCGATCGAGGCCGCGGCGTTGCGCCCCGTCGGCCGGCACCACGAGCTCTACCTGGGCGATCCCCGTCGGTCATCGCCCGAGCGGTTGCGCACGATCCTGCGGCAGGCGGTCCGGTAGGCGTCGCCCGTCGCTACGTGGGGTCGGAGACGTCGCTCCCGGGGGGCACGCGGAGCCCCCCCAGGATCGCCCGGGCGGCGTCCTCGTCGGAGAGCCGAACGGTGACCCGGAGGCCCTGCACGAAGTCGACCGACGGGATGACCGACGAGGCCGATACCGCGGCGTCGATCCCGTGCACCGCGAGCGAGATCTTGAGGAAGTCGGCGTCGGCTGCGTTCGTCACCTCGGCGACGACCACGCGCCGTTCCTGCTCGCGCTGGTACCAGCTCACGCGAGCACCGTATCGCTCGGGCGCGGCCGGCGACCCGGCGAGCCCGCGCGGCGGGGGACCTTCGGCGCCGCGCGCATGAACGATCCGCTCTACCGTGGAGATGAAGGTCCGACGCCTCGAGAGGAGAGGACCGGTGTCCGCGAAGCATCGGCTCGTCGTCCTGGCAGCCGCGGTGGCGCTCGTGGGCACGTCCTGCGGGAGCGAGGGATCCGGTTCCCCCTCGGCGATCCCCTCCGTCAGCGGGAGGCCCATGCCCTCGGCGGGTCCGACCGGGTCTCCGACCGCGATCGATACGGTCACGTTCGAGGTGTGGTTCGGCTCCGGTGAGTACCTGTTCGTCACGCGCCGGACGGAGCCGTCGACGCCGGCCGTCGGTCGTACGGCGATGCAGGCGTTGCTCGCCGGACCGTCGGATGACGAGCTGGCGGCCGGCGTCGGGACCTCGATCCCCGAAGGGACCGAGCTGCTCGGGCTCTCGATCGCCGGCGGCGTCGCCACCGTGGACCTCACGTCCGACTTCGGTTCCGGCGGCGGGTCGCTCTCGATGTTCAGCCGGCTGGCGCAGCTCACGTACACGCTCACGCAGTTCCCGACGGTGAGGGGCGTGAACCTGAGGCTCGACGGGGAGCCGGTCGAGGTGTTCGGCACCGAGGGCATCGTGCTCGACCAGCCGATGACGCGGCGCGATTACCGCGACCACCTCCCGCCGATCCTGGTCGTGAGCCCCCTGATCGGTCAGGAGGTGGCCAGCCCGATCCGCGTGGCCGGAACGGCCGACGTGTTCGAGGCGGTGGTGAGCATCAGCGTCCTCGACGCCCACGGGAACGAGATCGTGAGCACCACCGCGATGGCAACGTGCGGGACGGGCTGCCGGGGGGCCTACCTCACGACGGTGCGATTCACCGTCGACGAGACCCAACCGGGAACGGTCCGGGTCTTCGAGGTCAGCGCCAAGGACGGAACGCCGACCAACGTCGTCGATATCCCGGTCACGCTGACCGCGTGACGGCCCCGTCAGCTCCGTCGCCGGCCGCGAGCGCGGGAGCCACCGGCACGAGCCGTTTCCGCGACACGACCTCGTCCACCACGCCGTAGGCCTTCGCCTCCTCGGCGGTGAGGATGAAGTCGCGGTCCAGATCGGCCGTCACCCGCTCGAGCGGCTGGCCGGTGTGCTCGGCGACGATCTCCTCCATCCGGCGGCGCTGGCGCACGGCTTCCTTCGCGTGGATCTCGAGGTCCGTCGACTGGCCCTCCATCCCTCCGTGCGGCTGGTGCAGCAGCACCCGCGCGTTCGGCAGCGCGAACCGCTTGCCCGGCGCGCCCGCGGCGAGCAGCACCGCCGCGGCGGACGCGGCCTGGCCGAGGCAGTAGGTGGCGACCTCAGAGATCAGGTGCTGCATGGTGTCGTAGATCG
>DATBLY010000174.1:0-4148 GCA_036555125.1 Actinomycetota bacterium | reverse complement strand
CGATCTCCACGGTGCGACGGCGCCTCTGCCTGTCGGCGGATCGCGACGACGAGATCGCCGAGGCGCTCGGCGACCGACTCCGCCGGACCGAGGGTGGCTGGGACGTCGGACCTCCGGAGCGGACGGTCGTCACGCTCTGGTGGGACCCGACCCGGTAGGACCGCGCGTCAGGCTCCGCAGCCGGAAACGCAGCGGAGCCGGATCGTTCCGCCGAAGACGTACGTTCCACGGTTCCCATCGCTCCGCTGCTGGTCGTAGGTGACCGCGGCCGTTGGACCTCCGTTCGTGTCCGGCGCGAGCCGTGCGGCGGGGAGGAAGACGAGGAACCCGCCGAGGTCCGTGCTGCCGAGCGGGACGGGCGTCACGTGGTCGAAGGTGATCCTGAGGGCACCGGTCGAGGTCAGGCGTCCTCGCACCGTCATCCGGATCCGATGCGCCTGCTGCTGCGCCTGCGGGAAGTCGCACGACGCCTCGCCCACCGGGGCGGCGGCGCCGGCGCCCTGCACCGCCCCGCCCGGATCGATCGTGAGTCGGAGCTCGGTGCGCCAGCGCGATCGGCACGACCCGCCCACGTACAGATCGTGCCGCGACGTGGTCTGCATGGTCCCGGTCCATCGCAGGTCGGCCGGCTCCGGGGACGGGGACGGTCCGGTGATCCCCGTCGGCCCCGTCCCCGTCGGGCGATCCACGCCGGGGGGGAACGGATCGGTGTGCGCGGCGAGGTACGCCCCGGCTCCCGCGCACGCGAGGAAGACGGCGGTCCACACCGCCGGCTTGACGAGCCGCCGCATCTAGCGCCCTCGGGTCCTCACGTAGTCGCGGACGACGAAGTCGCCCAGGCGCTCATCATCCATCAGGAACACGCGCCCGGACGTCATCCGGGCGAGCCGCTCCATGAAGCGGATCAGCCCGTCGGACTCCTCCAGCATGAAGACGTTCAGCGTGACGCCGGCCTTGGAGAGCCGCAGCGCCTCGGCGAGCGTGAGCCGGATCGTCTCAGGGACCGGCGGCCACGAGAAGACCGCGCGATCGCCGTCCAGGTGCGCCGTGGGCTCGCCGTCCGTGACCATGATCACCTGCCGCGCCGCCCGGGGGTGTTGGGCGAGCAGGCGCCCGGCCAGCAGGAACGCGTGCTGCATGTTCGTCCCGTACACGCGCTCGAAGCCCGGTGCCGCCAGGTCCTCGGGCTGCAGCCGCCGCGCGTAGTCGCTGAACCCGATCAGGTACAGCGTGTCGTGCGGATAGCGTCCTTCGATCAACGCATGCAGCGCGAGCGCCATCCGCTTCGCGTGCACGAAGTGGCCACGCAGCGGCATCGAGAAGGAGAGGTCGAGCAGGAGTGCGGTCGCCGTCTCGGTGCGCTGCTCCGCCTCCACCATCTCGAAGTCCTCCGGCGCGAGCCGCACGGCTTCACCCGGCCGCGACCGGATCACCGCGTTGAACACCGTCCGCTGGACCGAGATCTGTCCATGGTCGCCGAACCGCCACGGCCGGGTCGCGCCGGTCGGCTCGGCGAGCCCGCCCGCCTCCCGGGCCTCGTGCGTCCCTTCTCGGTCGCGCCTCAGCTCCTCGAACACCTGGACGAGGGCCCGCTCCCCGAGCCGGCGGGCCCCCCTGGGCGTCACCTCGAGCCGGCCCGCGCGCCGCTGCACCAAGCCGGCCTCCTCGAGCGTGCGCTCGATCTGCTTCAGTCGGCGGAGGTCGCGCACGGCCGGCTCGCCGAGGGTCCGTCGGAGCGCGTCCTCGTCCACGTCCTCGATCGCCGCGCCCGGGTAGTCCCCGCGGAGGGCTCGATCGAGGTCTTCGTAATCGTGCAGCCGCTCCATCGCGTCCACGGTGGCCGTGAGCGGCATCGGTTCGCCCTCGCCGCCGCCCATCGCCGGCTCGCCCCAGGGAAGATCCGGGAAGGCGGAGGCGAGGTTCGCGCCGAGGCGATCCATCTCGAACGCGAGGTCCAGGTCCTGCATCACCTGGTCCGCGAGCGCCTGAAGCTCCGCGCGCTGCTCCGGCGAGAGCGACGCCATCAGCCGGCTCATGGCCGCCATCCGCCGCGCCATGTTCTCGAGCAGCTCGTCGAGGGTCTTCGGATCGTCGGGGAAGAGGTCACCGTGGCGCCGCATGAAGTCCTCGAAGGCTGGCTGCGTGTCCTCGCCGCGCTCACGCCGCTCGATCAGAGCATTCAGATCGGCGAGCATGTCCCGGAACCGGGCGAGCTGCTCCGGCGTCACGCTCCGCATCCCTTCGGCCATCGACCGGAAATGCGCTCCCAGGACCTGCTCGCGGAGCTCCGCCATCAGCTCGTCGAACAGGCGCCCGGCCTCCGGGTCGACGAATCGATACCCGGACAGCTCGCGGATCTGGCCGGGAGCGTCGGGCGGGAGGGCGTCCAGGAACGCTTCACGGATCCGGGCGTCGTCCTCGACGCGGAAGGAGAGCGCGGATCGCTCCCGGTCCAGGATCTCGGCCAGGCGCTCATGGATCTCCTCCAGGGGGCCGGCGAGATCCAGCAGATGCTCCTCCCGCCGCCGCTGCTCGGCCAGGCGCCTCCGAAGGGCGTCGAGGCCGGAGGTCCGGCCCTGCATGCCGCGCCGCAGGAGCCGCCGGAGGGCCGCGTCGGCCCCGGATCCCATCAACAGGTCGTCGGCGAGCTCGTCGAGGACGTCGCCCGCCGCGAGCTCCGGACCGAATGGGTCCTGCGAGCCGTCCCACCGCGAGTACCGGAACCTCACGGGACCCAGCGTACGAGGGGCCGCGCCCTTCGGCGCGGCCCCTCGTGCGGTCGATCAGGTCCGATCTAGGTGATCCAGGGCTCGAACCCGTAGGTGGAGCCGACCGGCAGCACGTGGCCGCGGCGGCGCGCGAACTCGACCGACGAGAGCCCCAGGATCATGAAGAAGACGAGCCACGGCATCAGCTGCGTGGCGGTGAACCCGGTGAACGCGGTTCCGTCATCGGTGGTCGTGCTCGTCCCACCGGTCCCGCCGGTCCCGCCGCTCCCGCCGCCGTTGCCGCCGTTGCCGTTGCCGCCGCTCGCCTGGTTGAGCGTCACCGAGTCGGCGCTGTTCTGCACGACCGGGTCCGACCCGCCGGGGAGCAGGGCGCTGGCGGTGTTCGTGACGGGATCGTTCGTCGTGACGCGCGCCGAGAGCGTGAACGTCACGGCGGTGTCCACGGCCAGATCGAACGGGTCCCACTCGCCGCTCGAGGGGTCGTACGCCTGGGGAGCCCGGACGGCCAGCGACGGGTCCGTCGCGGACTCGAACTTCAAGCCGCTCGGCAGGTCGTCCGTCAGGACGATCCCCGACGCGTCGTTCGGTCCCGCGTTCCCCACGGCGATCGAGAAGGTCACCAGGTCGCCCTTCGCCGGGTTGAGGTTATCGACGGACATCACGACGATCAGGTCCGCGTCGCCGCCGACGGCCGTGTCGGCGGTCGCGGTGTTGTCCGTCGGCGTGGTGTCCCCGCCGTAGGTGAGCGTCGCGGTCGAGCTGAGCGTCGTCGCCGTCACGTCGTCGTTGACGTTCACGACGTAGGTCAGCGTCACCGACGCGTTCTTCGCGATCGTGGGGACCGTCCAGTTGACGGCGCTCCCGGCGAGCGTCCCACCGTTGTCGGCCGACGCGAACACGGTCTCGGCGGGCACGCTGGCGGTGACCGCGACGTTGGTCGCGTCGTTCGGACCCGCGTTGGCGATCGCGATCTGGTACGTCAGGGCCCCGCCCGGGCCGACGGGATCGGGAGCGTCCGTCAGCGTCAGCGCCAGCTCGGCCGGCGGCGCGGTGATGGCCACCGTCGCCGTCGCCGTGTTGTTGGCGATGACGTTGTCCGAGGGAGAGGTGACGGTCGCGTTGTTCACCAGCGAGCCGGTCGCGCTCGGCTGGACCGTGGCGACGATGGTGACGATCACGCTGTTGCCGTTCAGGAGCGGGACGGCCGGGCAGGTGACCGTCTGTCCCGCTGCGGTGCAGCCACCGGTCGCGGACTTGAACGTGAGCCCAGCGGGGAGCGTGTCGGTCACGACCACGTTCGTCGCGTCGCTCGGACCGCCGTTCGTGGCCGTGACGGTGAAGGTCACGTCCTGTCCGGCGAACGCGGAGGTCGGGTTCGCCGTCTTGGTCAGGGCGATGTTGGCCGGGCTCACGGTCGTC
>DATBLY010000173.1:0-15647 GCA_036555125.1 Actinomycetota bacterium | reverse complement strand
ATCCCTCGGATCGCCGATCGCCGTCCCCGCCCGCGCGTCATCGCGCCGCGAGCCTAGTCGCCGCCGGGACCCGGGAGGTAACCGCCGGGAGCGCGGGCCTCATGACGCCCCGGCCTCCGACCGGCGCACACGTAGCCTGGGGGGATGGGCCGACGCGTGGTTCCCGCGGAGCGGGCGGCGCTCGCGCGGACCCTGCTCGACACGCCGCCGGACGCGCCGACCCTGTGCGAGGGATGGACGGCCGCGGACCTCGCCGCGCACGTCGTGATCCGCGAACGGCGCCTCGACGCGGACCTCAGCATCCTCGTCCGGATCGCCCCGCTGCGGCGATGGACCGACCGGGTGCGCCTGCGGGAGCGCGATCGTCGGCCCTACCGGGAGCTGGCCGAGAAGGTCGGACGTCCGTCGTGGCCGCTCCGGCTCCTCCCCCTCCTGGACGAGGCCGTGAACGACGTGGAGCTCGCCGTCCATCACGAGGACGTGCGGCGGGGCCGGCCCGGCTGGGCGCCGCGGCCCATCGATCCCGCGCTCGACGCCCGCCTGTGGCGACGGCTCACCCGCTTCGCGCCCCTCGCGTTCCGGAGGGACCGGGCGCTGCGCGTCGAGCTCGCGACGCCCGATGGGCGACGCGCGACGGTCCACGCGTCCGCCGCCGGGCCTACCGTGCGCCTCACGGGTCCCACGATCGAGCTGCTGCTGTACGCCTACGGGCGGCGCGGGGCCGCGACCGTCGACGTCGACGGCGACGAGGAGGGCATCGCCCGGCTCCGCCGGCTCGAGCTCCGGGCGTGAGGGGGTACCCGGCCGCCGGCGTCCCGGTCGACGCCCGCCGTCAGCCGGCTGGATCCACGGAGCGCGTCTCCGGCAGCTGGACGTCGGCCCGCTCCGCTGGGCTCCCGCGGGCGGATCGAACGACGATGGTTCCGGTGGCCGCGATGACGAGCAGCCCGCCCACGATCACGAGCGGCGTCAGCGACTGGTCGAGCAGGACCCACGCGAGGATCGAGGCGACGACGGGCTGGCACTGCGTGATCAGCGACGATCGCCATGCCTCCAGGTGCCGGTGGGACCAGGCCACCATCAGGTGGCCGAGCGTGCCGGGGATCAGCACGACGACCCACAACCAGACCCAGTCGCTCCCCTGCGGGGCGGCGAGCGAGACGCCGCCGACGGCCGTCACGGCCACGACCACGAGCGCCCCCACGAGCGTCGCCGTCGCCATGTACTCGAGGGCCGAGACGTCCAGACGCGCACGCTTCGAGAACAGCCAGTACGCGGTCCAGGAGGCCACGCTCCCGAACGCGAGCAGGTCGCCGACGGGGTTCCAGGCCGAGGAGCCGACCGAGCCCACGGCGACCAGTCCGACGCCGACGAACGACAGGCCCGCGAACACCAGCTCGCGCCGGCCGAAGCGCTCGCCGAACAGCCGCGACGCGCCCAGGGCGATGAAGATGGGGGCGAGCGCCCCGATCACGGTTGCGCTCGCCACGCTGGTGACGCGGAACGCACCGAAGGACAGCACCAGGTCGGCCGCGTAGAAGACGCCGCCCGGCCAGTACCGGCGGACCGACGCCCACCGGAGGCGCCGGCCGGTGGCCAGGAGCGCCAGCTGCAGGATCGCGGCCCCGATGGCCAGTCGCCAGCTGGCGAAGCCGAGGGTCGGCATCTGGACCTGCCGCAGGATCACCGGGACGGCCCCCCACGCCGCGGTCGTGACCGACACGGCCACGATCGCGAGCGTCCGGTCCTCGGCCGCGGACCGCTCGGACGACGCACGCGGGGCCATGGCGGGGACGCTACCAGCGACCCGCGTCGGGACCGCGTAGACTCAACGGCTCCCCACCCCGTATGACGGATCCCAGACGACCTTCCCCGTTCGCCGCCGCGTTCGCCGCGGTCGCCGTCCTCGCGACGTTCGCGCTGGCGAGCGGGTCCCCCGCGGGCGCCGACGATCCCGCCGCCGGTCGAGCGCGCCCGGACGGCACCGCGGGCTCGTCCGGAGACGCGCGATCCGGCAAGCACGCCCGGCGGGCCGTCCCGCCCCCCGATTCGCTCCCGGGCATCGACGTCTCGCACTACCAGCACGAGATCGACTGGACGCAGGTCGCGGCGTCGGGGATCCGCTTCGCCTTCCAGAAGGCCACCGAGGGCACCGGCTACGTGGATCCGACGTACGCCACGAACCGCGCCGGCGCCACGGCGAACGGCATCGTCTTCGGCGCCTACCACTTCGCCCGGCCGGACCTGCATCCGTTCGACCCCGTTCCCGAGGCCGACCACTTCGTGGACACGGCGCAGCTCGGCCAGGGGAACCTCCTGCCGGTCCTCGACCTCGAGCGCTCGGGCGACCTGAGCCAGTCGGAGCTGACGGCCTGGATCGTCGGCTGGCTCGACCGCGTCTACGAGCGGACGGGCGTGCGACCGATCGTCTACACGAGCCCGAACGGATGGCTGAACCGGACCGGCGACACGACCGCGGTCGCCGACGCCGGGTACACGACGCTGTGGGTCGCCCACTGGGACACGCCGACCCCGCGCGTCCCCGCCAACGATTGGCAGGGATACGGCTGGACGTTCTGGCAGTACTCGAACTGCGAGCAGATCCCCGGCATCGGCGGCTGCGTCGACGGCGATTGGTTCGACGGGCTGGACCTGACGCCCTACACGATCCCCTCACCGGACACGACCGCTCCGGTCGCGCAGCTCGCCACCCCGACCGGCGTCGTGGGTCCCGTCACGGTGACGTTCAGCGAGATCGTCCGGGGCGTGACCGCCGAGAACCTCGCGATCCGCGAGCTCGACACGGGAGCCGCCGTCCCGGCCACGGTCTCCTGTTGGTCGAAGGCGGGGTCTGAGGTCGACTGCGGCGCCGGGAAGCTCGTGACCGCCGTGATCGCCCCGACCGAGCCGTTGGTCCCCGGCCAGGGATACGCGGCGGCGGTGAACCCCGCGGGCGTCGTGCCGGTCGTGGATCGCAGCGGCAACCCGGCGGCGGCGGCAGAGCAGCCGTTCGCGATGCCGACGGAGGTGGAGCAGTCGAGCCCGGCGATCGGCTACGCGTGGCGGACCGTCTCGGCCCACCGGGCGTTCGGCGGTTCGTACGCGGTGGAGCGCGGGAAGGGCGCCGGCGCCTCGTACGCGTTCACGGGACGCCAGGTGACCTGGATCACGGTCGCCGGCCCGGCGTTCGGCCGAGCGACCGTCCTGATCGACGGCCGGGTGCGCGGGACCTTCGACCAGTACGCGCCCGCCACCCGGTTCAAGGTCGAGCGGACGATCCACGGGCTCGCCGCCGGCCCGCACACGATCACGGTGCGCGCCACGGGCGCTCGTTCGCCCGCCGCATCGGACACGCTCGTGGCGGTCGACGCGTTCCGCGCCGGCGGCAAGACGGTGTGGACGCCCGCGTTCGCGGCGTCGTGGCCGGCCCAGAAGGTCGCGGGCGGGACCGGCGCCGTGACCGACCTCGGCCGCGCGAGCGCCACGTTCCGGTTCCACGGGACCGGCGTGCGGTGGCGGACCGCGCGCGGGCCGTTCAAGGGCAAGGCCGAGATCTGGATCGACGGCGGGCTCGTCAAGACGGTCGACAACTTCGCGGCGGCGCCGTCGCTCGTCGCACGCGCGATCGATGGCCTCCCGCTCGGCACGCACACGCTCCGCATCGTGGTCCTCGGGTCCGGGCGTCCGGCGGCGAAGGGCGCCGAGGTGACGATCGACGGGTTCTCGGTGGTCCCCTGACCTTGGCCCTGACCTTCGGTCGCGGTCGAAGGTCGGTAGACCCGACGCGGCCCCGCGTGAGAACCTGGGGTCGGTCCGCGTACCCCCGGATCGCCGGTGGGGACCGGCGACGCGGCCACCTGGAGGATCCACGATGCGACGCACCCTGACCGCGACCGCGCTCGCCCTGGTCGCCACGCTGTTCGTCGGTGTTCAGCCGGCGCTGGCCGCCCTCCTGATCGAACAGATCCCGGCCTACGCCCGACAGGACCTCTCGCCGTTCTGCGTCGGCTCTCAGGACGTGGTCGACCAACGCGACCCGCGGACCCTGACCACCTTGACCGATCGCAAGGGGAGCGTCGTCCTCCAGGCGCTGAAGACCTCGACGACCGACCTGTTCACGCGCGGGGACGGGACCGTCATGGATCTGCAGGAGACGTCGCTCGTGACGGTGCGTCCCGACCCGCGCGGCGGCGACGCGACGATCGTCTGGCTCGGGCGCGGGGCGATCTGGGGCAACGACAAGACGGGAGGCGGACCGTTCCTGTTGTGGGTCACGGGCCTGGTGGTCATGAAGGGCAGCTTCGACCCGAAGACGGGGATCCTCGCGCTCACCTCCAAGACGATCGTCGGGCAGCAGACGGATCTCTGCGAAGCGATCGACGAGGGTCTGAA
Organism: Actinomycetota bacterium; assembly: GCA_036555125.1. Lineage (GTDB taxonomy): Bacteria > Actinomycetota > UBA4738 > UBA4738 > HRBIN12 > DATBLY01. The sequence goes on along the minus strand of DATBLY010000173.1, from coordinate 11,255 downwards.
GCCGCGGCACTGAGCGACCGGGCGGGAGGCCCGACGCGGCTGCGCGGGACGTGGATCGAACGCCCATGGGGCCGGATGCGCGTGCACGTCGGCGGCGAAGGGCCGGCCCTGCTCGCGATCCACGGGCTCGGGGGATCGGGTCGCTATTGGCAGGGGCTCACCGAGAGCGTCGGCGACCGGTATCGCGTGATCGCGCCGGACCTGGCCGGGTTCGGCGCATCCGACAAGCCTCACGTCTCGTACGACCGGCCGATGCAGCTCGCGAACCTCGACGCCGCGATCGGAGCCCTCGGTCCCGAGGGGCCCGGTGAGCCGGTCACGGTGGTGGCCCACTCGCTCGGGGCCGTGTTCGGCGCGATCTGGGCGTCCCGCCGTGCCGACCGTCTGGGCGGGCTCGCGTTGGCCGCCGCCGCGTGGCCGAGCGCCGACGGCGGCCCGGGGTGGGCCCGGAGGGAGCACGAGCCGAGCCCGCCGTTCCGGTTCGCCGGCCGGGCCGTACGCGCCCTGTGGCCCGCGATCGCGGTTCCCGTCGGGGTCGTGCGCGGCTACCCGGCCGGTGTCGCCACCGACTTCGGGCGGCAGACGCTGCACAGCCGGACCCGGACGCTGTTCGCGGCGATGTACGACCCGGCCCTCAGCGAGGAGCTGGAAGCGGTCCGGCGGGCGCTCGACCCGGAGACCCCGCAGCTGCTGATCAACGCTCGCGACGATCGCACCGTCCCGTTCGCGTCACAGGAGCGGTGGGCGGCGATCCTTCCGCACGCGGAGACGATCGCGGTGGAGACGGGCGGCCACCAGTTCCTGCTCCGCCACTCGCTGGAGCCGCTGGCCGGCTGGCTCCGCGGCCTGGCCCCGGGCTAGCCCTCGTTCGCGCGATCGCGCTCGGCGGCCACCGCGCGGAGCCGATCGGTCAGCTCCGGCATCTGCTCGGACATCTCCCCGAGCCGCTCGGGCGCGAGCGCGATCGCGACGACCGGCTCCACCGCGCGAACGGTCGCCATCGCCCGCTGCTGGTTGAGCAGCCCCATCTCGCCGACGACGTCGCCCGGGCCGAGCGTGGCCAGGCGCTCCCCGTCGCGGACCACCTCGACCGTCCCGCGCTCGATCACCACGAGGTCCCGGGGGATCGCGCCCTGTTCGACCAGCGGCTCGCCGGCGTCCAGGTGGATCTCGTGCACCCAGCTCGCGACGACGGAGAGATCGTGGTGATCCAACTCGCCGAAGAGCGGCAGCGCGCGCAGCCGTTCGACGTCCACGCCGGGCATCGTCCCATACCGCCCGTGCGATGATGCCGACCCATGCGCACCCCCACGACCTCCGAGATCGTCCGCGCCCCGAAGGTCCTGCTCCACGATCACCTCGACGGCGGCCTGCGACCCGCGACGATCGTCGAGCTCGCCGAGGAGACCGGCTACGACGCCCTCCCCACCCGCGATCCGGACGAGCTGGCCGCGTGGATGACACGGGGCGCGAGCCGCCGCGACCTGGTCCTCTACCTCGAGACCTTCGCCCACACCGTGGGCGTGATGCAGACGCGGGACGCGCTCGCGCGCGTCGCCCACGAATGCGCCGAGGACCTCGCCGCGGACGGGGTGGTCTATGCCGAGGTCCGCTTCGCCCCCGAGCTGCACCTCGAGCGCGGGATGGCGCTGGACGAGGTCGTCGAGGCGGTGCAGGACGGGTTCGCGCGGGGCCGGGCGGCCGCGGCCGACGCCGGCCGGCCGATCCGGATCCGCACGCTCCTGACCGCGATGCGGACCGCGGCGCGGAGCGTCGAGATCGCGGAGCTCGCGGTCCGCTGGCGCGACCGGGAGGTCTGCGGGTTCGACATCGCCGGGGCGGAGGCCGGCCACCCTCCGACGCGGCACCTCGACGCCTTCGAGCACGTCCGCCGCGAGAACTTCCACCTCACGATCCACGCGGGTGAGGCCTTCGGGCTCCCGTCGATCTGGGAGGCGGTGCAGCTGTGCGGCGCCGAGCGGCTCGGCCACGGCGTCCGCATCGTCGACGACCTGACGACGGACGGCGGCGGGCGGCGGGCGCTCGGTCGTCTGGCGGCGCTCGTCCGCGACAAGCGGGTCCCGCTCGAGCTGTGTCCGACGTCCAACGTCCACTCGGGCGCGGCGCCGTCGATCGCGGACCACCCGATCGGCGTGCTCTCGGATCTGCGATTCCGGGTCACCGTGAACACGGACAACCGCCTGATGTCCGCCACGTCGCTCTCGCGGGAGCTGGCCCAGCTCGTCGAGGCGTTCGGGTGGGGTTGGTCGGAGCTCGAGCGCGTCACGGTCGACGCGATGAAGTCGGCGTTCCTGCCGTTCGACGAGCGGCTCGCGACGATCCAGGGGACGATCCTGCCGGCGTACCAGGCGCTCCGCGAGGGATGATGGAGACGAGCCGCAGCGCGCGGATGCCGGTCGGGTTCATCGGACACGGCAACCCCCTCAACGTGGCGATGGAGTCGCGCAACGCCCCCTGGCGCGCCTGGGGGCGGTCCCTGCCCACGCCGAAGGCGGTGCTCACGGTCTCCGCGCACTGGGAGGACACCCCGGTGACGATCGGGCGCACGCGTGCTCACGACGAGCTCCTGTACGACTTCTGGGGCTTCCCGGAGTTCATGTACCGCCTGCGCTACCCCGCGCCCGGCGCGCCCGCGCTCGCCGACCGCGTCGAGCGGCTGCTCGGCCCGCACGTGACGGTCGCCCGCGCCGACCGTCCGATCGATCACGGCGCGTGGGTCCCGCTGATCCACGTGTTCCCCGACGCCGACGTCCCGGTCCTGCAGCTGTCGATGCCGATGACGATGTCCGAGGAGGAGCTCACCGCGCTCGGGGCGGAGCTGTCGCCGCTGCGGGACGAGGGCGTGTTCATCCTGGCGACCGGCAACCTCGTCCACGACCTCCGTCACGCGGTGCTGGCCGGCGACGTGCCGCCTCCGGATCACGCGGTGGCGTTCGACGCGTGGGTCGCGACCGCCCTCGAGCGTCACGACGACCGCGCGCTCGAGGGATGGCGACAAGCGGCGCCGTCGCCGCTGCTCAACCACCCGAGCGCCGAGCACTACCGACCGGTGCTCGTGGCGATCGGCGCGGCCCGGGGCGATACGGCGCGGTTCCCCGTGGACGGGTTCGAGCACGGCACGATCGCGCGCCGCTCGGTGGAGCTCGGCTGAGTCGTCAGGGGCCGGGTGCCGGCGGGCCGTCCCCATGGCCGACCCGTCCCTCCAGGAACCGCGCCGCCGTCGGGCCCTTCCCCTTCAGGTCCAGCACGCACACGTCGCTGAACCGGTAGCGGTCGCCGAGCTCCGCGACCGTCGCCTCCGAGACGAGGATCCTCCCCGGGGTCCCGCTCGACTCGAGGCGGCTCGCGAGGTTCACGGTGTCGCCCCACAGGTCGTACGCGAACCGCCGGCGCCCGATCACGCCCGCGACGACCGGACCGGTCGCGACGCCGACCCGGACCTCCATCGGCTCGCCGCCCGGCCATCGCTCGCCCCGCAACACCTCCACGATGCCGAGCGCCATCTCCGCCGCAGCCACCGCGTGGTCCGGGCGGGCCTCCGGAGCCCCAGCGACCGCCATGTACGCGTCCCCGACCGTCTTGATCTTCTCCATCCCGAAGCGGTCGGCGAGCGCGTCGAAGCGGGTGAAGACCTCGTCGAGGATCACGACGAGCGGCTCGGGCGCGATCGTCTCGGCCTGCTCCGTGAACCGCACGAGGTCGGCGAACAGGACCGAGACCTCCGCGAACCCGTCGGCCAGGTGGCTCGTCTGGGGAGCCTCGTGCCGGTCCTTCAGCCGGTCCACGACGGCCCGCGGCAGCGTGTTCTCCAGCAGCGCGTCGGCGCGGGCGCGGGCCCGGTCGAGCTCGAGCTCCCGCAGGTACAGCAGGCGGGCCGAGCGTTCCAGGCCGTAGGAGGCGGCCATCCCGACGATCGCGAACGACACCAGGAAGAAGTTCGCGTACAGCAGGAAGTGGAACGGGTCCGGCTCGTTCGCGAACACCACCTCGACCACGTTGAAGCAGACGATCGCGAACGCACCCAACGCGGTGGCGTAGACGAACGGGAGCCGGGTCAGGATGTACGCGAACGCGAGGAGCAGCATCATGCCCGCCCAGCTCCACGACGGGCGCGCCTCTCCCACGTAGACGCGGTGGAAGGACCACACGACGGCCGACACCGCGATCACGGCGGTCACCGCGACCTTCCAGTAGCGGGGGTACCAGGACGCGTACGTCATCGCCAGGCTGATCGCGATCAGCGGGATCCCGATGCCGTACCGGATCACCAGGTCGGCGACCTGGTCGCGCTCCAGCTCGATCGCGGCGAGGATCCCCAGCAGGACCCAGGACGCGATGCCCAGCACGTTCGCGATCCGGATGTACGGCAGCACGTCGCGGAAGTAGACGCGCTCGTGTTCGCGCTCGACGGCCGGATCGAGGAACCGGAGCGTGAACGGGTGGATCTCCGGGGCATGCTCCAGGAACTGCCCGACCGGCTTCGGGATCAGGCGCAGGAGGCGCCGGCCGAGCGGCTCCCCCGTCACGTCCCCACCAGCGCCGCGGTCCGATCCACGATCCGGCGCAGCAGCGACGGGATCTCCGCGGGGTCGTCGGTGAACTGCGACGGCTTGACGCAGATCGTCGTGAAGCCGCGCTCGACCTGGGCGGGGATCGCGGCGAGCGCCTCGTCCAGATCGGCCACACCGCTCGCGTCGGGGAACCGCCCGCGCGTGCCGCCGACCAGCTCCAGCTCGTCGAGGCTCCTTCCGGCGGCGGCCATCGCATCCGCGAGCCGAGGCAGCACGTCGGGCCCCGGCGTTCCCAGCGGGTTGAAGCCGTGGCCGTAGGTGACGATCCGACGGACGAGCGCGGCGTGGAGGCTGCTGCCGCCGAACCAGAGCGTCGGTCCGCCGCCGCGGAACGGCTTCGGCTCGAGCGAGACGTCGGCGAACGGATAGTAGGTGCCGGCGAACGAGGCCGGCGTGCGGTCCCAGAGCAGGTGCCACGCCTCCAGATGCTCGTCGAGCCGCGCCCCCCGGGTCGCGAAGTCCACGCCGAGCGCCCGGTACTCCGCCCGGTGCCAGCTCACCGTGGGCTGGACGACGAGCCGGCCCTCGGACAGCAGGTCGAGCGTGGCCAGCTGCTTCGCGAGCAGCACCGGGTGGCGGAGCGGGGGGATGATCGCGCCGGCCACCAGGCGCAGGCGCGTGGTGACGGCGGCCACGGCGGACAGGAGCGTGAGCGCGTCCGGCCACGGCGTCGAGGGATCCTGGTTGCCCGGCAGCGCGTAGTCGCGGGGGTTCTCGGGCACGCCCTCGGCGTCCGCGCCCGGTCCCATCGCGACGTGCTCGCTCACCATCACGGCGTCGAACCCGGCGTCCTCCGCCCGGCGCGCCATGTCGACCAGGCCCCTGAGGTCCCGCGGCGGCGTGAGGGTCCAGTTCTCGCTCAGGATCAGCACGAGCCTCACGGTCGGCACCCGCCGAGGATACTGAGGCCGTGAGCGTCGACGAGACCCCGGGGACGGTCGCGGCCGGCCGGCTCGGCGTGCCGTTCGACGTGGTGCGGACCGAACGGCCGAACACCGTCGCGGAGAGCGCGTCGCTTCAGGGGATCGACGTCGGTCGGCTCCTGCGGACGATCGTGGTCCGTCGCGGGGCGGACGACTACGTCTTCGTCCTGGTGCCGGGGGGCCGGCAGATCGATTGGCCGAAGCTCCGAGCCCACCTGGGCGTCAGCCGGCTGTCGCTCCCCGACGCCGAGGAGGCGAAGGCGGCCACCGGGTACGAGCGCGGGGCGATCACGCCGTTCGGTTCCCGAACGGCGTGGCCGGTGATCGCGGACGCCTCCGTGGCCGCCGCCGATCGCGTCGCGATCGGCGGAGGGGCCCGTGGGGTGAACCTGCACCTGCGCGCCGCCGACCTGATCGCGGCCACGGGCGCCAGCGTGGTCGACGTCACGAGGCCGGCGGATGCAGAAGCGTGACCCGGCGGCCGATACCGGTCGGATGATGCGACGCGCGATCACCGGCATGCTCGCCGCCTCGCTCACGCTCGTGACGCCGGCGGCCGGGGCCCGACCGATCGAGGGAACGCCGTCGAGCGGGAGCGAGGCACACGTGCAGGCGCTCGACGACTACTTCCTGCCGTCGGCGGTCCAGACGGAGCCCGGAGGGACCGTGGCCTGGGACTTCACCGGCGATCGCACGCACAGCGTCACCGACGCGTCGGGCATGGCACTGTTCGACTCGGGGCTCGTCGCGCCGGGCGGTCCGAGGTTCGCGTACGCCTTCGCGGCGGCCGGCACGTTCCGGTACGTCTGCACGCTGCACGAGACGATGCGCGGCCGCGTCTGGGTCGTGGTGGAGATCGACCGGTCGCGCCGACCGCACCGGCAACCGTTCACGCTGACCTGGGCGACCGGCCCCGCGCCGGCCGGATCGGTCTACGACGTCCAGCTGAAGCGCCCGGATCGGCCGTGGCGGATCTGGCTGTCCGACCTGAGCGACGCGAGCGCGGCCTTCACGCCGAAGCACCCAGGGGTGTTCCGCGTGCGGGCGCGGATCCGGAGCCTGAGCGACGGGATGGCGGAGTGGTCACCCGCCACGAGGTTCGAGGCGACCTAGACCGGCCGGCGCCGCGGCGGCTCAGTCGTCCTGGCCGCCGTCCTCGTCGTCGGTCCCGTTCGGCCCGTCGTCGTCGGACCCGCTCCCGATCACCTGGAAGCGCTCGTCCAGCGCGACCTCGACCTGGCGACCGTCGGGCAACCGCACCTCGACCGCGTAGGCGGCGCCGCCGTCGCCGGTCTCGGTCTCCGTGACCGTCCCCTGGCCGACGTGCTCCAGGGCGGCCTGGATCGCCCGGTCGCGTGCGCTCCCCGTGAGCGGGGCGTCGTCTCCCCCGCCGGCGACCGCCGCCGCCGCGCCGCCGGCGATCACCGCGGCCGTGGCGACCCCCGCGATCGCGATCTTCGTTCGGCGGTTCATCGCTCCCTCCTCGGCTCGACGACCGGATCCACGTCCGGCTCGATCCCATCATCCGACCGGGGCCCTGAACCCTCGCTGAACAGCGTCGGGCCGTCGTCGGGCCCGCGCTCGACGGGAGCGGGGAACGACACGTCGAACCGCGCGCCGCCCGGGGCGCCGTCGGAGACCCTGACGGTGGCGCCGTGGGCGACCGCGAGGTCGTGGACGATCGACAGGCCGAGACCGCTCCCACCCGAGTCTCGATCGCGTGCATCGTCGAGTCGGACGAACCGCTCGAAGATCCGGTCCCGGTCGGCCTCCGGAACGCCGGGCCCGTCGTCTTCGACCGTCAGCACCACCTCGCCGCGGATCTCGCGGAGCGAGATCGCGACCACGCCCTCGGCGTGGCGCGCCGCGTTCTCCGTCAGGTTCCGGACCAGGCGATCGAGCTTCGCCCGATCGCCGATCACCCGGCCGCCGGACACGGCGTCGGTATCGACCCGGAGCCGCGTCGACGAGCGCAGCCGCTTCGCTTCCTCGAAGACCACGTCGTCGAGATCGACGGGCTCGGATCGCAGCCGCAGCGAGCCCTCGTCCAGGCTCGACAGGAGCAAGAGGTCGTCGACGATCCGCTGCAGACGTTCGTCCTCCTTCAGGACGATCCCAGCGAGCTCCGGCACCGAGGACAGCCCGGGATGCCCGCGCGCCACCTCGGCGTGCTGGCGGATCGACGAGATGGGCGAGCGGAGCTCGTGCGACGCATCGGACAGCAGCCGTCGCTCGCGGAGGCGCCCCGCTTCCAGACGGGCGAGCATCGCGTTCATCGTCCCGGCGAGGCGGGCGATCTCGTCACGACCGGGAGGGTCCGGGACGCGTCGGTGGAGCTCGGTCGTCGAGATCGCGTCGACCTCCCGGCGGATCGCCTCGACGGGCGACAGGACGCGTCCGACGAGGTACCAGGTCAGGACGCCCACCACCAGGAGCAGCGCCGGGATCGCCACCGCCAGGACCCCCAGGATCGCGGCGGTCGCTTCGGAGACGGCCTCCAGGCTCCGGCCGAGCACCAGCGTGACGGGCTCGCCCCGAATGGTCGCGTCCAGCCCCAGGACGAGCACCGGCACGTCCGGGATCGGGGCCTCGTCCAGCACGGCTTCCCGATCCGGCTCGATCGCCACGATCGCCGGACGGCCCTGGACGTTCGCGCTGGCATCGACGACCGACCCGTCGGCGCCGAGGATCTGCACGAACTCCTCCTCCGGATCGCCGGGCGTGAACGTCCCCCCCACCGCGAGCTCTCGGGCGATCGAGCGGGCGCGCACGCGCGCCTCGGTCTCCGCGCTCTCGCGCAGCGACGACCGGACGAACAGGACGAGCGCGAGGCCGGCGACCGCGAGGCTGAGACCCACCGCGAGCACGGCGATCAAGGTCGTCCGCAGCCGGATCCCGCCGCCTCCGCGCCGGCGTGCCGAGCGTGACGGCGACTCAGCCACCGTCGGCCGCCAGCCGGTATCCGGCACCCCGCAGCGTCTCGATCGCGTGGCGGTCGAAGGGCCGGTCGAGCTTGTTGCGGAGGTGACGGATGTAGACCTCGATGATGTTGGGGTCCCCTTCGAAGTCGCGATCCCAGACGTGCTCCAGGATCTCGAGCTTCGAGACCACCTGCCCCGCATGCCGCATCAGGAACTCGAGGAGGGCCGCCTCGCGGGCGGTGAGCGGGACGCGGACGTCGCCTCTCCATGCCTCGCGCGACGCCGGATCGAACCGGAGGTCTCCCGCCTCGATGATCGTCGGCCGCTCGGCGGCGCCGCGACGGATCAGCGCGCGCAGCCTCGCGACGAGCACCACGTGCGAGAACGGCTTCGTGACGTAGTCGTCGGCGCCCGTGTCGAGCGCCTCGGCCTCGTCGAACTCGCCGTCCTTCGCGGTCAGCATCAGGATCGGCGTCCAGATCCCCTCCTCCCGCAGCGCGGCGCAGATCCGGTAGCCGTTCATACCGGGGAGCATCAGGTCCAACACGATGGCGTCGTAGGGGAACTCGCGCGCCATCCAGAGGCCGTCGGTGCCGTTCAGGGCCAGGTCGGTGGCGAATCCGTCCGCCTCGAGGCCCTTCTTCAGCCCGGCGGCCAGGTGCTCCTCGTCCTCCACCACCAGTACACGCATCGTGGCCCCGTTCGACGACGATCATCATCATCGCGCGAACTGAAGGCGGGCTGAACGCCCCGTCTCGGCCGTTCAGTTCGCCTTCAGGCTCCCTCGGGCAAGGTGGGAACGACGAGACCGAACGGGGCAAGGAGGAGGAGCGTCATGCTCAGCACGACGATGCGGCGGGCGGCCGCGACGAGCCTGCTGGTGTCCCTCACCGTGGGCGTCTGGTCGAGCGGTCCGGCCTCCGCCGGGACGTGTCCGGCGCCGCTGCCGCAGGGCAACGAACCCGTGACCCTCGACCCGGCCGACTTCACCGGCCCGATCGACAACCCGTACTGGCCGATCACCCCGGGGGCCACGTGGATCTACCGCGAGACCGACCCGTCTGGGGGCACGCAGAAGGTCCGGGTCCACGTGACCGATCGGACGAGGGAGATCCTGGGGATCCGGGCCGTGGTCGTCCACGACGTCGTGCGCGAGCGGGGCGACCTCGTGGAGAACACGTGGGACTGGTACGCGCAGGACGCGTGCGGCAACGTCTGGTACCTCGGTGAGGACACCAGGGAGTACGAGGACGGCGTCGTCGTGAGCACCGCGGGCTCCTGGGAGGCCGGCGTCGACGGCGCCCAGCCGGGGGTGGTCGTGCCGGCCGATCCACGGGTCGGGATGACCTACCGACAGGAGTCCCTCCCGGGCGAGGCGGAGGACCGGGCGGCGGTGCTCAGCGTCGACGAGCAGGCGGAGGTGCCGGCCGGCCACTTCGATGACGTGGTCCTGACGAAGGAGTTCACTCCGGTCTCCCCGGACGTCCTCGAGTACAAGCTCTACGCGCCCGGCGTGGGTGTCGTGCTCGCGATCGGCGTGTCGGGCGGATCGGACACCGAACGGCTGATCCGGTACGAGACCGCTGACGGGTGAGCAGCCGGCGGATCCTGGGGGGACCGTCGCCCGGTTCCTGCGGACGAGCACGGACTCACGCCTGTCGCCGAGATCGCCCTTCAGCGAGCACCATCGCGACGGCCGTCACCATCCAGGCCGCGAGCGCGACCCAGAAGGCGAGGATCGCGATCCAGGTCCCGAAGGGGAGCCCGACCGCGTCGATCATCTTCGCGGTGGCCACCGAGTACATGCCCAAGGGGAAGACCATCGCCCAGTACTGCGGGTCGTAACGGAGCGACACCCGACGGATCCCGTGACGCCAGAACCCCATCACCACGAGGAGCGGGATCCACCAGGTGGCGAACGCCCAGAACAGGAGCGTCGTCCCCTTCAGGTAGGGCGTGAGCTCGGCCAGGAGGTCCCAGCTGGGTGCCGCGAGGATCAGGGCCGATCCCGCGAGGGTCGTGATCGCCAGGGCGCCCATGTTGATCCAGTACGGCGGGGTCGCCTGGTCGGCGCCCATCGGGAAGAACGTCCACCGATAGAAGATCAGTCCGATCACGAGGACGTAGAGCATCGCCCCGATCAGGTGGGCCAGGAGCGACACGAAGAGCACACCGTGCGTCGCGATGTGCGGCGCCACCGCGATCCCCAGCACCGCCACCGACTCCGTCGAGACCACCAGGAGCAGCCAGACGCCGCCGACCCCCGCGGCCAGGTCGGGCTTCGGCTCGCGGAACGTCACCGCGGTCAGGAACGCGTACAGCAGGAGCCCCCACAGGACGATCCCGAGCCACCACAGGGCGACGGAGACCCCCGGCGCTCCGGCGATCAACGCGAACTGGCTCCCGAGGACGTTCGTGCCGGCCACGATCGTGAGGAACCCGGCCCCCTTCTGGTGGCTCGTGAGGTCGCCGAACAGGCGATCGCGGTGACGGCCGAAGCGAACCAGGGTCAAGGTCCACAGCACGACGTACGCGGCCAGGTTGAACCAGAGCAGCGCCACGGCCACGGCATGGAGGCCACGGAGCTCGGCCGCGACCGACACGATGCCGGTCGCCATGACGAACGCGAAATACCCGGGTGGGAAGTCGGCGAGCGTCGAGTTCGGACGGGCGTCGGTCGGTGCCGGGGCGACCGGGTCGGCTCCCGTCATCGATCCCTCGGCGCCATCCACCAGATCGCGAGCGAGAGCAGGAAGGAGATCGCCTGGAACGCCATCAGCCAGCGGACGGTCGTCATCTGCTCCAGGAAGTAGGCGTTC
>DATBLY010000171.1:0-1967 GCA_036555125.1 Actinomycetota bacterium | reverse complement strand
CCATCCCTCGCCGTAGCCATCGGTAGGGCACCGCGAACGTCGCGCGCCCGAAGGAGGGACCGATGGCGAGGACGAGGTTGTTCCTCACCGCGGCCGTGACCGCGATCGCGATCGTGGCGGCGGCCTGCGGCGGTGACGGAGGGTCGGCGACCGACACCGGCGCGACCGGGGGCGCGAGCGGCACCGGACCGGCGGCCGAGCCGGCGTCGGGCGGCACCCTGAAGCTCGCGCTGCTCTCCGACGTGCAGGACGCGTTCGATCCGCAGAAGGAGTACTACTCGATCACCTGGGAGTACTACCGCTGTTGCCTGCTCCGGACGCTCGTGTCGTTCAACGGCAAGACGACGGCCGAGGATGGGGCGAAGCTGTTCCCCGACCTCGCGGCCGCCGACCCCACGGTCTCGGACGACGGGCTGACGTGGACGTTCCAGCTGAAGCCGGGGATCCACTACGCCCCGCCGCTCGAGGACGTCGAGATCACCGCCCCGGACTTCGTGCGCGCGCTGGAGCGCGAGGCGGATCCCGAGGCCAACGTCGGCGGGTACTCGTTCTACTACTCCGTGATCGAGGGCTTCGACGACTACGCGAACGGCGACGCCGACGCGATCTCGGGCCTGGCCGCGCCGGACGACGCCACGCTCGTCGTGACGCTCACCGAGCCCGCGGGCGACCTCGGCTACCGGATGGCGATGCCGGCGGCGGCGCCGATCCCGCCGAACCCCGACGACCCGCAGGCGCGCCTCGGCGTGGCGGAGGGGCACGACGCCGACTACGGCCGGTTCCTGGTGGCCACGGGCCCGTACATGATGGAGGGGTCGGAGCAGCTCGATTTCTCCGTCCCGGCCAAGGACCAGGAGCCCGCCTCGGGCTACCTGCCCGGGCGATCCCTCGTGCTGGTGCGCAACCCCTCGTGGGACCCGGCGACGGACGACCTGCGCCCCGCGTACCCGGACTCGATCGAGACGACGATGGGCGGCGACAACGACGACCTCTCGTTGCAGGTGGAGGCGGGGACGATCGACATGCTGTTCGACGGCGTGCCGCCGTCCCAGCAGGTGCAGCGGTACGCGGCCGACCCCGAGCTCCAGCAGTACCTGCACGCGAACCCGTCCGACGCCGTGCGGTTCCTCGAGATGAACCTCGCGAACCCGCCCTTCGACGACCTCCACGTCCGCAAGGCGATGAACTACGTGATCGACAAGGCGGGCATGCGGCAGCTCCGCGGCGGCGAGCTGTTCGGTGAGATCGCGGGCCACATCATGGTGGACAGCCTGGAGGACAACCTGCTGGTCGACTACGACCCGTACGCGACGCCGGACGGCGGCGGCGATCTCGATGCCGCGAAGGCCGAGATGGCGCAGTCGGCGTACGACGCGGACGGCGACGGCGTCTGCGACGACCCTGCCTGCGAGGGGATCCTGACGTTCAGCGACACGGCCGACCCGTACCCCGGGCAGCTCGCGCTGATCCAGGAGAACCTGAAGGAGATCGGGATCACGCTCGAGCCGCGGGCGTTGGAGCGCTCGACGATGTACGCGCGGTGCGAGGACCCGAACACCGATTGGGTGCTGTGCACGGCGACCGCGTGGGGCAAGGACTACGCGGACGGCTACACGTTCGGGCCGCCGCTGTTCTCGCGGTCCGCGATCGGTCCCGAGTCGTGCTGCAACGACACGATGGTCGGGGCGACCGCGGAGATGCTGCGGGAGCGCGGCTACCCCGGGGCGTCGGTCCCGAGCGCCGAGGACCAGATCGACACGTGCATCCCGCTCACGGGTGACGAGCGGTTCCAGTGCTGGGCGGACCTGGACACGTACCTCATGGAGGACGTGGTCCCGTGGGTGCCCTACCTGTTCGACAACAACGTGGTCGTGACGTCGTCACGGGTCGTGAACTGGTCGTTCGATCAGTTCGCCGGTCTACCGGCCCTCGATCAACTGGCGCTGGCCCAGTAGGGGGGAGCGGCG
>DATBLY010000166.1:0-16519 GCA_036555125.1 Actinomycetota bacterium | reverse complement strand
GAACGAGGTCATGACCGCCCAGGACGCGGGCCTCGAGGACGAGGCCGTGTACCCGCCGTCGTCGGTCCTGATCGAGAACCCGGTCGCGCTCGTCGACGCGAACGCCGACGAGCACTGCGTGCGCGAGATCGCCGAGGCGTTCATCGACTACCTGCACACGCCCGAGGTGAAGGACCTCTATCACTCGGTCGGGTTCCTGCGGTCGACCGACCTCGCCGAGGCGAAGGCGGGCGACCCCGCGAACGGGTTCCCGGCGATCGAGGACCTGTGGACCGTCGACGAGCTCGGCGGCTGGGACGCCCTGAACGATGAGCTCTTCAGCGACACCGGCATCGCGACCCAGGCGATCGCCGGGGGAGCGTAAGAGCCGACGATGAGCAGCGCCGCGCGGTCACTCCCACGGGTCCGGACGCGATCGATCTCCCATCGCGCAGCTGCACGGATCCGGCACGCGAGCCTGCGCGGCGCTGCCATCGTCTACCTGGGCGCCTTCATCCTGCTGCCCGTCATCGCGATCCTGACGAAGGGCTTCGGGGGCGGGATGACCGCGATGCGCGCGGCGTTCGCCGTCCCGGGCGCGTGGCAGGCGCTCTGGCTGACGCTGATCACGTCGGCCCTGGCGGCCACGATCAACGCGGTGCTGGGCACGATGATCGCGTGGGTCCTGGTCCGGTACCGCTTCCCGGGCCGGGGCGCCCTGTCGGCGGTCGTCGACCTGCCGCTCGCGATCCCGACGCTGGTCACCGGCGTGATGATCGTCGCGCTGTACGGCCCGAGCTCGCCCGTCGGCCGGTTCCTGTCGAGCATCGGGATCGACGTGATCTTCGCGCCGCTCGGCATCCTCCTCGCGCTCCTGGTGGTGACGTTGCCGTTCACGATCCGCACCGTCCAGCCCGTGCTCCAGGAGCTCGACCCCGCCGAGGAGGAGGCCGCCTCCACCCTCGGCGCCAGGGGCTGGACGACGTTCCGGCGCGTCGTCCTGCCGGCGATCCGCACCGCGATCGCCGCCGGCGCGCTGTTGTCGTTCGCACGGGCGATCGGTGAGTTCGGCAGCATCGTCCTGGTCTCGGGCAACCGGACCGGCGAGACGCTGACGGCCCCCGTCTTCATCTTCCAGCTCGCCGCGCAGTTCCGGCCGGCCGAGGCGGCCGCCGTGGCGTCGCTGCTGTTCGGCATCTCGTTCGTGCTGGTCCTGGTGACCACGCGACTGCTCAAGCGGAAGGAGGCCGAGTGAGCGCGGTCGCCACCACCGAGGGCGCGCGCCTGGACCTCAGGCGGTCGCGGCGGACGCGCCGCCTGCTGATCGCCGCGACGCTGGTGACGGTCTCGATCCTGCTCCTGATCCCGCTCCTGGGGATCCTGTGGACGGCGCTCGAGCCCGGCCTGAGCGTGATCACCGACACGCTCGAGCAGCCCGACGTGCAGCATGCGTTCAAGCTCACGCTGATCATCACCGTGATCACGGTCGTCGTGACCGGCGTGTTCGGTGTGATCGTGGCGTGGGTCCTCGTCCGGCAGCGATTCGTCGGGCGGAGCTTCCTGAACGCGCTCGTCGACCTGCCGTTCGCGCTGTCGCCGGTGACGGTCGGGCTGGCCTGCGTGCTGCTGTTCGGCGCGGGCGGCTGGTTCGAAGGCTTCTTCTCGGCGCGCGGGATCCAGATCGTCTTCGCGCTGCCCTCGATGATCCTCGTGACGATCTTCATCTCGATCCCGTTCGTGATCCGCGAGGTCCAACCGGTCCTCGAGGAGGTCGGGGTCGACGAGGAGGACGCCGCGCGGACGCTCGGCGCGTCCGTGTGGCAGTCGTTCCGCAAGGTGACGATCCCGAACATCCGATGGGGGCTCCTGTACGGGGTGGCCCTGTCGGCCGCGCGCGCGATCGGTGAGATCGGCGCGGTCCTGGTGGTCAGCGGGCTGATCCAAGGTCAGACCGAGACCGCCACGCTCTACATCTTCCGCGCGCTCGAGGAGCGCCAGACGCCGTCCGCCTACGTGGTGGCCCTGCTGCTGGCGCTGACCTCGGTCGTCCTGTTGGGGGCGATCGAGTTCGCGAAGCGGCGGATCGGAAGGGAGACCCCATGACCAGACCGATCGCGGTCGAGGGCGTGACGAAACGGTTCGGCTCCTTCGAGGCAGTCGCCGACGTCACCTTCACCGCTCCCGAAGGCGCGATCACCGCGCTCCTGGGCCCGAGCGGCTCGGGCAAGAGCACGGTGCTCCGCATGATCGCCGGGCTCGAGCACCCGACCGCGGGCAGGATCTTCATGGGCGAGGACGAGCTGACCGCCAAGAGCGTGCAGGAGCGCCAGGTCGGGTTCGTCTTCCAGCACTACGCCCTGTTCCGCCACATGACGGTCGCCGACAACGTCGCGTTCGGCCTGACCGTGCGGAAGGAGTCGAAGGCGTCCCAGCGCCGGCGCGTCCACGAGCTGCTCGAGCTCGTCCAGCTCGTGCCGTTCCGCGACCGCTACCCGGACCAGCTCTCGGGTGGGCAGCGGCAGCGGGTCGCGCTGGCCCGGGCCCTGGCGCCCCAGCCCGAGGTGCTGTTGCTGGACGAGCCGTTCGGCGCGCTGGACGCCCGCGTCCGCCAGGACCTCCGCCGGTGGCTCGACGAGCTCCACCGCGAGCTCGGCGTGACGAGCCTCCTGGTCACGCACGACCAGGAGGAGGCGATGGAGCTCGCGAACCGCGTCGTCGTGATGCACGAGGGCCGGGTCGAGCAGGTGGGGACCCCGCAGGAGATCTACGACGAGCCCGCGACGCCCTTCGTGGCGGGGTTCGTCGGCTCCGCGAACGTGCTGCACGGCCGGGTCGTGGACGGCCAGGTCCACCTGGGCAGCATCCGGCTGCCGGGCGCGGAGCACCTGGCGGAGGGCGCGGCCGCGACGGCGTACGTCCGCCCGCACGACGTCCGGCTCGCGGCCCACGACGATCCGTCTCGGATCCGCGCGGTCGTCGAGCGGACATCGCGCCTCGGCTGGCTGACGCAGCTCACGCTCCGACTTCCGGATGGTCACATCCTGGTCGCGCACGTCCCTCAGGACGAGGTGAACGGCACGCGGGCCGGCGACGAGGTCGCGCTCGACCTCCGCAACGCGAGGGCGTTCCTGCGGGCATGAGCGGCGACGGGAGGAAGGAGCCACGCATCCCCACCGAGGTCCGGGCGTTCGCGGGCCTGGACCTCGAGATGCAGCGGCTGCTCCTGCGGGTCGCGGAGCACCTGGCGACGATCCCCTACGGGACGGTCGAGATCGTCACCCAGGATGGCCGGGTGATCCAGATCGCGACGTCCGAGAAGATCCGGCTGGGCTGAGCGCCGGGACGGCGGCCGGTCCGATGCGGCATGCTGGGGCCGATGTTCGCCAGGATCCTGCTCGCCGTCGACGGGTCGCCCCACAGCAGCAAGACGCTGCCCGTCGCGATCGACCTCGCCCAGAAGTACGGGGCGGAGGTGACGGTGCTCCACGTCCGCGAGTTCGAGAAGTACGAGGGGAGCGACGTCGACCTCGGCCCGCCGCAGGACGCCGAGTCGCTCGTCGGGGAGACCGTCGGGATGCTGCGCGACGGAGGCGTGGACGCCACTGGCGAGATCCGCCGCGTGACGCCCGGGCAGACGCCGGACGAGATCGTCCGGGTCGCGGCCGCGGCGCAGGCGGAGCTGATCATCCTCGGCACGCGCGGGATGTCGGAGCTGCGGAGCCTGGTCCTCGGCGGCGTCGCGAACAAGGTCGTCCACCAGGCCCACTGCCCGGTCCTGCTGGTGCGCTGAGGAGGTCGGATGCCGGTCGCCATCGTGCTCGGGACCCAGTGGGGGGACGAGGGCAAGGGCAAGGCCGTCGACTACCTCGCGGACCGGATGGACCTGGTCGTCCGGTACCAGGGCGGCAACAACGCCGGGCACACCGTGATCGCCGAGGGCCGGCTGCTGAAGCTCCAGCTGGTCCCGTCCGGGATCCTCTACGACCACATCACGCCCGTGATCGCCGACGGCGTCGTCGTGGACCCGCGGCATCTGATCAAGGAGCTCGACGCGCTCCGCGAGGCCGGCCTCGACGTCTCGAAGCTGGTGGTCTCCGGCAACTGTCACCTGATCATGCCGTACCACCTGGAGCTCGAGAAGGTGACGGAGCGGTTCCTGGGCAAGAACGCGCTCGGGACGACGAAGCGCGGGATCGGGCCCGCGTACGGTGACAAGGCGGCGCGGATCGGCCTGCGCGTGCAGGACCTGTTCGACGAGAAGATCTTCCGCGAGAAGCTCGACGTGGTGCTGCGCGAGAAGAACCAGATCCTCGCGAAGGTCTACAACCGGCTGCCGCTGTCGGCCGATCGGATCGTCGAGGAGTACCAGGACCTGGCCGACCGGCTGGCGCCGCACGTCACCGACACGGGCCGCCTGATCCACGATGCGCTCCGCGCCGCGAAGCACGTGATGCTCGAGGGCGCCCAGGGCACGCTCCTGGATCTCGATCACGGGACCTATCCGTTCGTGACGTCGTCGAACCCGGTGGCCGGGTACGCGCTCGCATCCGCCGGCATCGGACCGAAGGAGGTCGAACGTGTCGTCGGGATCGTGAAGGCCTACGTCACGCGCGTCGGCGCCGGGCCGTTCCCCACCGAGGACCTGGGCGACGACGGCGACCGGATGGGTGTGCGAGGCAACGAGTTCGGGACGGTCACCGGCCGCAAGCGCCGATGCGGATGGCTCGACGTCGCGCTCCTACGCTACGCGGTCCGGCTGAACGGCCTGACCGAGCTGTTCCTGACGAAGCTCGATGTGCTCTCGGGGTTCGGGACGCTCAAGATCTGCACCGGCTACCGCGCCGACGGCCAGGAGTTCGACGACTTCCCGCCCCACCAGTCGCTCTTCCATCGGGCTCAGCCGGTCTACGAGCAGCTCGACGGTTGGAACGAGGAGATCGACGAGGTCCGGTCGTTCGAGGACCTCCCCAAGGCCGCGCAGGCCTACGTCCGCCGGATCGAGGCGCTCGTCGAGGTGCCGGTCTCGGTCGTGTCGGTCGGCCCGGCGCGGGAACAGAGCCTGCCCGCCGCATGAGGGTCCTCGTCGTCGGGGGCGGCGGCCGCGAGCACGCCCTGGCGTGGAAGCTGAGGCAGAGCCCCTCCGTCGACGACGTGCTGGTCGCTCCCGGGAACGCCGGGATCGCCTCGCTCGCGCGTCGCGTGCCGGTGGCCGTCGACGACGTGGACCGGATCGTGGACCTCGCGGAGCGCGAGGACGCCGACCTCACCGTGGTCGGGCCGGAGGCGCCGCTCGTCGCCGGACTCGCCGACGCGCTCGTCGGCCGCGGCCGGCGGGTGTTCGGGCCCTCGGCCGCGGCCGCCCGCCTGGAGGGCTCGAAGGCGTTCGCGAAGGACCTGATGCGGCGGCACGGGATCCCCACGGCGCGGTCGGGGACCTTCACGGACGTCGCGGAGGCGTCGGCGTTCGTCGACGAGCTGGGTGGGCGTGCCGTCGTGAAGGCCGACGGGCTCGCGGCCGGCAAGGGCGTGACGGTGGCGAGCGATCGCGCGAGCGCGATCGCGGCGCTCGAGGACGCGCTCGCCCGCGGCGCCTTCGGCGCCGCGGGCTCCACCGTGGTGGTCGAGGAGGTGCTCGAGGGCCCCGAGGTCTCGGCGTTCGCGCTGCTCGACGGCGAGCGTGTGCTGCGCCTAGGCCTGGCCCAGGACTTCAAGCGGATCGGTGACGGCGACACCGGTCCCAACACCGGCGGGATGGGCGCCTACGCCGGGCTCCCGTGGATCGCCCCCGACCTCGAGGCGCGGATCTGGTCCGAGACCGTCGAGGCGACCGCCGGCGCGCTCGCGGCCGAGGGCATCGCGTACCGCGGATGCCTGTTCGCCGGGCTGATGCTGACGGCCGACGGCCCGAAGGTCCTGGAGTTCAACTGCCGCTTCGGGGACCCCGAGACCGAGGCCCTGCTCCCGCGGCTGGCGCTGGACCTCGCGGAGACGCTCGCCACCTGCGCGGACGGGCGCCTCGACGATCGGCCCCGACCGGACACCGGCGAGGCCGTCGTGACCGTCGTCCTCGCCTCCGGCGGCTACCCGGGGACCTATGCGACCGGCGTCCCGATCGACGGGCTCGAGGCCGCCGCCGAGGTCGACGGCGTGACCGTCTTCCACGCGGGGACCGAGGATGCGGACGGTAGAGTGGTCACCGCCGGCGGACGGGTCCTCGCGGTGAGCGCGCTCGGCGCGTCGCTCCGTGAGGCGCGCGCCCGGGCCTACGAGGCCTGCGGCCGCATCGCGTTCGACGGGATGACGTACCGGCGGGACATCGCCGAGCGGGCGGCCGAGGGGGAGGAGACCGGGTGAGCGACCAGGCGCCGAGGGTGGGGGTCCTGGCGGCGTCGCCGTCCGAACTGGGGCTGATGCGCCAGGCCGGGCTGATCCTCGAGAAGTTCGGGATCGCTCATGAGGTCCGGATCATGTCGTCCTCCCGGAACCCCGATCTGGTGGACGAGTACGCCCGCACCGCGTTCGAGCGTGGTCTGAAGGCGGTGATCTGCTCGACCGGGCTCTCCGGGCACCTCGCGGCGGCGGTCGCCGCCCGGACGATCCTGCCGGTGATCGGGGTGCCGATCGCGACCGCGCCCGTGATGGTCGGGAACGAGGCGCTCGCGATCACCGCCCAGATGCCCACCGGCGTCCCCGTGGCGACCGTCGGCGTCGAGGCGGCGGTGAACGCCGCCGTGCTCGCGGCGCAGATCGTCGCGCTGTCCGACCCGGACGTGCAGGCGCTGCTGTGGCGGTTCAAGGACGACCTGGCGGAGGGCCTGAAGCTGTGACGTTCGGCGCGGCGGCCGTGACCGGCTCGGAGCCGTCCCGATGATCCCCCGCTACGCCCTCCCCGAGATGACGGCGGTCTGGTCCGACGAGGCGCGCCTGGCTCACTGGCTCGAGATCGAGATCCTCGCGGTCGAGGCGTGGGCCGAGCTCGGGAAGGTGCCGGCGGCCGACGCCGCCGCCGTCCGCGAACGGGCATCGTTCACGGTCGAGCGGGTCCTCGAGGTCGAGGCCGTCACGCGGCACGACGTCGCCGCGTTCGTCCAGGTCGTGGGGGAGTCGGTCGGCGAGGCCGGGCGCTGGATCCATTTCGGCCTGACGTCGTCTGACGTCCTGGACACGGCCCTCGCCCTGCAGCTCCGCGAGGCTGCCGACGTGCTGCTCGCCGAGCTCGAGCGGTTGCTGGCGGTCGTGAAGCGATCGGCGCTCGCGCACCGCGACACCGTGATGGTCGGACGCTCGCACGGCGTCCACGCCGAGCCGATCAGCTTCGGCCTGAAGCTCGCCGTCTGGGCGTTCGAGCTGGACCGGGACCGCGAGCGGCTGCGGCGGGCTCGCGAGGCCACGAGCGTGGGAGCGATCAGCGGCGCCGTCGGCACGTACGCCGAGGTGGACCCCCGCGTCGAGCAGCTCGTCTGCGCGCGCCTCGGCCTGCGGCCCGAGGAGGCGTCGACGCAGGTGATCCAGCGCGACCGCCATGCCGAGTACCTGGCGGCGCTCGCCATCGTGGCCTCGACGCTCGACAAGATGGCGACCGAGATCCGTCATCTCGCACGCACCGAGGTCCGCGAGGTCCAGGAGCCGTTCGCGGCGGGCCAGAAGGGCTCGAGCGCCATGCCCCACAAGCGGAACCCCGTCGTGAGCGAGCGCGTCAGCGGTCTGGCCCGCGTGATCCGCGGGCACGCCCAGGTCGCGTTCGAGGACGTGGCGCTCTGGCACGAGCGCGACATCTCGCACTCGTCGGCCGAGCGGATCGTCTTCCCCGACGCCACGGGGCTGTTGGCGTTCATGTTGCGCGACCTGACCTGGGTGCTGGACGGCCTGCGGGTCTTCCCCGACCGGATGCGCGCGAACCTGGACGCGGACGGCGGGCTGGCGTACAGCCAGTCGGTGCTCCTGGCGCTGATCGACGCCGGGTGCTCGCGCGACGAGGCGTACGCGATCGTGCAGCGGGCCGCGGCCGCGGCCTGGGACGAGGGACGCGGGTTCCGCGACGCGCTGGAGGCGGATCCCGAGGTGACCGCCCGGATCGTCCCCGAGGTGTTGGCCGAGCTGTTCCGGCCGGAACGGTTCCTGCGCAACCTGGGTGGGGTTTTCGAGCGGCTCGAGAAGCTGCCGGTCGAGGAGGGGGGATCGCGGACGTGACGACGATGGGGGACCTGCGCGCCACGGGGAAGGTGCGCGACATCTACGACGCCGGCGAGGACCGGTTGCTGATGGTCGCGAGCGATCGGATCAGCGCGTTCGACGTGGTGCTGCCGACGCCGATCCCCGACAAGGGCCGGGTGCTGACCGGCCTGTCCCTGTTCTGGTTCGAACGGACGGCCGACCTGGTGGCGAACCACCTGCTCTCGGCCGACCCGGCCGACCTGGGCGAGGGCGCCGCCGAGGCCGACCTGCCCGGGCGGGCGATGCTCGTGCGCCGGGCCGAGGTGATCCCGGTCGAGTGCGTCGCGCGCGGCTACATCACCGGCAGCGGCTGGTCGCAGTACCGGAAGGAGCAGGCCGTGTGCGGGATCCCGTTGCCGGCCGGCCTGGTCGAGTCCGAGCGCCTGCCCGAGCCGATCTTCACGCCGACCACCAAGGCGAACGAGGGGCATGACCTGCCGCTCACGCCGGCCGAGACCGAGGAGCTGATCGGCACCGGGTTGGCGCAGCGGCTGAGGGAGCTGACGCTCTCGATCTACGAGCGGGCGGCCGAGGTCGCGCGCGAGCGCGGGATCATCCTGGCCGACACGAAGTTCGAGTTCGGCTTCATCGACGGCGAGATCGCCCTGATCGACGAGGTCTGCACGCCCGACTCGTCGCGGTTCTGGCCGCTCGACCGGTACGAGGCCGGGCACGGGCAGCCGTCGTTCGACAAGCAGTACGTGCGCGACTGGCTGGACACGAGCGGCTGGGACCACGAGCCGCCGCCGCCGGAGCTTCCGGAGGACGTCGTGGCCGCGACGGCCGATCGCTACCGCGAGGCGTACGAGCGGATCGTCGGCGAGCCGTTCGAGGCCTACCGCACGCGGATGGGCGTGACGTGAGCGACTTCGTCTTCGAGGTGCTCGTCACGCTGAAGCCGGGCCTGTCCGACCCGCAGGGCAAGGCGGTCGAGGGTGCGCTCCCGGCGCTCGGGTGGACGAACGTCCGCGACGTGCACGTGGGCACCCACATCCGGTTGACCGTCGACGCGCCCGACGAGGCGAGCGCGCGAGTCCAGGTCGAGGAGATGGCGACCCGGCTCCTGTCCAACCCCGTGATCGAGGAGTTCCGGATCCTCGAGACGGAGGGGGCCTGACGGTGGGCGCCGCAACGCCCCGCGTCGGCGTGATCACGTTCCCCGGTTCGCTCGATGACCGCGACGCGCTCCGCGCCGTCGATACGATGGGCGGGGCCGGGATCGGGCTGTGGCACGCGGATCGCGACCTGCGGGGGGTCGACGCCGTGATCCTGCCGGGCGGGTTCTCGTACGGGGACTACCTGCGGACCGGGGCGATCGCCCGCTTCGCGCCGATCATGGACGCCGTCCGGAGCTTCGCCGACGCCGGCGGCCCGGTGCTCGGGATCTGCAACGGGTTCCAGATCCTCTGCGAGAGCGGGCTACTGCCCGGCGCGCTGATCCGGAACCGCTCGCTGCGGTTCGTCTGTCGCGACGTCAGCCTGCGGGTCGACTCCTCGCGGACACCGCTCACGGCCGACCTGCTCCCCGGCGAGGTCGTCGAGATCCCGATCAAGCACGGCGAAGGACAGTTCGTGGCGAACGACGAGGAGCTCGACCGGATCGAGCGCGAGGGACAGGTCGTCTTCCGCTACTGCGCGCCCGACGGGACCGTCGACGACGCGCACAACCCGAACGGGAGCGCGCGCAACATCGCCGGGGTCCGCAACGCCGCGGGCAACGTCGTCGGCCTGATGCCGCACCCCGAGCACGCGGTCGACCCCGACGTCGGTCCCACCGGCGGCGAGCCGCTGTTCGCGTCGCTCCTCACGCACGCGCTCGCGAAGGTCTGAAGGCGCGGCGTGGCCGAACCCCCCCTGCACCGCGCGCTCGGGTTGACCGACGACGAGCTCGAGCGGATCCGCTCGACGCTCGGGCGCGACCCCAGCCCGACCGAGCTCGCGATGTACGGGGCGATGTGGTCCGAGCACTGCTCGTACAAGTCGAGCAAGATCCACCTCCGAAGCCTGCCCACCGAGGGGAGCGCCGTGCTCGTGGGCCCCGGCCAGGATGCGGGTGCCGTGGACGTGGGCGACGGGCACGCCGTCGTCTTCAAGATGGAGTCGCACTCCCATCCGTCCGCGATCGAGCCGTATCAAGGGGCCGCCACGGGCGTCGGCGGGATCGTCCGCGACATCGTCGCGATGGGGGCGCGCCCCGTCGCGCTGCTCGATCCGCTGATGTTCGGACCGCTCGACGACGAGCGGAACCGCTGGCTGCTGAGAGGGGTGGTCGCGGGGATCGGCGGGTACGGCAACTGCATCGGCGTGCCCACCGTCGGTGGCGAGGTCCGCTTCGCCGAGCCGCACGCGGCGAACCCGACGGTGGACGTGATGTGCGTGGGTGTCGCGCCCGACGACCGGCTGATCACCTCGAGCTCGCGCGAGGTCCACGCGGGCTCCCTGATGGTGCTGTTCGGCGCGTCCACGGGCCGTGACGGGATCGGCGGCGTCAGCGTGCTCGCCTCGGCGACCCTCGAGGAGGGCAGCGAGGCGTCGCGCCCGTCGGTGCAGATCGGGGACCCGTTCGCCGAGAAGCTCCTGATCGAGGCGTCGCTCGAGATGGTCGAGCGCGACCTGCTGGAGGGCCTGCAGGATCTCGGGGGGGCCGGGATCACCTGCGCCGTCGGCGAATCGGCCGCCCGCGCCGGGATGGGCGCCGACCTGGATCTCGACGCCGTGCCGCTGCGGGAGCCGGGGATGGAGCCGTTCGAGATCCTCGTGAGCGAGTCCCAGGAGCGGATGCTCGCGGTGGTGCACCCCTCGAAGGTGGACGAGGTGCGGGGGGTGTGCGACCGGTGGGGGCTCGCCTCCTCGGTGATCGCCACCGTGGTGTCCGGCGGCATCCTGAGGGTGCGGCGCGCGGGCGAGGTCGTGGCCGAGGTCCCCGCGCGTTCGCTGACGGACGAGGGGCCGGAGTACGACCGGCCGATCGAGCCGCCGCCGGCCCCCGACGAGCTCGACGACCCGGCGTTCGTGCCGTTCGACGGCGACCCGCTCGAGGCGCTCCTCACGCTGCTCCGGGCGCCGAACGTGGCCAGCAAGCGATGGATCTTCGAGCAGTACGACTCGCGTGTGCAGGGTCAGACCGTGGCCGGATCGGGGTCGGACGCGGCCGTGATCCGCGTCGCTGGAACGATGAAGGGCCTCGCGCTCTCCGCGGACGGCAAGGGGCGGTTCGGGCACCTCGACCCCTACCTCGGCGCGATGCACGCGGTCGCCGAGGCCGCGCGCAACGTCGCCGTGACGGGCGCGCGGCCGCTCGCGATCACGAACTGCCTGAACTTCGGCAACCCGGAACGGCCGGTGGTGATGTGGCAGTTCGCGGAGTCGGTCCGGGGGATCGGCGACGCCTGCCGCGCCCTCGACACGCCCGTCACCGGGGGGAACGTGAGCTTCTACAACGAGTCGGGCGGCTCCGCGATCTGGCCGACGCCCGTGATCGGGATGCTCGGCCTGCTGTCCGACTACCGGCTCCGGGTCCCGACCGGGTTCCCGCGGGCGGGGCTCGGCGTCTACCTGCTGGGCGAGACGTTCGCCGAGCTCGGCGGCTCGGAGTTCGCCGAGGCGGTCCTCGGCCACTCCGGCGGCCGGCCGCCGGCGCTCGACCTCGGCGCCGAGCGGGCCCTGATCGATCTCCTGGTCGAGGCCGCGAGCCGCGACGTGCTCGCGAGCGCGCACGACCTGAGCGACGGCGGCCTCGCGATCGCCCTGGTCGAGTCGGCGATCGAGGGCGGGCACGGGTGCGCCGTGACGGTCGGGGGCGACCTGCCCGCGCACGTCGCCCTGTTCAGCGAGTCGGCCTCCCGGGCGCTCGTCTCGGTCGACGCGGCGAGCGAGGATCGCCTCCTCGAGCTCGCCGCCGGTCACGGCGTGCCGTGCGTGCGTCTGGGCGAGACCGGTGGGCCTCGCGTGATGGCCGACGGACTCTTCGACACGACCGTGACCACGCTCCGCGACGCCTACGAGCGCGCGATCCCCGAGCTGCTCGGGGAGGCCGTGTGATCGAGGCGGTCACCTTCGACTTCTGGGAGACGCTCGTGTCCGAGCGCAACGGCGGCCACGCCGAGGACCTGGGGACGATGCGCGACCGCCACGTCCAGGCATGGGTCGAGATCCTGCGGGACGCCGGAACCCCCGTCTCCGAGGCGCGGGTCGTCGAGGCCTTCGACCGCAACTGGCAGGTCTTCCACGAGCGCTGGTACGCGAACGAGCCGCATGCGACGGCGGACGCCACGGACCTGATGTGCCGGTTCCTGGACATCGCCCCGACGAGGGAGGTGCGGGACGCGCTGCTGGGCGTGTTCGCGGAGGTCGGACGGACGGCGCCCCTGCATCTGGCGCCGGGCATCGAGGGTTGCCTGCGTTCGCTGCGCGACGCCGGGCTCCGGCTGGGCATCGTCTGCGACGTCGGGATCACGCCGTCCACCGTGCTGCGGGAGCGCCTGGACGCGTTCGGGATCCTGGGAGCGTTCGATGCCTGGTCGTTCTCCGACGAGACCGGCTGCTTCAAGCCGTTCCCCGAGGCCTTCCTGCACGCCCTGGGCGCGGCGGGCGTGTCCGACCCTCGGCGCGCGGCCCACGTCGGCGACGGCCGACGGACCGACGTCGCGGGCGCGCGGGCGCTCGGCATGACGTCGGTCCGGTACCGCTACTTCCACGACGCCCCCGAAGGCTCCGGCCCCGAGGCGGACCACGTCGTCGACTCGCACGACCGGGTCCCGTTCGTCCTCGGACTGGGCTGAGCCGCTTCTCACGTCCGGCGCCCGCCGCGCGTTGTTCGCCTGACGGCGGACGAGGAGGGCGGGGAAGATGTTCGAGGATCGATGGGGCCCATGGCGCGTGACCGAGCCGGACCGCGAGTACCGGCGGACCCTGGCCCGGCGCCGTCGCCGGGCGACCCCCCGCCGGCCCGCCCCCGGGGGCGATCCGCTCGAGCTGCAGCGTCTCTGGTGGCGGTGACGGCGGTCCCGCCGTTCCAGGTCTTCCTGGACCGGCACCGGGCCACCGTCTACCGGTTCCTGCTCGTGGCCGTGGGGCCCGACGATGCGGACGACTGCTTCCAGGAGACGTTCCTCGCGGCGCTGCGCGCGTACCCGCGGCTGCGCGACGGCGAGCGCCTCGATCGCTGGGTGCTGCGGATCGCGTCGCGCAAGGCGATCGACCACCATCGGGGCCGGGGGCGCAGGCCGCTGCCGACCTCGGACGTCCGCGAGGCTCCCGCCGCCGAGCCGGCGCCGTCCTGGGTCGACCCCCATGACCCGCTGTGGTCGGCGGTGCGAGCGCTGCCGGCGAAGCAGCGCGTCGCGGTGGTGCACCGCCACGTGCTGGATCGGCCGTACGCGGAGATCGCGGAGCTGATGGGCACGACCGAGGAGGCGGCGCGCGCGAACGTGTCGGCGGGGACGCGACGGCTGAGGGAGACGATCGGATGACGACGACGGAGGAGCTCAAGCGTCTGGGGGACCGCGGCGAGGCCGCGCGGCGTTCGCGGGCAGCCGCGGAGCGGCTCGGCGACCTCGCCGCGGCCGACGGCCTGCTCGACGTAGCGGTGGGGGACGTGGCCTCGCCGGTCGGGGACCTGCTGGTCGCGGTCACACCGCGAGGCCTGGTCCGTGTGGCCTTCGCGTCCGAGGATCGCGACGAGGTCTTGGCCGAGCTCGCGGCGCGGATCTCGCCGCGGATCCTGAGCTCGGCCGGGGCCACGGACGACGTTCGGCGCGAGCTGGACGAGTACTTCGAGCACCGGCGCGACCGGTTCGACCTGCGGCTGGATCGGCGGCTGATCCACGGGATCGCGCGCGATGTCCTGGCCGCGACGGCCCGGATCCCGTTCGGCCACACCAGCACGTACGGCGAGATCGCCCGTCGGATCGGGAACCCCCGCGCCGCGCGGGCCGTGGGCAACGCGCTCGGCTCGAACCCGATCCCGGTCGTGATCCCGTGCCACCGGGTGCTGCGCGCGGGCGGACAGCTCGGCGGCTACGGCGGCGGCGTCGGCCGCAAGGAGGTGCTGCTCGAGCTCGAGGGCGTCCGCCCTCAGTAGCGCGTGAGCGACTCCCGGTCGGTCATGTCGAGCACCGACCACGCGGTCTCGAGGGCGTCGTCGTCGGCGTGAACCACGACGAGGTAGCGGTCCTCGGTCAGGTCCTCCTCGAAGTCCGGGATCGCCTCGGTCGGCACCCCGACCTCGGCGAGGACGCCGAGCCCGCCGCCGACCGCCGCGCCCATCATCAGCCCGCCGAGGGCGCCGCTCGCCAGGAAGACCCCGGCGCCGCCCGGGATCATGAACATCGCGACCGCGGCCACCGCCCCGCCCACGACCGCGCCGCGGGCGGCGCCCTTCGCGGTCGGGCTGTCGGGGCCGGCGAACGCTGACGCGTCGCCCTCGTCCTCGCCGCGCCCGATCACCGACACGACGTCCTGCGAGATGCCGGCCGCGGCGAGTTCCCCGAACGCGAACCGCGCCTGCTCATCGGTCTCGAAGACGCCGACGATGCTCCCCATCGCTCCGTTCCCCCTCGCTCGCCTCGGCCAGCAGTAGTAGCACGTCGCGACGCGGAACGAGCGGCGCCTTCGCGTCCTTCACTACGCTCCCGTCCATGCAGGTCGTGGAGACCGAGGTCGCGATCGTCGGCGCCCGGGTCGGCGGATCGATCCTCGGGGCGCTGCTCGCGGGAGCGGGGCACGACGTCGTCGTCGTGGACCGGGCGACCTTCCCGAGCGACACGCTCTCGACCCACTTCTTCCGCGGCGGCGGCCTCGTCGGCAGCCTCAAGGCCCTCGGGGTGCTCCCGGAGGTCCTGGCGCTCGGCCCGCCACCGCTGCCACGCCAGTACGACTACGAGGGGTCGTCCCCGGAGCCGGTCGTCGGTGCGTGCCAGGACCCCGGCGACGTCGGGTACGCGCTATCGGTCCGTCGCGCGCCGTTGGACGCGATCCTCGTCGCGCGGGCTCGCCGCGCCGGCGCGCGGGTCGACGAGGCGACCATCGTGACCGAGGTGCTCGTGGAGGGCGGTCGCGCGTGCGGGCTGCGCGCCGAGGGCCCCGATGGCCCGGCCGAGCTCCGCGCGCGGCTCGTCGTGGGCGCGGACGGCCGACACTCGACCGTCGCCCGCTCCGTCGACGCGCCCGACCAGGTCCGGGAGCCGGCGATCCGGATCCTGCAGTACCGCTACGTGGAGGGGTTCGCCGGCCCGCACGGTGATCCGGACGGCGCCGAGTTCTCGCTCGTGGGCGACGAGCTCGTCTACGTGTTCCCGAGCGACGGCGGCACGACGTGCGTCGCACTGTCGGTGAGCCTCGAGGACGCCGAGGCCGCGCGCCGCGCGCGGGTCTCGCCGGCCGACCGCTTCGCCGCGCGGATCGACGACCACCCGGGGATCGCCCCGCGGTACCGCGCGAGCCGGCCCGTCGGCCGGTTCCTGGGTTGTGGCGCTGAGCCGAACGTGGTCCGCGTGCCCTGGGGTCCGGGCTGGGCGCTCGTCGGCGACGCGTCGATCCACCAGGACCCGTGGACCGGCCTGGGGATGGACAACGCCGGGATGCACGCGACCTTCCTGGCCGAGGCGATCGACGACTGGCTGGCGGGCCGGGTCCCCGAGCGCGTCGCGATGGAGGGCTACCACGCCCGCCGGGACGCCCACGCCCTGGAGGGGTTCCGGGAGACGCTCGAGCTCGGCCGCGACTTCCGCGGGGCCGACTGGTCCTGATCCGCGGGATCGGCGGGACGCGCTCGGGGCGCTGCTACGCTGGGTGCCTCGTGGGCGCCGAGTCACCGAAGGAGGAATGCGGGCTCTTCGGCGTCTGGGCACCCGGCGAGGACGTCGCCCGCCTCACCTACTTCGGCCTCTTCGCCCAGCAGCACCGCGGCCAGGAATCGGCCGGGATCGCAGTCTCCGACGGCACGAACCTGCTCGTCTACAAGGACCTCGGGCTCGTCAGCCAGGTCTTCAACGAGGCCACCCTCACCACCCTGCAGGGCGACCTGGGGATCGGCCACACCCGCTACTCCACCACCGGCTCGACCACCTGGGAGAACGCCCAGCCGGTGTTCAAGACCGACGGCGTCCGCTCGATCGCCCTGGGGCACAACGGGAACCTCGTGAACACGGGCGAGCTCGCCGAGCGGGCGGGCAAGCGGCGCGCGGCGACGACGGACACCGATGTCGTGACGACGCTGCTGGCCGAGGAGATGGTCGGCGGCGCGTCGTTCGACGAAGCGGCGCTCCGGGTGCTGCCGACGCTCCGCGGGGCGTTCAGCTTCGTGATGATGGACGAGCGGAGCGTC
>DATBLY010000117.1:0-6724 GCA_036555125.1 Actinomycetota bacterium | reverse complement strand
TACCGACTCTAGATCCAGGTTCAGCGCGAACCAGGGCCGACGGACCTCGCCGATGAGGGACCCGAGTGATACGACTCACTACCGAGGGCCAAGCGGAAGCGCCGGACTACGCCACGTGGCGACGGCGATGGGATGTTGAGTCCGTTGCCGCTCGGCGTCTCCGACCTGCCACTTCGTGGAGACGAGCGGACTCGAACCGCCGACCCCCTGCTTGCAAAGCAGGTGCTCTACCAACTGAGCTACGTCCCCGCAGGCATCGTACCGCCGAGCCTCGGGCGGACCGCGTCAGCCGGTGACCTCGTCGGCCCAGGCCACGACCCGGTCCATCAGGTCGGGGTGGTCTTCGAACATCCCCGTCCCGTGGCCGTCCCCGCTCACGATCACGGGCTCGACGCCGGCCGACTCGGCGATCGCTCGGACGTCGGTCGTGAACGGCTCGTTGTCCTCGGCCACGGCCACGAACAACGGCGCGTCGAGCGACACAGCCGCCTCCCCCGCGCCGAACGCCGACGCCGGAGGCGACAGCGCGACCACCGCGTCGGCACCCAGCTCGTCCGCCATCGCGATCGACAGCGACGCGCCCAGCGACCCGCCGAGGAGGACGAGCGCCGTCGCTCCCGTGTTCCGCGCGTAGGTCGCGACCGCGCGCAGGTCCGCCTCGCGGTCGTCCCCGGCGTCGTAGGCGATCGCGCGCCAACCGTCGTCCGCGAAGACCTGAGCGACCTCGTAGAAGTCCTCCTTCGTCCCGGTCGCTCCGTGGGAGAGGATCACCACCCGCTCCCCCGACCCGACCACCACGCCGTCGAGCGCGCGGCCCTCGCCGGCCGTGATCGCGACGGACAGCGAGCCGGGCGGCGGACCGGGCTCGGGCGCCCCGCATGCTGCCGGCGTCGCGACCCCGAGCAGGGCGACCAAGGCGACGACGCGGACGGACATCCGCCGACGATAGGACCGGCGACCGACCGGACGGAACCGGCGCAACGCCGATGGCGCCGATCCGTCACAACTCCGCCACGGCGAACGGCGTCAGACCGGGTTCGTCCAGGCCTTCGCGCCCAGCCGATCCTCGACGACCAACCGGCGGTACGGCAGCTCCAGGTCCTCGGGCGGGGAGAACCGCGCCCGCGTCACGAGCCCACGGTCGTCGCGCTCGAGGATCCGCGTGTCCTCCATCCGGTTGCGGCCGTCCGCGCGCACGCCCCACCCGGTCTCGTAGCGCGACATCAGCAGCACCGAGCGCGCGGGGCTGCACGTGACCTCGAGCTCGTCCCCGTCCACCTCGACGTCCAGGATCGTCGGCCCCGCCGACGCGTACGTGTGGCCGCGCCGGAGCGCCTCGATGACCGCCTCCTGCGTTCGCTCGGCCGCGCGCACCATCGTCCACGCGCCCCCGATGTCGAACCCGGGGTAGTGGCAGTCGTCGGTCGCGAACCCCCAGAACCGCTTGCCGGCCTCGAGGGCCTGATCCCAGACGTACGACGAGTCGCCCCGTCCGTTCTCGCGGTCGGCGCTCGAGTTGAACAGCTCGATCCCGTGCACGCCCTCGGCCGCCGTGAGCGTCTCGAGCGGCAACCCGCTCCAGTACGGGTGCGCCACGAACGACGCGCCGCCCTGCTCGGCGATGTGCCGACCCGCGGCCGTCAGGTCCGGGAACGTCTTGAAGTGGTACGCGTCGATCGGCCCCCAGTGCCGCCGGTCCCCGCCCGGGTCCTCGGGGATCTCGGAGATCCCGATCGCGAGGATCTCGGTGAACCGGTCCGGACCGAGGGGGTCGACGGCCAGCTCGGCTCCCGTGATCACCAGGCACTCGGGGGTGGAAGGCTCGAACGTGAGCGTCCAGTGATCGGTGATCGCGCACACGTCGTACCCCATCCACGCGTGGTGCAGCACGTGAGCCCGG
Organism: Actinomycetota bacterium; assembly: GCA_036555125.1. Classification (GTDB taxonomy): domain Bacteria; phylum Actinomycetota; class UBA4738; order UBA4738; family HRBIN12; genus DATBLY01. Next base: position 4,824 of record DATBLY010000117.1, on the reverse strand, counting down.
GGATCCAGATCCCCGTCCGAGCGCTTCGTGTGCGTGTGCAACGCGGCCTTCAGCCACTCGCCGTCGGCCGCGAACGGGTTCCCGTCGTTCGTCATCACGCCTCCCGGATCCGCGGGTCGAGGTAGCCGTACGTCAGGTCGGCGATCAGGTTGACCAGGATCACCGCCGCGCTCGTCACCAGGAACACGCCCTGCAGCACGGGATAGTCGAGCTGCCGGATCGCGTCGTACGTGAGCAGGCCGAGTCCCGGCCACGAGTAGACGCTCTCGACGATGATCGAGCCCCCCAGGACGAAGCCGAAGCTCAGCAGGATCAACGTGAACGACGGCAGCAGCGCGTTCGGTACCGCGTGGTGCCGGCGGACCCAGGTGTCCGGCACGCCCTTCGCGCGTGCGGTGTCGACGAACGGCTCGTCCATCACCTCGATCAACGAGGAGCGCATCACGAGCGCGTACTCCCCAACGTAGCCGAGCGTGAGCGTCAGCACCGGCAGGAACAGGTGGTTCATGATGTCGACCACCCGGTCGATCCCGGTCAGGCCGCCCGTCTCGTAGCCGCCCGCCGGGAACCACCCGAGCGTCCCCGCGAACACCAGGAGCAGGAGCATCCCGAGCCAGCCCTCGGGCATCGAGTACAGGACGAGCCCGCCGAGCAGCGTCGACCGGTCGAAGCGGCTGCGGCGACGCCACGCGCCCTTGATCCCGATCGCGAGCCCGATCATCGTGGCGAACAGCGTGCCGAGGCCGACCAGCAGGACCGTGGGCCACACGCGCTCTTGGATCATCGAGCTGACCGTCTGGGGCGAGCGGAGCGACACGCCCAGGTTGCCGGAGAGCACCTGCCGCACGTAGATCCGGTACTGGCGCAGGATCGGCTCGTCCAGCCCGTAGGACTCACGGAGGGCTGCGACGTCGGCGTCCGTGAGGCGCTCGCTGCGGGCCAGGATCGCCACCGGGTCGCCCGGCATCACCCGGAACAGCACGAAGTTGAACGTCAGGACGAACACGATCGTGCCGATCGCGGCGAGCACCTTCCGCGCGATGTACGCCCAGGTCCCCACGGCTCCGAACGGCGCGTCGCGCCTATGCCTCCATCTGGATCCGCCAGCGGTCGTGTCGCAGCCACGCGAACAACCAGACCCCGAGCAGGGCGATCAGCGATGCCCACACCCAGCCCGGTGGCCCGACCGGAGCCGGGGCGGCGCCGGTCGTGCTCACCGGACGCAGCGCCACGTAGGAGTCGTAGTTGTACCCGGGCAGCAGGTAGCCCTGCGGGCCGGGGGCGGGGACGTAGCCCGTGTAGCGGTCGGTCCGGTAGGCCTGCAGCCACCCGGGGTAGGCGAGCACGACCCCGGGGAGCTGCTCGTAGAGGTACCGCTGCGCCTCCTGCACGACCTTCAGGCGCTCGTCGCGATCCATGATCGTTCGCTGCTCCTGGTAGAGCGCGTCGTACGCCGGATCGGCCCAGCACCCGTCGCTCCACCCACCGCACTGACCCGACGTGAAGATGGACAGCTGGTAGTTCGGATCCGGGTCGCCGCTCCAGTACCAGATGTACGCGTCGAAGTCCCCCGAGCCCCAGAAGTCGTTCATCTTCGCGTCAGAGGCGGGCTCCAGGCGGACGCCGATCCCGATCGTGCGGAGGTAGCCGACGATCAGCTGGCCCGCCTCGATCGCGCCCGTGGTGTCCTCGGACGCGGGCATCCGCAGGCGGAGGGGATCGCCGGTCGCGGGATCCTCGCGGATCCCGTCGCCGTCGGTGTCGACGTAGCCCGCGGCCTCGAGCTGGGCGGACGCGGCCCCGGGGTCGTAGGGCAGCTCCTCGTCAGTCGGGATGTCCAGGTGCCAGAAGGCCGAGGCGGGACGGATCACCGTGTCGCCCGGGGCCGCCGTCCCCTGGTAGACGACGTCGGCGATCTCCTGCTTGTCGATCGCCATCGCGATCGCCCGGCGCACGCGGATGTCCTGCAGGGCGGGCAGCGGATCGGCCGCGTCGCTCTGGCCGCCGAAGTTGAACGCGAGGTTCAGCCACCAGTCCGACACGACGCGCTGCACCTCGATGTTGGGCGCGTCCTCGAGCGTCGCGAGCAGCGACGGCTTGATCCCGTCGGCGAAGTCGATCTCGCCGTTGCGCAGGGCCTGCACCATCGCCTCGTTGTTCGTGTAGAGGCGGAACTCGATGCGATCGAGCGTCGGGCGGTCGCCCCAGTAGTACGGGTTGCGCTCCATCGTCCAGGAGCGCCCGCGGGTCCACTCCGTCAGGACGAACGGCCCGCTCGCGATCGACGGGGTGTTCGGCACGCCCTTGATCGTCTTCAGGTCAGCGTCGTCGTACTTCGCCCAGACGTGCTCGGGCACGATGTAGACCCACGGCGGCACGTCCGGCGCGAACGTGGGCTTCTGCGCCTTCCAGATCAGCGTGCGAGCATCGGGCGTCTCGAAGACGGGGTCGAACGGGAAGTAGCTCCGGTACTGCGGGATCTTGTGGTCGATCACGAACCGGTACGTGAACGCCACGTCCTCCGACGTGAGCGGCGTGCCGTCGCTCCACATCAGACCGTCCCGGAGGGTGCAGGTCCAGGTGAGGTAGTCGGTGCTCGGCTCGCATCCCTCGGCCAGGCTCGGCGCCGGGGACAGGTCCTCGTCCGCGAACTTCAGGAGCATGTCGTACTGCACCGTGACGACCGACCAGTCGCTCCCCGCGCTGACGGCCCAGGGGTTGTCCGTGATCAGGTCCGATACCACGCCGACCCGCAGGACCTGGTCCTCCCGGGTGGAGGGCGACGGGGTCTGCGCGTGCGCGACCGAGGCCGTCACGGCCACGACCGCGACGGTCGCGAGGAGCCTGGTCATCCTGGTGGCCGAACGTCGCATCCGTCCCCCGCCGTCGCGCGAAGCCTAGCCGCGGAGCGCCGCGGAGCGGTAGGGACCCCGCAGGAACATCTGGTGACGGGTCGCGTCAGGGCGTGGGCGAGGTCGTCGGGGTCGGGGTGCCGGACGGCGTCGGGGTGCCGGACGGGGTCGGCGTCGGGCTCACCCCAGGTAGCAACTGCTCGATCGCGCCTTCGTCCGGGGCGCGGTCGATGCACGTGCGCCGGCACACCTCCCCCGTGAACGTGGTCACGACCCACCAGCGGTAGACCGAGCGGAACGCCCCGACGTCCATCGCGGAGAGCGGGATGGTGAGGGCGACCTCCCTCGGCGACCGCCACAGGACCTCGAGCGGCCGCACCCGGATGTCGTTCCCGCGCTTGGGGTCGCGCCAGAGCGACCCGAGGATCTCGCTCCCGGTCGAGCGCACGATCGCGTAGTAGTCGCCGCGCGGATCGCCGAGGACGTCCAGGTAGACGAAGACGAACGCACGGTCCCACGTCGCGCGGGTCCGCCACGGTTTCTCGAGCGCGACGGCCCACGTCGGCTGCTCCGCGGCGTCGAACGTCACCGTGAGCACGTCCATGAGCCCGCGCGTGTCGTTCGGATCCTCGAGGTCGACCGGGGCGCGGGCGAGGGCCGCGCCGACGAGCGCGATCGTCAGCGCCGACGCCACGAACGGGGCGAGACCGCGCAGGCCGCGTCTCACGCGCGCCCCCAGCGGGCGGACGCGGGCGGCGTCGAGCCGTCCCGGCCGCGTGACGGAGCCAGCCACGCGGCCGCGCGCCACACCAGGAGGCCGGTGACGGCGAGCGAGCCGAGCGCGAGCGCGAGCGGCACCACGTCCGATGCCACGGGCCGGGCCGGCCACGCGATCGCCTCCCCCGACGAGCCGCGGATCGCCACCAGGATCCCGGCGGCGGCGAGCGCCGCGTTGCGCAAGAGCGCCGTCGAGGTCCGCACCGTCGAGCGAGACCCGAAGCAGCCGCAGGGCACCCGGCCGGCCGCGCCGGGTCGGATCCGCAGGATCTCGAGCGTGAACCCCAGGACCAGCGCGGTCGCCCAGACGCCGGCCGCCCGCGGGCGTCCGAGCACGACCAGGGCCGGGACGAACGCCTCGGCGACCGGCACGCCCCACCGAGCGATCCCGGCGGCCGGATCGGCGAGCGCGTGCGCGCCGAGCGCCCGCCGCCACCGTCCCGGCGCGACGAGCTTCGACGCGGCTGCCCACGCGAACACCGATCCCAGCGCGGCCGCGAGGAGCTCCCACCACCCGCCCGGACCGGCGACGATCGCGGCCCAGGCCGCCAGGGACGCCGCGGCACCGAGCGCCGCCGCGTTCGTCACCCGGCGCCGGCGGTCGGGGATCGCCGCCAGGCGATCGACGAGCGCCCGCCCGCGTTCCGGAGAGGTTGCGTCCCAGGCCGTCGCCGCCGACAGCCCGCGCACCAGCCCGAACGGCGCCATCAGCAGCGCCCCGAGCGCCGGCCGCCCACCCGCGAACGCGGCGCCGGCGACCACCACGAGCGTGCCGTGCGCCAGGTACGTGAAGAAGCCGATCCCCAGCCCCGCCCCGTACAGGGCGGCCGCGACGGGCCGGCCGAAGAACGTGCGCCACCAGTCGGGGACCTGGCGCCGGAGCTGCGGGGTCGGGACCCGACGGCCGGAGAGGTCCGCCGCCGCGTACGCGGCGGCGGAGACCGCCAGCGCGACCAGCCCGGCGCGCCCGAAGGGCGCGCCGAGCAACGCCCCGATCGCGCCGAGGACGGCCCCGAACGCCGCGGCCGTGACGGTCGCCCCGGCCGTGTGCAGGGCCAGCGCACCCAGCCACCTGCCGCGTCCCCCGTGCACGACGGGGGTGATGGTCTCGACCATCGACAGGCCTCAGGGGCCGAAGCGGGCCGACCACCCGGCCACGGACGACGCGACCACCAGCGCGCCGACCAGCGCGACG